>NZ_CP013106.1:4440320-4757486 GCF_001431725.1 Halomonas huangheensis | reverse complement strand
TGCAATGCAGCATGTTGAATTAAAAGAAACTTTTACGGTTATCCACAAAAACTATCCCCAGTAATAATCACAAGTATATTCAATACTTTAGATTAGTAATTACTATGGTCATACGAATACATCACCAACCACTCCGCGCTCCAGGTCCGCTAGCTTGAGCGGCTTCCCCAATGTCGTTGCCAGGGGCGAGAGCTATACCCCTCGACTCATCGTCAAACTGCTCTCGGAAAGAGGGTGTCGAGGTAAAAATGCGCTCAGCAATTGCGCGTAAGGCTTGAAATCACTAGAATGTCCGGTCTTGAACCGAATACCCCCGAGGAGCCCGTTGCCAATTCGGGCTCCTTTGGTTGTCTACCCGATCCAAAAAACCATTCAGGATTAACGAGTTATGAAGCGCACATTCCAACCGAGCGTTCTCAAGCGCAAGCGCGCGCACGGCTTCCGTGCTCGCATGGCCACCAAAAACGGCCGCGCCGTTCTGGCACGTCGCCGTGCCAAGGGCCGCAAGCGCCTGAGTGCCTGATCGCAGGTCAAATATGACCTGTCTGACCTTTCCCCGGCACTATCGCTTGCTGACTGCCGGGGATTACCGCCGTGTCTTTGACACTGCAGTATACAAGGTCCATGGCAAGGGCCTGATGGCGCTGGCTACCCCTAATGACCTGGGGCACCCGCGCCTTGGCCTGGTGTTCAGCAAGAAGAACGTACGCAGGGCTGTTGATCGTAATCGTCTCAAGCGACTGGCCCGCGAATCCGTACGCCATTCTCAGCATCGACTTCCCGGTGTGGATATCGTTCTGCTGGCAAGACGTGGCGTCAACGAGGTCGACAACGACACCTTGCATCGTCAGCTGTTCGGCATGTGGCGCCGCCTCGAGCGCGAGGCCGAGAAGTCGACCCGACCCTCTCGCTCCTCGACGGCCTCCCACTCCTCCGCCGCTCACCAGCGCCGCGGATAAAGCTGTGCGGCATCCCATCGATGCGATGACACCATCTATGCGCATGTACGAGCCCAACGTCGATAGCATTGACGTCACCTCACTCATCGCAGAATGTTTGCGTACGGACCCTGGCCTGCCTCTGGCAGGCTTTGGTGTATTTCTCCCAGGCGTCGGCGCCCAGACGGACGCCACTGGATTGTTCACTTCCCATCGGGCAGACCCCTCATGGACGTAAAACGACTACTTTTGCTGATCCCCCTGGCGGTGCTCGCTTACCTGATCATGGTGCAGTGGAACCAGGATTATGGTCAGCTTCCCTCTGCGCCGGACGCTCCGGCCATTACCAGTAATGCCGCCCCGCAGCAGGAAGACTCTTCCAACAGCCTCACCGCACCAGACTCCTCTGGCAATACTGTCAGCAATGAGCTCCCGGGAACCGAAGCTGCAACAGAAGCTGCAACAACCGACACCCGCGACCTGGTAGCAGTCATCACCGACGTACTTGATGTACGCATTGATCCAGAGGGTGGCGACGTCGTCTATGCTGCACTGCCCGAGCACCTGATGAGTCAGGACGGTGATCGGCCCTATGTGCTGTTGGCTGACAACAATACACTGAGCTACGTGGCGCGTTCCGGCCTGCAGCTGGACGGTAACTCCGGTCGTATTTCCTTCTCCCCGGAGAAGACTGAATATCGCATGGTCGACGGCCAGAATGAGCTGCAGGTGGACATGACCGCCACCGTCAATGGCGTCGATATCATCAAGCGCTTTACCTTCAAGCGTGACGACTACGCAGTGAACGTGTCTTACCTGCTCGCCAACGACAGCGGCAACGCGGTCAGCGCCCGCTTCATCGGTCAACTGGTTCGCGACAGCAATCCGGATCCGTCCACCGGACCGAAGATGGGAATGCGCTCCTTCCTGGGCGCCGCCTACTCCTCTCCGGAGAACCGTTACGAGAAGATCGATTTCGAGGACATTCAGGCGGGCAAGTTCGCAAACCGTGAAGCTGATGGCGGCTGGGTCGCAATTATCCAGCACTACTTCACCTCTGCCTGGGTACCACCGGAAAAGCAGCAAAACCTCTACTACGCGACAACGGATTCCAGGCAACACAACATTGCCGCCTTCGCCGGCCAGTCTCAGACCATCGAGCCGGGTGCAGATGCCACTCTGGCGGCGACTCTGTACATGGGCCCCAAGATCCAGGAACGCCTGGAAGCCGTAGCTCCCAATCTCGAGCTGACTGTCGACTTTGGCTGGCTGTGGTTCATCGCCAATCCGCTGTTCTGGCTGCTTGATCACATCCACAGCCTGATCGGAAACTGGGGCTGGTCGATCGTGATCCTGACCCTGATGGTCAAGACTGCGCTGTGGCCGCTATCGGCCAAGGCCTACAAGTCCATGGCGCGGATGCGTAAGCTCGGCCCGGAAATGCAGCGTCTCAAGGAACGCTTCGGCGATGATCGTCAGAAGATGTCCCAGGAGATGATGAAGTTCTACCAGAAGGAAAAGATCAATCCTCTGGGCGGCTGTCTGCCGATCCTGATTCAGATGCCAGTGTTCATTGCACTTTACTGGATGCTGCTGGAGTCGGTTGAGCTACGTCACGCACCCTTCATGCTGTGGATCCAGGATCTGTCGGTGAAGGACCCGTACTTCGTGCTGCCTATCCTGATGGGCGCTTCGATGTTCGTTCAGCAGCAGCTCAACCCGACGCCTCCGGATCCCATGCAGGCGAAGATCATGAAGATGTTGCCGATCATCTTCACCTTCTTCTTCCTGTGGTTCCCGGCCGGTCTGGTCATCTACTGGGTATGCAACAACTGCATCTCGATCGCCCAGCAGTACATGATCACCCGCAAGGTCCAGGACGATCCCAATGTCGGCAAGGACCTGAAGACCAAATAAGGTCTCTGTAGTCTCGATGTACCGAACCCCCGCCTGCCGTGCGGGGGTTCGGCTTTTCAGGGTGGCCAAATGCCATCCGTCCTCGGACAATGGCCCTGATATTCAAGGAAGCCCATCATGACCCAGCGACTCTATACCCAGGACAGCATCACCGCTCTGGCCACGGCTCCAGGCCGTGGCGGTGTAGGCATCATTCGCGTCTCAGGGCCTGCCTGTGAGGCGATCGCCACGCAAGTGCTGGGGCACTGCCCTACGCCTCGCCAGGCCTACTATGGGCCCTTCCGTGGCTCTCAGGGCACCATTGATGAGGGCATTGCACTATTCTTCCGCGGCCCCAACTCCTTCACCGGTGAAGATGTCCTTGAGCTTCAGGGACACGGTGGGCCTGTGATCATGGACATGCTGCTGGAGCGCTGTGTCGAACTCGGCACGCGTCTCGCCAGACCCGGAGAGTTCTCCGAACGTGCCTTCCTCAACGACAAGCTCGATCTCGCCCAGGCCGAGGCAATTGCTGACCTGATCGAAGCCAGCTCACGCGGTGCCGCCGAGAATGCTCTCCGCTCGCTGCAAGGAGAATTCTCGACCCGCGTCCAGGCGCTGGTTCAGGGACTGATCGAGCTACGCATGTACGTTGAGGCCGCCATCGACTTCCCCGAGGAAGAAATCGATTTCCTCGCCGATGGCCACGTTGCCGGCAAGCTTGCCGCCTTGATGAGTGATCTAGCTCAGGTACGTGCCAGCGCCGGCCAGGGTGCGCTGATGCGCGAGGGCATGAGCGTGGTCATCGCCGGACGCCCCAATGCCGGCAAGTCGAGCTTGCTCAATGCGCTGACCGAGCAGGACACTGCCATCGTCACCGATATCGAGGGCACCACTCGCGACGTGCTGCGTGAACATATCCACATCGATGGTATGCCGCTGCATATCATTGACACCGCAGGACTGCGTGACACCCCCGATGCGGTGGAGAAGATCGGCGTGGCACGCGCCTGGGCAGAGATCGAGAAAGCGGATCGCGTACTGCTGCTCGTCGATGCCACTACCACAGCCGCCGATGATCCGATGGCCATCTGGCCGGAGTTCGTCGCCCGTCTGCCGGCACCGGAACGACTGACGCTGGTGCGCAATAAAGTCGATCAGAGCGGCGAAAGCGGCGGAATCGATTTATCCACAACCACTCCCATCGTGCGTCTCTCCGCGCGTACCGGTCTGGGTGTGGATAATCTCAAGGAGCATCTCAAGGCCGTGATGGGCTTCGAGACCACCACCGAAGGGCGCTTTTCCGCCCGGCGCCGTCATCTCGACGCCCTCGACCGCGCCCGGACAGCACTGGAAAATGGCGAGGCCCAGTTACACGGCTATGGTGCCGGAGAATTGTTGGCTGAAGATCTGCGTGACGCACAGCAATCACTGGGCGAAATCACCGGAGAATTCAGTGCCGACGACCTGCTGGGTGAGATATTCGGCAGCTTCTGCATCGGCAAGTAGCACGCATTCCCCAGCGCTCAGGAAATGCCGCACACTAGATCACAATATGCTGTCTACACTCAGTCTGGATGTACTTATCAGGAGTGCTCAGTCATGAGTTATGTTGAAGGGTTTGTGGCCGCGGTTCCCGAGAGCAACAAGCAGGCGTATCTTGATCTGGCGACGGCGGCGGCCGATATCTTCAAGCGCTATGGTGCGACCCGGGTTGTAGAGGCCTGGGGCGCAGAAGTACCGGAAGGCAAGGTCACTGACTTCCATCGCGCAGTGCAGGCCGAACCAGGGGAAGTCATCGTATACAGCTGGATCGAGTACCCCTCGAAACAAGTGCGTGACGAATCCTTCCAGAAAATGGAGGCCGACAATGCCATGGATGGGTTCATGGGCGATGCGCCCTTCGATGGTAAGCGGTTGATCTATGGTGGTTTCGACATCATCCTTGATGTCTGAAATCGCGTGCAGCAGGCGCGGATCTACTCTTCCACCAACCAGCTCGACTGATGCGTTGATTGGGGCCCCAGGATCGGTAACCAGCGTTGGATGGCGCCATTCAAGGTCTCATCGAGACCCCAGGGCAGGTTGATCACCAGCATGCCGCTGCCATACATTCCGTGAGTCGCCTGAGCAGGTGGCTCACGGCTGACTTCGCTACGCCATATCTTGCGGATTCCGCTGGCCTCGAGCGCATCGAGCATGGCCCGATGACGCCCCGCAGGCAGCAGCGGATACCAGACCATCACCACCGCGTGACGCGCCTTGCGCAACACCTGCTTGAGAGTATCAACAACCTCCAGGTACTCGTCCTTGCGCTCGAAGCTGGGGTCTATCAATACGCACAAGCGCGGCGTGGCGACCGGCAGCATCTTCACCACCCCCTCAAGACCATCGCCATGCACTCGCCTGAGCTGTCCTTCTCGACCATGGGAGACCACCGATTGCTCGGCCAGATGACGGTGTTCACCAGGGTGCAGCTCAAACAGCGTCAACCGATCCTGATCACGTAGCCGCGCTCCCAACCACCAGGGCGATCCGGGATAGCACGCCAGATTCTCGTCACCGTTCTCACCACCTTGCAGCGAAGCAACGGCTGTCAGCCATTCGGCGAGCATAGGCTGATCCTCCAGCCTATGGCGCTCCTTCCACAGCCTTTCGATACCACTACGATACTCCTGCAGCTGATCTGTCTCCCTGGCGGCCAGTGGATAACTTCCACGACCGGCGTGAGTATCAACAAACGTAATAGGGGATTTTTTACGTAACAGATGATTCACTGCAGAATATACGCAGAGATGCTTATGAACGTCGGCGAAATTGCCGGCATGATAGGCATGCTGATAGGAAAGCATAGTAGAGAATCCAAGCCTGAAAACTGCCGAAGCAGCGGACATTACGAAAAGATTAGCGGTTGGAACGGTGCTGACGCCAGTGCCGCGCACAAAAAAGCCCGCCTCCTTGCGGTGGCGGGCCTGAACTAGAGTCGCTTGCCGCTTGAAGATCAGCCTTGGCCAGCCTGACTCGTGGGCACTACGACGATCTCGACGCGACGGTTCTGGGCGCGACCATCCTCGGTGTTATTGCTGGCCACCGGCTGGTTCTCACCGTAACCCACCATGGACAGGCGAGCGCCGGAAACACCACCGCTTTGCAGATAGCTACCGACCGACTGCGCGCGGCGCTCAGAGAGCTGCTGGTTGTAGCCGGCATCACCAGTGGAATCGGTGTGGCCCGCGATGGTAATCCGCGTTTCCGGATACTGGTTGAGGATGCTGGCAACATCGTTGAGCGCGCTGGACGCTGGACCAGTCAACTGCGCGGAGTCAAAGCCAAAGGTGACTTCGCTAGGCATATTGAGCACGATGTTGTCACCCTGGCGCTCAACATCAATCCCGGTACCCTGGGTGCTCTGGCGCAGCTGCTCTTCCTGCTTGTCCATATAGACACCGATACCACCGCCGACAGCTGCACCTGCTGCCGCACCGATCAGAGCACGATCCCGCTTACTGGTACTACCATCACCGCTGATCGCGCCTGCGGCGGCGCCAACAACAGCGCCCACAGCGGCACCAATACCGGTATTGTTGCGATCGGTCTGACCGGAATAGGGGTCATTGGATGCACAGCCTACCAGAAGAGCGGCTGCGGCCAGCGGGGCAATCAGTCGAGTGGAACGGATCATTTTCATCTATCTCCTGCGATACTAGTGGGGGAAACACCGTTCACTATGCACCACCGTGTGGGCATCTTGCAGTGCTTCTTGAATCTCTGTCACGTTTCGCTGATCAGGGCCAACAAGTCGTTCAAGAATAATAGACCTTGAGGGGTTGCTTGAAGCCTTGTCGAGTCTTCCACAATAAGTCCTTTATCTCTCGCCAGTTGGAGACGGTTTGCAAGCTGCTCAATAGGCTTGCCGACATTGCGTTGCCAAGCGGAAAGCGCTACACCATCCACCAGCCGCAACGCATTCATGGAAAACTCCAGCGCGAGCTCCTGCTCCTCGATCCGACGAGCGCCAGCGACAAAGCCACGCGGGTCCTCCAGCCTACGCAGATAAGCCTCAGGCTGGCGCGTCTTCCAGCGTCGTTCAATAAGCAGCCCCTCAGGGCCGGGTTGACTCAATTTTCCATGAGCGCCCGCTCCTATCCCCAGATAATCGCCGAACTGCCAGTAATTGAGGTTATGGCGTGCCTGGCGCCCTGTTCGCGCATAGGCTGATATCTCATATCGGCGCAGACCAGCCTGTTCCAGGCGCTCATGTCCCAGATCCTGAATATCCCAAAGGGTTTCTTCCTCGGGTAGGGTCGGGGGATGAGAGTGAAATTCGGTGTTGGGTTCCAGCGTCAGCTGATACCAGGAAAGATGCTCCGGGGACAAGGCCAGCGCCTGATCCAGGTCGGCCAATGCCAGCTCCGGAGTCTGCTCTGGCAGCCCATGCATCAGATCAAGATTCAAATTATCGAACCCTGCCTGTCGCGCTTCGCCGACAGCACGTTGGGCATCATTTCCTGAATGAATACGCCCCAGCGCTTGCAACTGAGCGTCCTGAAAACTCTGTATACCCAACGATAGTCGATTGATACCCACATCACGATAAGCCGCGAAACGGCCTCGCTCGAGCGTGCCGGGGTTGGCTTCCAGGGTAATTTCGATGTCATCAGCGAGAGGGATCCGCTGCTCGATAGCTTCAAGCAACCGACGGTAGAACTCACCAGACATCAGGCTTGGTGTGCCGCCACCGATGAAGATTCCAGTAAGTGTACGCTCACCAACCAGAGATAGATCGGCCTCCAGATCAGCAATCAGCGCACGTAGGTAATCCTGCTCGGGTAACTCCGACTGGCGGCCAATACCATGGGAATTGAAGTCGCAATAGGGGCACTTGCGCACACACCACGGGACATGCACATACAGTGCAAGCGGAGGAAGCTCAACCCGATTGGCCTTTGGCTGGTGCATTAAAACCCCGTAACGCCTTCATCAAGAGACTTGAGCAACATCTGCAGTGCCCGACCGCGATGACTCAAGCGGTTCTTTTCCTCGGCGGAAAGCTCAGCCGCTGTCATGCCGCACTCGGGCAACCAGAATAGCGGATCATAACCAAAGCCACCGTCACCTCGGGGATGGGCCAGGATCTCGCCACGCCACTGTTGCTGCACTACCAGTGGCACCGGATCCTCTGCATGGCGCAATAGAACCAATACGCACCAGTAGCTTGCCGCTCTGCTACCCTCGGGGACATCTTTCAACTGCTCGAGCAGTTTGTCGTTGTTGCGCTGATCATCCTTCGGCTCACCAGCAAAGCGCGCCGAGTAGATACCGGGCTGGCCTCCCAGCGCATCCACTGCCAGTCCCGAGTCATCAGCCAGTGCAGGATGGCCGCTGACACGACAGGCTTCTCTAGCCTTGAGCAACGCATTCTCGACAAAGGTGCTCCCCGTTTCCTCAACATCAACCACATTAAAGTCAGCCTGGGGACTGACACTAATGTTGCGTGATGCCAACAAAGCGGAAAACTCCTTCAATTTACCGGCGTTACCGCTGGCAATCACAAGTTCGACAGATTTGGTCATCGGTGGGACTCTTGCATCATTGAAATCCTGTTCAGCATCAGCGGAAGGATGCCGGCCAGCGCTATACTCTACCATGCACAAGGAAGGCTCAGCGCAGAGGCTTGCATGGAATAGTGAACACCCTCTCTTGCGCTGAATACATCGTGAGACGTTTGCCTGGCGTTTTTCATACTATGTGCTGAAATTGATATAGCTCTGTTTTACATATGTTACAGACAATTACACAGCGCCTTGTACTGGCTGAACAAGAGCTCCTGGATCCCTTGTTGTATCCATCACTGATGAAGAGAACGTCAGTAGATGATTGGAGGCATCACAATGAACAACACCACGGGACAGATAGTGCTGGTTACAGATCACAACCCCCAGTCACTACTCTTCATCAATTACATCAAGGATCAGTTTCACTGCCCTGTATCCATCGCCGCGCCGACGGATACCATCGATGTCGACGATAAAAATCAATCACTCATACTGATGGACGCGGATCATGTCGACGACAGTGCCATGCAGCATTGGCAGGATCAGGGAGCTCGCCATGAAGGCCTGCTGTTGACCGCCTTTAACCTGCGGGATGAGGACCATGCCATGGAGGTTCTTTCGTTCATGCACCTGCGCGGCGTGTTCTACCGTCAGGATAGCCTCGAGCGTATCTGCAAGGGGATCGAGAAGCTGTTCGATACCGATGACCTGTGGATGTCGCGCTCACTGATGACTCGACTGATCGAGTTCTCCCGCCGTCAGCAACTCAACGCCTACCGTCCAGCCTGTGGTCTGACACAGCGTGAGATGGAAATCATCGGCCTGTTGGGCTCCGGAGCCTCCAACATGGAAATCGCCGAGCGACTGTGTGTCAGTGAACATACTGTAAAATCGCATCTTTATAACGTCTTCAAGAAAATCCGCGTCAGTAACCGACTACAGGCGGTGAATTGGGCACGCCAGAACCTGGGCGCCCCACCGCCGCGCCGCTCGATTTCCTGAAAGCTGTTTCTTGAAGCTATAAGCGGTAAGCCATGAGCTGTAAGCGGCTCAGTGGGAAGGCTGTGAAATCGCCAACAGTCGAGAGTTCCATCCACTCCATAAAGGCTATCGATGGCAATCGGGCCTCACTTACGACTTACAGCTCGTGCAGCGCCAATAGGCGCTGCATTCGCATAGCTCCCTGAGATGTCACAGCACTCTGATATGCTCTTCGATCATGCTGGCGAGTGTCTCGGCTGCATTCTCTGCGGTACTGTCGATCCGCACTAGATGCAAACGCTCCTCGTCGGTGAAGTCCTCGAAAGCATCCTGCTGCGCGGCCAGCACTGCAAGACTCATCGACTCGTCCTTGTCATTGCGCAGCGCTCGCTTGCTGATGCGGCGACGCAGCGTAGCCTCATCCGCCTCGAAACTGACCAGCAACACCGGCAAGCCTCTGGCTTCCGCCTGCAGTCGCAACTGATCACGCTGGCCATGCTCGAGGAAGGTGCCATCAATACAGACCATGAAACCGGCATCGAGCAGAATGCCTGCACAAGTTGCCAGCCGCTGATAGGTCTTGGCGGTCACTTCACTCGTATAGATATCATCGGGTAGCGGCTTGCCTTCCACCGACTGTGGATTCAAGCCATACAGGGCGAGACGCTGGACATCCGAGCTCAAGCGTACCGCGCCCATGCGACCGACCAGGGCCCGTGTGAAACGGCTCTTGCCGCTCCCCGAGACCCCCACCCCGATGATCAAGGGCGGGAAACGGAACTCCGCATGGCGCTCAGCCAGCGCCAGATAACGACGGAAGCTGTTCATGGTTTCGGCCAGCAGCGCGGGTCGTTCATTGTCACCCCTGGCATTACGACGTTGCAGGGCACGACGCATTCCTGCCATGGACTCGACCACCTGCAACAGCGATAACACTCGCGCCAATTCATAGTCAGCGCTGCGCCGCAAATAACCATCCAGCGCCTGATGAGAAAGCGTCATCTCGCCACGTAACTCGAGTTCAACACGTAGGCTGGCAATATCATTGCCGGGATCCGACATCTCCGGATATTCGAACGGGATCGGATCTTGAGCAGCACTCTGGGTAATGACCAGGCGGCCATTATCGTGCAACCGCACGTCAGAGTACTCCATATACCAACGACTGGGACGCAAACGATCACGACGCGACTCGATGATCGGAGCGAGGCGAGTCATGTCCTGATCCAGCCAATCATGGAGCGCTTCCAGCCGCTGGATGTCCTCCTTGCCCGTCAGCAGAGAGCGACAGATGTTGTACTCCCTCTCGACACGCTGCTTGAGTAGATCCATGGGCTCGGGGAGCTCATGCTCCAGCGCCAGCGGTTCAGCATGGAATTCCGCTAGAACATCCAGCATCTCGTCGAGACTGAAGGGATCCAGTATGGGGTTCTGCTCAGTGGCATCGTGGCCTGTCATCGGTGACTCCTGTCAGACCCTTGAGGTCATTTGGGCAAAGGCGTGTTCGGCAGCATCCAGCGTCACCTGGAGGTCTTCCGGAGTATGGGCACTGGACATGAAGCCCGCTTCATAGGCAGAAGGCGCCAGGTAGACCCCATGTTCCAGCATCGCCGAGAAGAAGCGCCGGAAGGCATTCTCGTCACAGGCCGTGGCCTGAGCAAAGTTCTCGACACTGCGCTGGCCGGTAAAGAACACCCCGAACATGCCACCAGCACGCTGGGTGATCATATCGATCCCTGCCTCATGGGCACGGCTCTCGAGTCCATTACACAAGGTATCGACGCGCTGTGCCAGGGCATCATGAAAGCCCGGTTCGCGAATCTTGCTGAGCAATGCAACTCCAGCGGCCATCGCCAGCGGATTACCAGACAGCGTGCCGGCCTGATACACCGGGCCAATCGGCGATAGCTCCTGCATTATTTCGCTGCGGCCACCGAAGGCCCCTACCGGCATACCGCCGCCAACGATCTTGCCCAGACAGGTAAGATCAGGACTAACACCGTAGTACGCCTGAGCACCCCCCATGGCGACACGGAACCCCGTCATGACTTCATCGAAGATCAGCACACTCTGATAACGATCGCAGACATGGCGCAGTGCCTTGAGGAAGCCTTCTGCGGGCGGAATGCAGTTCATGTTGCCGGCCACCGGCTCGACAATGATGCAGGCAATCTGGCTGCCGATTTCCTCGAAACACCGCTCGACCTCATCAATATCGTTATAGGACAAGGTAATGGTGTGATCGGCCAACGAGGCTGGTACGCCCGGTGAACTGGGCTCACCATGGGTGAGCGCTCCCGAGCCAGCCTTGACCAGCAGCGAGTCGCTGTGGCCATGATAATTCCCCTCGAACTTGACGATCTTGTCACGACCGGTAAAACCACGTGCCAGGCGAATTGCTGACATGGTGGCCTCGGTGCCGGAGTTGACCATACGCACCATTTCGATGCTCGGCATGATCTCGCAGATCAGATCCGCCATGGTCGTTTCGATGGCAGTGGGTGTCCCGAATGACAAGCCGTTGTTGAGTCGCTCGCGTACCGCTCCCAGCACATCCGGATCGGCATGACCTGTGATCATTGGACCCCAGGAACCGACATAGTCCACGTATCGCTTGCCTTCCACATCAAACAGATAGGCGCCCTGGGCACGTTCCATGAACACCGGTGGACGATAGAGCCCCTTGAACGCCCGTACCGGCGAATTGACGCCGCCGGGTATATGTCGACAAGCCTGTTCGAAGAGCTCAGCGGATGTTGTCATGGCAACCTCTTGGCCAGAAAGTAATCTTCGGTGTCGGAATCATGCCGCCGACCCCTGTATAGCGCCACTTGTCTGTGGATAACTCTGTGGAGTGACTGGGACAACTCGGTGAAAGAGCGGTGAATATCGCTCAAATGACCCGTCTCCAGTCATTCCATGACTTGTATTCCATGGCTTCGGATTCAGCCCACTATCATAACCCGACCTCGTCAGTGGTGAAGTCTGGAGTAGGCAAACGCCACAGCCGTCTCGGCAAACGTTGTCCCATCCCCGGCTGCCAACCGTGGGCCAACGCCTGCCAGGTAAAGATCTGCGCCTGCTCACAGGCCGCGACCAAAGACTCCCCTGCCGCCAATCGCGTCGCTAGAGCTGAGGCCAGCGTGCAACCAGACCCATGGTACTTGCCACTGAGACGTGACCAGCTCCACTGACGATCGATATCCGGGGCATGCAGCGTATGTGCTACACGGTCGACGGGGACCTGACTGAGAGGTTCGTCGGTACCTGTCACCAGTAACGCCTGACATCCCTGCTGCATCAGACTGACAGCCCGCTCGGTATCGTCACGATAGGCATCTCCTGCCAGTCGCGCCAATTCCTGCCGATTCGGCGTCAGAATGTCGACCCGCGGCAACAAACGCTCGCACCAGGCGTCGATCAACTCTCGCGTCGCAAGCTCGCAGCCGCCTCCCGCGCGCAGCACAGGATCTGCCACCACGGGAATCCCCGGGCGCCGACGAATCACATCAACTACCGCATCCAGTGCTTCAAGGTCAGCAATCAAACCCACCTTGATCGCCGCTATCGGTAGTTCCTCGAGCGCCGCCGCGGTCCTGCGAATGCCGTCCCCCGATACCGGTATTATCGCTTCGACATCGTTGAGGTTCTGCACCGTCAAGGCCGTGGGAATGGTCAGCGCCCAACCACCGCAGGCGGCGACGGTTTCCGCATCAGCGATAATCCCGGCCCCTCCCGTGGGGTCATGCCCTGCCAATACCAACACACCAGGCAGGTTTGGCGTCCAACCATTACTGACATGATTCAAAATGGTTTCACCACAACAAGAATAACAATGGCAATCAGCGCCAGAACAGGCAACTCATTGAAGATGCGAAAAAAGGTCGCACTACGTCGGCAACGATCCTCGGCCAGCTGCTTGAGATAGATCAGGCAGACATGATGATAGGCCACCAACAGCACCACCAGTGCCAGCTTGGCGTGCAGCCAGCCCTGACTGAACCAGCCCGGTACCAGCCACAGCAGAATGCCACCGAAGACCAGAACCGCCACCATCGATGGTGTCATGATACCCCGATACAGCTTGCGTTCCATGACCTTGAAGGTCTCGACGCTGGTATGTTCGTCCTTGTCGAGCGCCATGGCGTGATAGACGAATAATCGCGGCAGATAGAACATCGCCGCAAACCAGGTGACTACCGCCACCACATGCAGTGCTTTTATCCACAGATACATAACGACTCCTAGGCTGTGGATGAATCAGAAAAGCGATAATAGCGCTCAATGGCGTCTCGCGTGATGATACCGGAAATCCGCTTCTGGCTCGGTCGATATCCGTGTTCTACATAGAGTCCATTGACCTTGAGGTTGTTCAAGGTAGTGAGAGCTTCACTGAGCGTTGCCTGCAGGTGGATCGGTGCCAGATCGATGCGCTGCCCGGGGATCTCCAGCAGATCCAGCAGCACGGGAGACTCCTCCGCCTCCTGATCAGTAGCGGCATTCTGCTCGGTCGATTCTGTCATGGAGCATGCCTCGTCCGACTCATCAGCCGCCACCCTGTTAGACTCCGACTTCTCGACGGCACCACTTTGTGCCTCGCTACCATCGTGCTCGAGTAGCCAGCGCGCCAGATCGGCAGCCTTCAATGCCAAAGTGGGCTTGTCGTCGGAAGAACGCTCGATAAGGATCCACACCGGATTGGCCTCGAGCAGTGCTCGTGCCTGATCGTACTCGACACGGCGCCGTGTTCGCACCAGATTACGCTCCATGACCGCCGGCACCGAGACCCGCGACAGTGCCTGCATCAATGGCTGCTGAAGGGGGTGCAAGCCATGCAACTTGACGCTGATGAAGAAACCGTCACAACGACACAGCTGCCGTGCCGTCAATCCCGAAACCACCACCGCCAGCATCCCCGGCAGCAGGATATGCGGGTGGTGGGTCAACTCCAACAGGGCCATGAGCGCTGCCAGAGGAGCCTGCAGCACGGCTCCCATCATCGCCGCCATACCGATCATGGCGAAGAGTCCGGGATCCGCCGCCTTGTCAGGCCACAACCACACGCCACACAAACCGAACAGCGCCCCCGCGGCCGAGCCAATCACCAGTACTGGACCAATGATACTGACCGGTACACCACAGGCAACGGTAAAAGCCGTCAGCAATAACTTGCCCAGCATCAGTGCCAGCAACACCTGAACCGTAAGCTGGCCAAATAGCGCATGCGAGAGACTGTCGTAGCCGATGCCCTGTACTTCGGGATACCACCAGGCGAGTCCCGCCGCGAAGATAGCGACCATTGTCAGGCGCAGCCAAAGGGGCAGGCTCGCGACACGCTCACTGCGGGCGACGTGGATGAAGACACCCGCCAGCAGGCCGATACCGAATGCCATCACCGCAATCCAGTAGATATTGAACAGCGAGCCCATCGCCAACTCCGGCACCGCGAAAGCGGGTTCCGTGCCATACACCAGTTGGGTGACCAGTGCGCCCATGCAGGATGCGAGGATGACCGGCATGAAGCCGACAATGGTGTATTCCATCATCACCACTTCCATGGCGAAGATAACCCCGGCGATCGGCGTATTGAAGGAAGCCGAAATGCCTGCCGCCGTACCGCAGGCCACCAGTACCCGCAAGCTGTTGTGGGGGAGTCGCAATAACTCGCCCAGGCCACTGGACGCCGCAGCCCCAAGGTGAATGGCCGGCCCCTCACGACCGGCCGATAGACCGCCGAGCACCGAGACCACACCGACCCACCACTGGTTGATCCAATTACGTAATGGAAAGCGTCCCTGATGATAGGTGAGACGTTCAATCACATGCGCCACCCCGATCTTGCGGCACGCCAGCGGCTGACGCCATAACAGAACCCCGATCACCAACACGGCACCCAACGGCAACAACACTCGGGTCAACCTGGAGAGCGACTCGAAGGCTTCCGGATCGCCATTGGGCATCATCAGTGCCGCTCCCATCAGCAACAACAGGCGAAATACCACCATCAAGCTGCCGGTAATCAGACCGGTAATCGCCCCGAGCACGCACAGTTGCGGCAAGGCATCCACGTTGGCCAGTTGGCGACGAAAGGCGTCGAGACTGAACTGCGATAGACTGAAGCGTGACAAGAGTGATATCCCTTGATGAACGAATCCCTGCTTCCATTCGACACACTGGAGTATGACGAGTCGGACGGCTCTCTCTTGTGTATCATAGATGCAGACGCAGTACCCACCGTCATACGCATCAACCGGTGTCATTGGCGGACTGGGGTAATTCGCTTTTTCGAGGGGGGAGTGTCTCGTGATCAAGGTTGGAATCGTTGGCGGCACGGGTTACACCGGCGTCGAACTGCTCAGGCTGCTCGCCAGTCATCCACATGTTGAGGTGGAAGCCATTACCTCGCGAAGTGAGGCCGGCCTGGCTGTCAGCGAGCTGTATCCCAACCTGCGTGGCCACTATGACGAGTTGCGCTTCTCCGAACCTGACCCGGCGCGGCTCGCCAGGTGCGATGCGGTGTTCTTCGCCACACCTCACGGCGTAGCCCATGCTCTGGCGGGCGAGCTGCTGGAGCGCGGGACTCGGGTCATTGATCTGTCAGCGGACTTCCGGATACGCGATGCCGGTATCTGGGCCGACTGGTATGGCCAGCCTCACGGCGCCCCCGAATTGCTCGATGAAGCCATCTACGGCTTGCCGGAAGTACATCGAGAGAAGATTCGTCAATCACGTCTGATTGCCGTGCCCGGCTGTTACCCCACCGCTGTACAGCTCGGATTCCTGCCGTTGCTCGAGGCCGGATTGATTGATCCTGATCGCCTGATTGCCGACTGCAAGTCCGGTGTCACCGGCGCAGGGCGCGGTGCCAAGGTTCCTTCACTGCTGGCCGAAGCCAGTGAGTCAATGAAGGCCTATGGCGCCAGCGGTCATCGCCATCTGCCCGAGATCCGTCAGGGGCTTGCCGATGCTGCCGGTGGGGAAGTGGGGTTGACCTTTGTTCCGCATCTGACGCCGATGATTCGTGGCATACATGCCACCCTCTATGGTCAGCTCAAGGCGGATGCTGGAGACCTCCAGCAACTGTTCGAGGAGCGTTATCGCGACGAGCCCTTCGTTGACGTAATGCCAGTCGGAAGTCACCCGGAGACGCGTAGCGTCAAGGGCGCCAATCTATGTCGCATTGCCGTGCATCGCCCAGCTAACGGCGACACTGTGGTGGTACTGGCGGTGATCGACAATCTGGTCAAGGGTGCCTCGGGCCAGGCCATTCACAACCTCAACCTGATGTTCGGCTTCAACGAAACCGACGGACTCGCCGCCCCCGCCATCATGCCCTGAAACTGATGTCCTGACGCTGGTGTCCTGACGTTCGGCAATACGATATCCACAGCCTGTCGCTACCGATGGGCTGTGGGTAAATCATATCTCACACCATGAATGATGCGCCGCATCCACAGGTCGTGGTGGCATTGGGGTTCTGCACCAGGAACCGCGCCCCGGCCAGGCCTTCCTCATAATCGATGGTCGAGCCCACCAGATATTGCCAGGACAGTGGGTCGACAATCAGCGAAACATCACCGAAGGGGATTTCCGTATCGTCCTCGTTGATGCCGTCAGCGACATCGAAGCCATACTGGAACCCCGAACACCCGCCACCGGTGACATAGACCCGCAGGGCAATACGTTCTGCATGCTCCTCGGCCTTCAGCGTACGCAGGCGGCGTTGGGCATTGTCGGACAGCAGTAGTGGAGTGGGTACAAAGGATTCGGCACCGCTCATGGCGAGCTCCCGCAATCGGTGAATGTCGAGCAATTCCACATTATCCACAATCCCCACTAAAAGGGTCAACTTTAGCACGCGACACCAACCGCATCAGCGGTGCAATCATGTCAATCTGATGCGTTTATGCCAATCTGCCGCGTTGACGTCACTCTCTCCAGCACAGCTTGACCCCTCCCCCTTTACTGGCCAAGGTATCTATGGGTTTGAAAACAATTTATTACTGGGGATAAACATGAAAACAATCTTTAGCTCTGCCGCGCTGATCACAGCCATGGCCCTGGCGGGAGCCAGTCAGGCGCAGGCGGAAACCCTGACCGTCGCCACCGACCCGAGTTTCGTGCCCTTCGAAATGCTCGACCAGGAATCCGGCGAGATGGTCGGCTTCGACATGGACATCATCAAGGAGCTGTCCGAGCGTGCCGGTTTCGAGTACGACCTGCGCACCATGGACTTCAATGGCATCATTCCCGCGGTGCAGACCGGTAACGTCGATATTGCCGTTGCTGGTATCACGATCACCGAAGAACGTTCGCAGATCGTCGACTTTTCGGACCCCTACTACGACAGCGGCCTGAAGGTACTGGTTCGCGCCGACCAGCAAGATGTAGAAGGTGTGGAGGATCTGGCCGGTATGCGTATCGGCACCAAGATCGGCTCCACCAGTTATGACTTCCTGCAGGAGAATCTCGGCGACCAGGCCGAGATCACGCCGTATCCGGGAACCAGCGATATGTACATGGCACTGCTCGGTGGCAGCATTGACGCCGCCTTCTACGATGCCCCCAACGTCGGCTACTTCTCCCAGACTCGCGGCGAAGGTCGGGTGAAAGTCGTCGGTCCTCTCTACGAAGGTCAGCAATACGGCCTTGCCTTCGTCAAGGGCAGTGAGTGGGTCGAGCCGGTCAATGAGGCACTGGCATCGATGAAGGAAGACGGCACCTACGACGAAATCCACGAGAAGTGGTTCGGCTCAGCCAGCGAGGAGTGATCCGACTGCGCAGAGCCCGGCAGGGCCGAGTTCGGCCCTGCTCTTGCCACATTCACCAATAATATAAAGAAGCGCTGATCAGCAGTCCGTAGATTCCACTTTCTTGAATAGCGCTCTTTCATGCAAAGCGTTGCTTCTCGAGCTACGCATCACGGTCATGTATCAGTGCTTCTGCCAATCGCGGAGACTCCTTCGTGGACGTTGATTTCACTTTCGACTGGTCGGCAGCGCTGGCTTCCATCCCACACTTGCTGACCGGTGTCCCCTGGACCTTGCTGATCTCTTTCGGTGGTCTCGCCATTGGCCTGATCATCGGCATCATCTTCGGTCTACTGCGAATCGCTCCTCAAGCATGGCTACGTATTCCGGCCATCGCCTATATCGAGATCTTTCGCGGCACTCCGGTGCTGGTCCAGGTACTGTTCATCTTCTATGGCCTGCCACAGCTGATCGGTGGCCCCATCGATGCGCTAACGGCAGGTATCGCGGCTATCGCCGTCAACTCGGGCGCCTATATCTCGGAGATCGTGCGTGGTGCGGTGCAATCCGTTGCCCGCGGCCAGCGCGAGGCAGGACTGTCGCTGGGCCTGTCCCGGCAACAGACCTTCCGCCATGTCATCTGGCCCCAGGCATTCCGTCGCATGATTCCGCCGCTCGGCAATCAGGGCATCATCAGCATCAAGGACACTTCGCTGTTCGCCGTCATCGGTGTGGGTGAGTTGGTGCGCCAGGGGCAAATCTACATCGCCACCACCTTCACCGCGCTCGAGGTATACCTGATGGTGGCCCTGCTCTATCTGGCCATTACCCTTTCACTGTCCTTCGCCCTGCGCATGCTCGAACGCAAGGGTCTGGTGGGTGAATAGCCCTTCTGTGTGCTGATACTTCATGGGATTGGATATGAACGACATCAAACTCGACACGAGCGCACAACAGGCGAGTGGCGAACCTATCGTACAAATGCGCAGCCTGAACAAGCACTTCGGCAGCCTGCATGTGCTCCAGAATATCGACCTCGAAGTCGCCCAGGGCGAAGTGGTGGTAGTGATCGGAGCCAGCGGTTCCGGCAAGTCAACCATGATTCGCTGCATCAACGGACTGGAGGAGTTCCAGAGCGGGGAGTTGCGTGTAGACGGCCACGACCTGGCGCCCCACGGGAAAGCATCCCGCGCCCTCCAGACCATTCGTACCGAGGTTGGCATGGTCTTCCAGCAATTCAACCTCTTCCCGCATCTCAGCGTGCGTGACAACGTCACCCTTGCGCCGATGAAAGTACGTGGTCTCGCCAGAACAGATGCTGTCACCATCGCCGAACGCCTGCTGGATCGTGTCGGCATCCGTGATCAAGCCGACAAGTACCCTTCTCAGCTGTCTGGTGGTCAGCAGCAGCGCGTTGCACTGGCACGGGCATTGGCCATGGAACCACGGCTGATGCTGTTCGATGAGCCTACTTCAGCACTGGATCCCGAGATGATTGGTGAAGTGTTGGATGCCATGCGAGAGCTGGCAAAAGATGGCATGACCATGATCATCGTTACCCATGAGATGGGCTTTGCTCGGGAAGTGGCTGACCGGGTTATCTATATTCACCAGGGGGAGATCGTTGAACAGGGCGTGCCTGAAGACGTGTTCGACAACCCTCGCAACGAACGTACACAGAACTTTCTGGCACGGGTTCTCAAGCACTGACGAACTCTCTCACCGCTCTTGTCCTCGAAGCCCTGTCGTGTCTCACGGCGGGGTTTTTTTCTGGGCATCGGCCATCAGCTACGCGCTGGATGATGTCAGGTCAGCGCCAACCAGCCACTTTTTCTGCTCCATATCGAGGCGCATTACGTTATCGACAGGCCATTTTGTGTCATTTTCCGGCTGTGGATAAAAAAAATGTTCAGTACGCTGCAGCCCCATGAATCCGGGCGCTGTGGGCATTTTCGTCACTTGTTCACCGGTGCGGTGACAAATGTTCATGAGCCAGGTGGATAAGTGGTGGACCGATACGCTTGTGGGCAAGTCCGCTTTTCATCCACAGGCTCCAGACAACTCATACGCACCCCATCACCGCGCTGTCCAAATTTCTATCAACATTTTAATTTGCTGTTTTATAAAAGGATATCAGCGTTGTACACAGAAAATGCCCACACCAGTAGTAACAACCACAACAGAACTTCTCTTTATTTACCTATGTTTATTTATAAAGAAAGGTCGTTGTCCGACGTGTGATTGGCCTGGGTGTGGAAAACCCTGACGTTTACCCACAGGGACGTTATACTGGCGGGCTTGTTTTCCTGACACTTTCTCCACACTGGCGGTTGAACGCCAAACGAGGTGCACCTTGGAGTATCCCGACCGCTTTGACGTTATCGTCATCGGCGGTGGCCATGCCGGAACGGAAGCTGCTCTGGCCTCTGCCCGAATGGGTTGCCAAACCCTGCTGCTGACACACAACATCGAGACCCTGGGTCAGATGTCCTGCAATCCGGCCATTGGCGGGATCGGCAAGAGTCATCTGGTCAAGGAGATCGATGCCCTGGGCGGTGCCATGGGTCTGGCGACAGACCTGGGTGGCATCCAGTTTCGTGTGCTCAATGCCCGTAAGGGCCCTGCGGTACGTGCAACACGGGCTCAGGCTGATCGCGTTCGCTACAAGGCCGCAATTCGCTCGATACTGGAAAACCAACCCAATCTGACCATCTTCCAGCAGGCCGCCGGTGACTTGATTGTTGATCAAGACACCGTCCGCGGTGTGGTGACAGAGACCGGGGTGCGTTTCCTGGCCGAAACGGTGGTGCTGTGCACGGGCACCTTCCTCGGTGGAATCATTCACATTGGTCTCGAAACGAGTCGTGGTGGGCGTGCCGGAGATCCGCCTTCCAATGCCCTGGCAGACCGGCTTCGCGCACTGCCATTTCGCGTCGACCGGCTCAAGACCGGTACGCCGCCGCGTATCGATGCGCGTAGTGTGGATTTCTCACGCCTCGAGGAGCAGCCGGGCGATACCCCAACACCGGTGATGTCCTACCTCGGCTCCCGCGAGATGCATCCGCGTCAGGTCAGCTGCCACATTGCGCATACCAACGAGCGCAGTCACGAGATCATCTTCGCCAACCTGGATCGTTCGCCGATGTTCTCCGGTGTCATCGAGGGTGTTGGCCCGCGTTATTGCCCGTCCATCGAGGATAAGGTGCATCGCTTCGCCGACAAATCGAGTCATCAGGTGTTTATCGAGCCGGAAGGACTCGATACTCACGAGCTATACCCAAATGGTATTTCTACCTCACTGCCCTTCGACGTGCAGTTGCAGGTAGTGCGCTCGATGGTAGGACTGGAAAATGCGCATATCACCCGTCCAGGGTATGCCATTGAATATGACTATTTCGATCCGCGTGATCTCAAGCACTCGCTGGAAACTCGTTTCATTCGCAACTTGTTTTTTGCCGGCCAGATCAATGGCACTACCGGTTACGAGGAAGCGGGTGCCCAGGGGCTTCTGGCGGGACTCAATGCGGCGCTGCGTGCACGTGACGAAGAGGCCTGGTGCCCGCGTCGTGACGAGGCTTACCTCGGTGTATTGGTCGATGACCTGATTACGTTGGGAACCCGCGAGCCATACCGCATGTTTACCTCGCGCGCCGAGTATCGCCTGCTGCTGCGTGAGGACAATGCCGACATGCGATTGACTGAACGCGGTCGTGAGCTGGGGCTGATCGATGATCAGCGCTGGGCGCAGTTCAGCACCAAGCGTGAAGCTGTGGAGCAGGAAAGCGCACGTCTCAAGGCCAGTTGGGTTCAACCCGGTAGCGAAGCCGCCGTGAAGATCGAATCGGTCACCGGAAAACCCCTGGCGCGCGAATACAGCCTGATGGATCTGCTCAGAAGACCAGAACTCGGTTATGCCGATGTTGCTGGACTCAAGGGCGAAGCCGTCGATGACGAGACCGTGGCCGAGCAGGTGCAGATCCAGGCCAAGTATCAGGGGTATATCGATCGTCAGCAGGATGAGATCGACAAGCTCAAGCGTCATGAAGCGACGCCCTTGCCTGCTGATCTGGATTATCAGCGTATCGAGGGCTTGTCACACGAGATTCGTCAGAAGCTCAGCGAAGCCCGTCCGCAGACCCTGGCGCAGGCTGGCCGTGTTTCCGGAGTGACGCCTGCTGCTGTCTCGATCTTGCTGATTCATCTCAAGAAACGTCGCATGCTGGACAATCAGCAGCTAGTCAGTGGATGACAATGGCTTTGACCTCAGAGACAATTTTTTTGATTAATCAACGCCTTGAGAAAGGCCTTGAAGCATTGGGCATTGCTGCTGATAGCGCTCAACGAGAGCGCCTTGCGGCGTTGGTGACGTTGTTGCACAAGTGGAATCGGGCCTATAACCTCACCGCAGTGAGGGATCCACTCGACATGGTCTCGCGCCACTTGCTCGACAGTGCCGCAGTGTTGCCTCATGTTCGTGGTCCGAGGGTGCTGGACGTGGGTTCCGGGCCGGGATTACCGGGTCTGGTGTTGGCGATTCTGGCACCGGAACTGGAAGTGACCTTACTCGACAGTAACGGTAAGAAAGTCAGGTTTCAGCGTCAGGCTGTGATGGAACTGGGGTTGGGTAATGTAACGCCGGTTCAGGCACGGGTTGAGCAGTTTTCACCGCCCGAGGGAGGTTTTGATCAGGTGGTGTCACGAGCCTTTGCCAACCTCACCGACTTTATCGCATTGACGCGTGGACTGGTTGCCGAAAGTGGCCAGTGGCTAGCGATGAAAGGGCCGGCCGTGGATAACGAGCTCGCACAGTTGGACGCTGATGTATGCCAGGTTGCCAGGCTGACGTTGCAGATTCCGTTCGAGTCTGGTGTCCGAGAACTGGTTGTGCTGGAACCTGACGCCAGCGCCCGCTAGCCTCTGTGAGAGCGCCCGCTGGCTTTTCAATATGGCGTGGCCAACTCGAGGAGAGGGAAGTTCTCCTCGCCAGCTGCCCTGGATTGCGCAATCCAGAAGGCCGGCTGGTGTAATACAAGCCAAGGGTTTTCAAGCCGAGATTTCCCAAGCAAGGATGTCGCCGTGACCAAGATCATCGCCTTGACCAACCAGAAAGGTGGAGTCGGCAAGACCACTTCAGCTGTCAATCTGGCCGCCAGCCTTGCCTCGCTGGATCGCCGTGTACTGCTGGTCGACCTTGACCCTCAGGGCCATGCCACCATGGGCAGCGGCGTCGACAAGCACGAGCTCGAAGGCAGTGTGCTGGACGTCATTCTCGGTGAAAAGCGCCCGGTGGAAGTCATTCTCGATTGCCCAGAGGCGGGTTATGCTCTGCTGCCGGGCAATGGTGACCTGACTGCTGCCGAGGTTGAGCTGCTCGATCGCAGCGAAGGGCGTGAGCGCAGTCTGGCGCGAGCACTGGACGAAGTGGCCAGTGAATACGATGTGGTGATGATCGACTGCCCGCCCTCGCTCAATATGCTGACCGTCAATGCACTAACGGCGGCTGACGGCGTGTTGATTCCCCTGCAATGTGAGTTTTATGCGCTGGAAGGTCTGTCGGCGTTGCTCGACACGGTCGAACAGATCAAGGACAGTGTGAATCCATCGTTGGAAATATACGGCATCCTGCGCACCATGTTCGATGCGCGCAACAGCCTTACGCGTGACGTCAGCAAGCAATTGCGTGACTATTTCGGCGATGCACTGCTCAAGACCACCATTCCGCGCAACGTTCGTGTCGCTGAGGCTCCCAGCCATGGTTTGCCGGTCACCAAGTACGCGCGTTTCTCGCGTGGTAGCCAGGCGCATCGTGTGCTGGCCAAGGAATTGATCCGCCGACTCTCGCTGTAACGCCAGGGGCTGGCTCCGCTGGTCTGGAAATGCTCTGTATCCAGGCTTGACTGATTCTCTTCAAGATTTTGAAGAGTCAGTGTTTTCGTGAAGAATGAGGGATTGTCGATGACGCGTAAACGCGCCCTGGGACGAGGACTGGATGCGCTGATCGGTGCCGGTGCCCGTCGCCGTGAGAGCCTGGATCTACCGGATTCCGGAGAGGCGCTGGAGGCTGAGGCTGAAGGTGTGAACGATGCCGTTGAGCCGGTAGCTTTCGAGGAGCGCCTCGAGCGTTTGCCGCTGGGCCAACTGACCCGTGGCCGTTACCAGCCGCGACGCGATATTCAACCCGAAGCCCTCGAGGAACTGGCTGACTCGATTCGTGCTCAGGGTGTGATGCAGCCGATTGTGGTGCGTCCCATTGGTCCTGATCGTTATGAGATCATCGCCGGTGAACGCCGTTGGCGCGCTTCGCAGCTGGCCGAACTGGATGTGATTCCGGCGGTGATCCGTGAGGTCTCCGATGAAGTCGCACTGGCGCTGGCGCTGATCGAGAACATTCAGCGCGAGAACCTCAATCCGGTCGAGGAAGCCTTGGCGCTCAAGCGACTGCTCGAAGAGTTCGAGCTGACCCAGCAGCAGGTCGCCGATGCCGTGGGACGCTCACGTGCACAGGTGACCAACCTGTTGCGCCTGCTGTCGCTGGACGATGAGGTATTGACCCTGCTTGAGCGTGGTGACCTGGATATGGGCCATGCACGCGCATTGTTGACTCTGCCTCCAGCCAAACAGAGAAAGGCTGCGCATGAGGTGGTCAACAAGGACCTCACCGTGCGTGCCACCGAGGCACTGGTCAAGCAATTGAGCAATCCGGCACCCAAGACCGAGAAAACGGCCCCTAATCGTGATGTGGAGCGCCTCGAGTCACGTCTCGCCGATGTGCTTGGCGCTCCCGTGCGCATTCAGCATGGCAGGGCTGGTAAAGGCAAGGTAACCATCCAGTACTCCAGCCTCGATGAACTGGACGGAATTCTCGGGCATATCCATTGAATCGTCGGGAGGATTCAAACGCAGTAAACCTATTAGGTTGCTAACTAGTTAGGTGGTTTTTCTCGACATTTGGTCGAAAGCAGGCACAAAGTGTCGACAAATCGTCACCGAGTCGGTTGAAGGTATACCGGGCCTTCCCTATAATCGCGCCGGAGTCTGTCGGTGGTTGATGTAGTACCGATAGTGCAATGACGATGAGATCGCGCCAGGCGGCGCGGCGGGAGAACTCCTTGGCGGCCAGGATACAACGACCCCAGGTACAGCGCCTGCTGCTTGCGCAATTGGCGGTTGTTGCTCTGCTGAGTCTGCTGGGAGCTGTGCTCTCCGGTATATCGGGTGCCGCTTCGGCGTCAACCGGTGGTCTGGTGGCTTTTCTGCCCAATGCCTTCTTCGCCTGGCGGGTATTCCGTTATCAGGGCGCCCGTTATTCTCGGGCCATCGTTAACGGATTTTACCGTGCGGAAGCTGGCAAGTTCGGTTTGACGGCGGCGCTGTTCACTCTGGTGTTCATCGCAGTGCCTCCTTCAAACCCAACTTTTTTCTTTGGCGCTTATGTGGTGACGTTGTTCGTCCACTGGCTGGGTCCCTGGCTGGTGAAACGGCCGTCGCACACCTGACACGAGGCAGACATGGCAGGCAATAATCCGACTCCTACGGAGTATATCCAGCACCACCTGCAGAACCTGACCTTCGGGCTTCACCCCGATAATGGTTGGTCGATCGCTCATTCCGCTCAGGAAGCCTCCGACATGGGCTTCTGGGCAGTGCACCTGGATACCCTGGGCTGGTCCATTGGCCTTGGTCTGCTGTTCCTGTGGTTGTTCAAGACAGTGGCAAATTCAGCCACCACGGGTGTGCCCGGTGCGTTGCAGAACTTTGTTGAGCTGATGGTTGAGTTCGTCGACAACTCGGTCAAGGACACCTTCCACGGCAAGAGCCAACTGATTGCTCCTCTGGCACTGACCATCTTCTGTTGGGTGTTCCTGATGAACCTGATGGACCTGGTGCCGGTCGACTTCCTGCCGATGCTGGCCGCCAAGATTGGTGCCATGTTTGGTGCTGATCCTGCACATGTCTATTTCAAGGTCGTGCCTACCACCGACATCAACGCAACGCTTGGCATGGCATTGTCGGTCTTCGGCCTGATCATCTTCTATACCATTCGCGCCAAGGGCGTCTCCGGCTTCATCGGCGAACTGACCCTGCACCCGTTCAATTCTCCGAACAAGCTGGTCCAGGCATTGTTTGTGCCGGTCAACCTGCTGCTGGAAAGCGTGACGTTGCTGGCCAAGCCGATCTCTCTGGCGCTGCGACTGTTCGGTAACCTCTATGCTGGCGAGCTGATCTTCATTCTGATCGCCATGATTGGCCTGTGGCAGCTGCCGCTGCACTTCACCTGGGCGGTGTTCCATATCCTGGTCATCACCCTGCAGGCGTTCATCTTCATGATGCTGACCATCGTCTATCTGAGCATGGCGGTAGAAAAGCACTGATACGTTTTACTGTTGCAAACCCTTAACCCTAACCCACTGACCCTTAACCATTAAACGAAAATTGGAGAGACCACCATGGAAGCACAAGTTCTGGGTATGACCGCTATTGCCGTGTCCCTGCTGATCGGTCTGGGTGCCCTCGGCACCGCTATCGGCTTCGGTATCCTCGGCGGTAAGTTCCTGGAAGGCGCTGCGCGTCAGCCGGAAATGATTCCGATGCTGCAGGTCAAGATGTTCATCGTCGCTGGTCTGCTCGACGCCGTGACCATGATCGGTGTTGGTATTGCGCTGTTCTTCACCTTCGCGAACCCGTTTGTCGGTTAATTGAGCGGCGCTCGCAAGAGCTGTCGAACCTTAACCCCAAACCCATAACGCGAGAGGTGCTGGCGTGAACCTGAACCTTACCCTAGTTGGCCAGGCTATCGCCTTTGCGTTCTTCGTCTGGTTCTGCATGAAGTTTATATGGCCGCCGGTCATGCAAGCGTTGCAGGAACGTCAGAAGAAGATCGCCGATGGTCTGGATGCTGCCAGCCGTGCGGCGCGTGACCTTGAGGTCGCCGAGCAAGAGGCCAGCGAAACCCTGCGCAAGAGCCGGGAAGAAGCGGCCGAGATCCTGGAACAGGCTCAGAAACAGGCCAACCAGAAGCTCGAGCAGGCACGCGAGGACGCCCGCCTGGAAGGCGAGCGCATGATTGCCAAGGCCAAGGCCGAGATCGAGCAGGAAGTGAACCGTGCGAAGGAAGAGCTTCGCAGCCAGGTGTCACAGCTTGCCATTCTGGGCGCCGAGCAGATTCTGGAATCCTCCATCGACAAGTCGCAGCATGCTGCGCTGGTCGATAAACTCGCCAAAGAGCTCTGAGGAGGTATCCCATGGCGGAATCGTCAACTATTGCTCGTCCGTATGCCAAGGCTGCCTTTGAGCATGCTGTGGCAAAGGATGCGCTCGACGACTGGTCCGGCATGCTGGCCCAGGTAGCGCAGATCGTCGCCGACGACGAGATGCGCTCCAGGGTCCTCGGCAATCCAAAGCTGTCCAGTGCGGAGAAGTCTGCAGTTGTCGTTGACGTCTGTGGTGACGCCATCAACGACGACCTTCGAAACTTCATCCGTCTGGTAGGCGACAAGGGCCGTCTGCCGGTGCTCGGCGCGATTGTCGAACAGTTCGAGGCGTTCAAGGCCCAGCAGGAAAAGCGCATGGATGTTGATATCCATTCGGCTTATCCGCTGACCAAGGCCCAGGAAAAATCGCTCGCGAGTGCACTGGCCAAGCGTCTGAACCGCGAAATCTCCATTACCACTCAGGTGGATAAAACGCTTCTAGGTGGCGTGATCCTGCGTGCCGGTGACACCGTCATTGACGGTTCGGTACGTGGTCGATTGAACCGCCTCAAGGAAGCTCTTTCCGCCTGAGTCTGAGGGACATGGCATGCAGCAACTGAATCCTTCCGAGATCAGCGACATCATCAAACAGCGTATCGAAAAGCTGGATGTTGCTTCTGAAGCCCGTAATCAGGGCACGATCGTCAGCGTGTCTGACGGTATCGTGCAGATCCACGGCCTCGCCGACGCAATGTTCGGTGAGATGATTGAATTCCCCGGTGGCATCTATGGTATGACCCTGAACCTCGAGCGCGACAATGTCGGTGCCGTGGTTCTGGGTGACTACCTGGAGCTTGAAGAGGGCATGACCGCACAGTGTACCGGTCGTATCCTCGAAGTGCCGGTAGGCCCCGAGCTGCGCGGCCGCGTGGTCGACGCTCTGGGTAACCCGATTGATGGCAAGGGTGATCTGGGCACCAGCCTCACCGATGCGGTGGAAAAGGTCGCACCGGGCGTTATCACCCGTCAGTCGGTCGATGAGCCGATCCAGACCGGTTTCAAATCGATCGACGCCATGGTGCCGATCGGTCGTGGTCAGCGTGAGCTGATCATCGGTGACCGTCAGATCGGTAAGTCAGCGATCGCCATCGATGCCATCATCAACCAGAAAGGCACTGGTGTTACCTGTGTCTACGTCGCCATCGGCCAGAAGCAGTCGACGATTGCCAACGTGGTGCGCAAGCTCGAAGAGCACGGCGCCATGGAGCACACCATCGTCGTTGCCGCCGGTGCTGCTGATCCTGCACCGATGCAGTTCCTCGCCGCCTACTCCGGCTGCACCATGGGCGAGTACTTCCGTGACCGTGGTGAAGACGCGCTGATCGTTTATGACGATCTGTCCAAGCAGGCCGTGGCCTATCGTCAGGTCTCCCTGCTGCTGCGTCGTCCGCCGGGCCGTGAAGCCTATCCGGGTGACGTCTTCTATCTCCACTCTCGTCTGCTCGAGCGTGCTGCGCGCGTCAATGCTGACTATGTCGAGAAGTTCACCAACGGTGAAGTCAAGGGCAAGACAGGTTCTCTGACCGCCCTGCCGATCATCGAGACTCAGGCCGGTGACGTTTCCGCGTTCGTTCCGACCAACGTGATCTCGATCACCGATGGCCAGATCTTCCTCGAGGCTGACCTGTTCAACTCCGGTATCCGTCCGGCGATCAACGCCGGTCTGTCGGTATCGCGTGTCGGTGGTTCTGCGCAGACCAAGATCGTCAAGAAGCTTGGTGGTAGTGTGCGTCTGGCACTGGCTCAGTACCGCGAGCTGGCGGCGTTCTCCCAGTTTGCATCTGACCTCGATGAGGCCACGCGCAAGCAGTTGGAGCACGGTCAGCGCGTCACCGAGCTGATGAAGCAGAAGCAGTACTCGCCGATGTCCGTTGCAGAAATGGCGCTCTCGCTGTTTGCCGCCAACGAAGGTTTCCTCGATGACGTCGAGGTCAAGAAGGTGCTCGACTTCGAACATGCCCTGCATGAGTTCATGAAGTCCGAGTACAGCGACCTGATCGACAAGATCAACGACACTGGCGACTACAACGACGAGATCAAGGACGGCTTGAAGCAAGGTCTCGAGAAGTTCAAGGCTTCCCAGAGCTGGTAATTCCCGTTGGCCCGTCGAGCGTTTTTCGGCCGAGTGTTTTCGATAGCGCAAAGGCGGGCCCTGGAACCTTCTGAGAGCCCCGAACAAAGGTAGATCGCCATGGCAGTCGGAAAAGAGATTCGCACTCAGATTGCGAGCATCAAGAACACGCAGAAGATCACCAATGCGATGCAGATGGTGGCAGCGTCGAAGATGCGCAAGACCCAGGATCGCATGCAGGCGTCTCAGCCGTATGCAGAGCAGATCCGTGCTGTTGTGGGTCACCTCTCCCGGGCGACCCCGGAGTATCGCCATCCGTGGATGGACGAGCGTGAGGTCAAGCGTGTCGGGTTTATCGTTGTCTCCTCTGACCGTGGTCTCTGCGGCGGCTTGAACGTCAACCTGTTCAAGGCGGCGGTCAAGGAAGCCAGAGCGTGGCACGACAAGGGTGCCGACCTGGACTTCTGTGCACTGGGCAGCAAGGCCGGTGGGTTCTTCCGCAAGTACGGCGGAAACCTGGTGGCAGCGGTAAGCGGCCTGGGCGAGACGCCGAAGCTTGATGATCTGATCGGTAGCGTGAAGGTGATGTTGGATGCCTACGACTCAGGCAACCTGGATCGTCTTTACGTGGTGCACAATGAATTCGTCAACACCATGACGCAGAAGCCGGTGGTCCGTCAGCTATTGCCGCTGACCGAAGAAACCGATACTGCGCAGGACGACGAGAACACGCGTCCCAACAGCTGGGACTACCTGTATGAGCCGGATGCCAAGGCGCTGCTCGACAGCCTGCTGGTGCGCTACGTTGAAGCGCAGGTCTACCAGGCTGTGGCCGAGAATGTGGCCTGTGAGCAGGCAGCGCGCATGGTCGCCATGAAGAGTGCGACGGACAACGCGGGCAACCTCATCGATGATCTGGAACTGGTGTACAACAAGGCCCGTCAGGCTGCGATTACCCAGGAAATCTCCGAGATCGTTGGTGGCGCCGCTGCCGTATAGCGCCGGGCAAGCAGGTTTCAATTGCAGGTATTTTGAGAGGAACCAAGATGAGCGGACGTATCGTACAAATCATCGGCGCGGTGATTGACGTAGAGTTTCCGCGGGACGATGTTCCCAAGGTCTACGACGCGCTGAAGGTCGCCGACAAGGAAACCATTCTGGAAGTCCAGCAGCAGCTGGGTGACGGTGTGGTTCGTACCATCGCTATGGGCTCTACCGAAGGGCTCAAGCGTGGCATGGTTACCGAAAACACCGGTAGTGCGATTTCCGTGCCGGTCGGTCAGGCGACCCTGGGTCGGATCATGAACGTACTCGGCGAGCCGATCGACGAGGCGGGTGACATCGGTGAAGAAGAACGCATGCCGATCCACCGCAAGGCTCCGAGCTACGCGGATCAGGCAGCCACCAACGAACTGCTCGAGACCGGCATCAAGGTTATTGACCTGGTGTGTCCTTTCGCCAAGGGCGGTAAGGTCGGTCTGTTCGGCGGCGCCGGTGTCGGCAAGACCGTCAACATGATGGAGCTGATTCGTAACATCGCCACCGAGCACAGCGGTTATTCCGTATTTGCCGGTGTCGGTGAGCGTACTCGTGAGGGTAACGACTTCTATCACGAGATGCAGGAATCCAACGTTCTCGACAAGGTGGCACTGGTCTACGGCCAGATGAACGAGCCGCCCGGCAACCGTCTACGTGTGGCCCTGACCGGCCTGACCATCGCCGAGAAGTTCCGTGACGAAGGTCGTGACGTTCTGCTGTTCGTCGACAACATCTACCGTTACACCCTGGCGGGTACCGAGGTGTCTGCACTGCTGGGTCGTATGCCGTCTGCGGTGGGTTACCAGCCGACTCTGGCCGAGGAAATGGGCGTTCTGCAGGAGCGTATCACCTCGACCAAGACTGGCTCGATCACTTCCGTGCAGGCCGTTTACGTGCCCGCGGATGACCTGACCGACCCGTCTCCGGCGACCACCTTCTCGCACCTCGATGCGACCGTGGTACTGGCGCGCTCCATCGCTGAGCTGGGTATCTATCCGGCCATCGATCCGCTGGATTCCACGTCTCGTCAGCTCGATCCACTGGTGGTGGGTGATGAGCATTACGAGACGGCACGTGGTGTGCAGGGCGTCCTGCAGCGCTACAAGGAGCTCAAGGACATCATTGCCATCCTCGGCATGGACGAGCTGTCTGACGAAGACAAGCAGGCCGTGGCACGTGCGCGTAAGATCCAGCGCTTCCTGTCACAGCCATTCTTCGTTGCGGAAGTCTTCACTGGCTCGCCCGGCAAGTACGTGTCGCTGAAGGAAACCATCCGTGGTTTCCAGGGTATCCTCAACGGTGATTACGATGAGCTGCCCGAGCAGGCCTTCTACATGGTCGGCACCATTGACGAGGCGGTCGAGAAAGCCAACCAGATGAAGTAATCCCTCTGGAGGCGCCGACAGGCTCTGTCGACTTGAACCTTCCAGCCCCGCTTCAGTCATCTGTAGCAGGGCTGGACAGGGCAACAGACAAGACGACGGTTCGCCACTATCGGGGCTTTCAATTACCCGGGAGACGTCATAATGACGAAAACCATTCAGTGCGAGATCGTCAGCGCCGAAACCTCGGTCTACTCCGGTAGTGCCGAGCAGGTGGTGGCGGCTGGCATCATGGGGGATCTCGGCATCCTGGCCGGCCATACACCATTGCTGACTGAATTGGCGCCGGGCCCTGTCCGTGTGCTGAACGAAGGCAGCGAAGAGCACTTCTATGTTTCCGGCGGCTTCATCGAAGTGCAGCCGGACAAGGTAATCGTGCTGGCTGATGCTGCGGTGCGTGCGGCGGATCTGGACGAGGCTGCTGCCGAAGAAGCCCGCAAGCAGGCTGTCAGGGCCATGGACGACAAGACTGCGGAGATGGACTATACCCGTGCCGCAGCTGAACTTGCCGAGGCCATGGCGCAACTGCGTACCATTCAGCAGCTGCGCAAGAAGGCGGGCAAGGGCTGATACGCGTCCTCCATAGCTGTACCTCCTGCGCCCCCCGAATGTAATACCATTCGGGGGGCGTACTTGTTTGTGTCTCGGTGATGTTGAAGAACAAGAGCGCAACATCATCAATGGATTGGCGCCAATCAGGAGAGGGCGATGGGTCTCAGCACCACTGTCGATATGTATAAGCACGAGTTGCTGCGGGCATTGGCGATAGGGGATCAGGCAGCCCTTGATGAGAGGCTGCCTGAGATTCGCTCTGCCGATCTGGCTGAGATTCTCGAGCATTTGATCGAGGACGATGATGAGCTGAAAACGGCGTTGGAGCTGTTGCAGCAGCTACCGGTCGAGCGTCAGGCCAGTGTCATTGGTCACTTGCCTGGCGACGAACAGGAGAAGGTCAGTGATGCAATCAAGGATTCTCAGCTGGTACGGATTCTTGATCGAATGGGCTCGGATGAACGAGCGGATATCTTCAAGGTACTCGGTGACGACCGCAAGGAAGCGCTGCTGAGACGTATGGCTCATCGTGAGCGTGAGGCACTCAAGCGTCTTGCCAGTTACGAAGAGGGCACTGCCGGTGCTCTGATGACCTCGGATTATGTCGCCATCCCGGCTGATCTTACGGTGGCCAAGGCGATGATGCGAGTACGCCAGACTGCACCGGATGCCGAGACGGTCTATCAGCTGTATGTGATTGATGATCAAGGGCGTCTCGCGGGGACCATGTCACTGCGCCAGTTAATGGTCGCGCGGCCTCAGGCATTGATCGATGATCTGATGATCCGCGACGTGATCAAGATCAGTGTCGATGTCGACCAGGAGGAAGTGGCGCGCATGGTCGCGCGTTATGACCTGCTGGCGTTACCAGTGGTCGATGCTGACCAGCGGTTGGTGGGGATCGTCACCCACGATGACGTGATGGATGTGGTCGAGTCCGAGGCGACGGAAGATATCCACAAGGGGATGTCGATAGGGCAACTCGAGGATGGCGTTTCGCGGGTACCGTTGTGGAGCCTGTACCGCAAGCGTGTTACCTGGTTGGTACTGCTGGTGTTCGGCAATCTGTTTTCCGGCGCTGGTATCGCGCATTTCGAGGACACCATTGCCGCTCAGGTCACGCTGGTGTTTTTTCTGCCGTTGCTGATCGGTAGTGGCGGTAATGCCGGAGCCCAGGCGGCAACCTTGATGGTCCGTGGTATGGCCACTGGCGATGTCGGCGTGAAGGACTGGGGCAAGCTGTTGGGTAGAGAGCTGCTGGTGGCAGGTTCATTGGGGCTGACCATGGCACTGGCTGTCGCGCCAATCGGTATGATTCGTGCCGGAGAAGCGGTGGCGATCGTGGTGGCGATCAGTATGGTCTGCATTGTGCTGTTCGGCAGCCTGTTGGGTATGTGCCTGCCCTTTGTGCTTGATCGACTTGGCTGGGATCCAGCGACAGCCTCGGCGCCATTGGTGACCACCTTGATCGATGCCTCTGGGGTTATCATCTACTTCTCGATTGCTACCGCCATCCTGTCCGGCGTGGGATGAGCCAGGCAGGGGGAGCATTCATGGCAGAGTGTGGCCGGCAAAGTGCGATGAACCAAAAGAAAGATGTGGCCAGGAAAGTGTGGTCGGGAAAGAGTGTGGTCAGGAATACACGGATGTCGAAGCAGATATTTCAGGTGTATTGATCACCGGGCGGACATCGAGGCCACTGAAGTGTATCCTTTTGCGATTGTTTTTACCCCCAGGGCCTACGGGTTGTGACCATGGATTGGCTTCAAATATTAGTTCTTTCGCTTATACAGGGACTTACCGAGTTTCTCCCTGTTTCCAGCTCCGCTCACCTGATCCTGGTGCCGGTGCTTACTGACTGGCCGGATCAGGGGCTGGCCTTCGATGTGGCACTGCATGTGGGGAGTCTGACGGCAGTCGTGCTCTACTTTCGTGACGAGTTACTGCGCATGATCGGCAGTTGGTGTCGCAGTGTCACTGGCAAGGGCACCGATGAGGATGCGCGTCTTGCCTGGTGGGTGATCATTGCCACTATTCCGGTGGGCATAGCAGGCCTGTTGCTTCAGGACTTTCTTGAAACGGCTGCACGCTCACCGTTGATCATGGTCTTTGGTTTGATCTTCTTCGGTGTTGTGTTGGGGATTGCCGACTGGCGCTGTCGTGGTAAGCGTAGTGAGTATCGAATGACCTGGAAGGACGCGCTATGGATTGGTTGTGCTCAGGCGTTGGCCTTGATTCCAGGTACCTCGCGTTCCGGTATCACCATGACCATGGCACTATTGCTGGGACTCAGCCGTGAGGCCAGTGCGCGTTTTTCCTTCCTGTTGTCGATACCCGTGATTGTACTTGCCGGAGGCCTCGAAGGTGTCGAGCTGGCGAACACCGGCGTTGATGTCGATTGGGGTAACCTGGCATTGGGCGCCTTGCTGTCGGCCATCTCTGCCTATCTGTGCATTCACTATTTCCTTGCGTTCATCAAGCGCATTGGCATGCAGCCTTTCGTGGTCTACCGAGTACTGCTCGGTCTCGCGTTGCTGTGGCTGTTCGCCTGATATAGCCCTAATCTCGAGGGACCCGTAATGACTCTTGATTCTCGAAAGTTGTTCCTGCCGATGCTGCTGGTAGCGTTGGTGTCTGCTTTGAGTGGTTGTGACAATGACACTCAGGAGCAGGCCGAGGAGCAGCAATCATCGCTGGTAAGTTTCAATGGCGATATCTTTGGCACCTTCTACCAGGTGTCGATTGCTGACCCGATGGATACGGGTCGCCAGGAAGAGATCGAACAGGGAATCCTCGATGAGATGCATCAGGTGGATGAGTCGATGTCGACCTGGCGTGACGATTCCGAGCTGTCGGCCCTCAATCAGGCACCTATCGGTGAATGGCAGAGCATTTCCGAAGAGTTCATGACGGTGCTGGAGGTCAGTCAGGAAGTTCACGACCTGAGCGATGGAGCCTTTGACGTTACAGTCGGCGATCTGGTCAATCTATGGAGTTTCGGCCCCGACGCACAGCCAGAGCAGGTGCCTGATGAGGCCGTGCTTGAACAACGCCTGGCCACAGTGGGAATGGATGCTGTCGAGCTGGATAGCGACGACTCGCGAGTTCGCAGATTGCGCGATGTCTATGTCGATCTGTCTGGTGTTGCCAAGGGCTTTGCCACCGATGAAGTCGCGGCCTGGCTGGATCGTCAGGGGATCGAGAACTATCTCGTCAATATCGGTGGCGAGGTGAAGGTCAAGGGGCATCGCAATGGCGATTCCGGATTGTGGCGCATTGGCGTCGAAGTGCCCCGCGATACGTTGGAACCTCAGGCGGAGCACGTCATCGGCCTCGAGGATGTCTCGATTGCGACATCCGGCGACTACCGCCATTACTTCGAGCAGGATGGCAAACGTTACTCGCACACCATTGATCCGCGTACTGGTCGGCCAATTACTCATCACCTGGCATCGATCAGCGTGGTACATCCCTCCAATGCCTACGCCGATGCCTGGGCGACAGCGCTGACCGTACTCGGGGAGGATGCAGGCATGGATGTGGCGATTCGTGAAGACATTCCTGTGATGATGCTGGTTCGAGCCGGAGACGGCTGGGAAAGTCGTGTCAGCCCGGCATTTGTCGAACGATTCGGTCAGAATATGGTCGATTCACTGGGGCTGAAGGTGGTGAGTGCCGACTAGAATGATGTTGTTGCCGCTGGGATACACCAATAAGGAGTGATCATGAGCCTCGATGTTGTGATACTGGCTGCCGGACAAGGCACCCGTATGCGATCCAGCCTGCCCAAGGTACTCCATGAACTGGCCGGCAAGCCGCTGGTACGTCATGTTCTGGATACCGCGCAGGGATTGTCTGTCGATCGCACTCACGTGGTGATAGGCCATGGCGGCGAGAGTGTCCGCGAGGCGCTGGCCGATTATCAGGTACGTTTTGCCGTGCAGGCCGAACAGAAGGGTACCGGACATGCAGTGGCTCAGGCTGCGGATGCTATCGGCGAAGGCAAGGTGCTGGTGCTCTACGGCGATGTACCGCTGATTCGTCGAGCGACGTTGGAAGCGTTGCTGGCGCATGTCGATGAGCAGCATATGGGCTTGCTTACCGTCAGTCTTGATGACCCCAGCGGTTATGGCCGGATCGTGCGCAATGCCGAAGGCAGAGCGGTCGCTATCGTCGAACACAAGGATGCCTCCGCCGAGGAATTGGCCATTCAGGAATGCAACACCGGCATCATGGCGATGACGGCCACTCAGCTGAAACGCTGGTTGCCGCAGCTATCAGCGAGTAATGCCCAGGCGGAGTACTACCTCACCGACGTTATCGCCATGGCGGCGGCAGAAGGTATCGAGATTGCTACCGAGCAGCCGCAGCGGGCGATGGAGGTCGAGGGCGTCAACAACCGTGCACAGATGGCACGCCTCGAGCGCGCACTGCAGGGAGAGGTTGCCGAATCGCTGATGGCCGATGGTGTGGCACTGGCTGATCCGGCGCGTATTGATGTCCGTGGCACCTTACGCTGTGGTCACGATGTGCAGATCGATGTTGGTTGCGTGTTCGAAGGAGATGTCGAACTCGGCGAGGGAGTGCATATCGGTCCCTATTGTGTGATCCGTAATAGTCATATTGGCGCCGAGTGCCGAATCGATGCACACAGCGTGATCGATGGTGCGGTACTGGCCGGCCTGAACAATGTTGGACCCTTTGCGCGGCTGCGTCCGGGGTCGCGTCTGGCGGTGCGTGCGCGGGTTGGAAATTTCGTCGAGACCAAGAATGCCGAGGTTGGCGAAGGTAGCAAGATCAATCACTTGAGTTATATCGGCGATGCGCGACTCGGGCGTGACGTCAACGTCGGAGCAGGCACTATCACCTGCAACTATGACGGCGCCAACAAGCATCGTACCGACATTGGTGATGAGGCCTTCATCGGCTCCAATTCGGCGCTGGTAGCTCCGGTGAGTATCGGAAAAGCAGCAACGATAGGGGCAGGGTCAACCATCAGTCGTGATGTGGCCGACCACAGTTTGGCGGTGGGCCGCTCACGGCAGATTGCCAGGGCGGATTGGCCGCGTCCCTCGAAGGACGATTAGTATTCAGCCAAGAGCTGGTGATACGTATTTCTTGAAGAACCATCCCATCGCTTGAGTTGGAATGCGGTGGACCTGCAAGTTCAACGAATTTTTCAGGAGCCTGGCGATGTGTGGCATTGTTGCCGCGGTAGCGCAGCGAAATGTTCAGAACATTCTGCTCGAGGGCCTCAGGCGCCTCGAGTATCGCGGTTATGATTCCGCGGGTATGGCGGTTTGCGATAAGCACGGAGCGCTCAAGCGGCAACGTGCGGTAGGCAAGGTGCAAGCCCTGGCTGAACGCCTTGCGAGCGAGAGTCTGGCGGGTAATTCAGGTATTGCGCATACCCGCTGGGCGACTCATGGGCGGCCCAGCGAACCCAATGCACATCCTCACCAGTCTCGCGAGCGTCTGGCAGTGGTGCACAACGGCATCATCGAGAACCATGAACCTCTACGCGAGGAACTCTCGGCCCAAGGGTATGTGTTCGAGTCGGAAACCGACACCGAAGTGATCGCTCACCTGCTGGAGCGTGAATCACGCACAGCGGGCGATCTGTTGACGGCTTTCAAGCAAGTCGTGTCAGGTCTCGATGGTGCTTACGCGCTGGGTGTGATGACGGTGGACGAGCCCGAGGTCGTGGTGGGCGCTCGCAAGGGCAGTCCGTTAGTTGTGGGAGTGGGCATTGATGAGGCTTTCCTTGCCTCTGATCCGCTGGCATTGCTGCAGGTGACCGACCGCTTCATCTATCTGCTCGAGGGCGATGTGGTACGTCTGTCCAGCGGTGGCCGTATCGAGATTTTTGATGCCTCTGGAGCAGCGGTAGAGCGTCCCATACAGACCTTCGAGCATGGCGATGGTGCGGCAAGCAAGGGCGACTATCGCCACTACATGCTCAAGGAGATCCATGAGCAGCCGGCGGTGATTGCTGCGGCATTGGAAGGTCGTCTGGGCGATCGTTCGGTGTTGGTGGAGAGCTTTGGGCCAGATGCCGAGGCGCTGTTCCGTGCAGTGCGGAATATTCATATTGTCGCCTGTGGTACCAGTTACCATGCTGGCATGGTGGCGCGTTACTGGCTCGAGCGTTATACCGGCGTTCCGGTACAGGTCGAAGTCGCCTCGGAGTACCGCTATCGTCGTGTGGTGGTGCCTGAAGGTACGCTCTTTGTCACCCTGTCCCAGTCTGGCGAGACCGCCGATACCATGGCGGCGTTGCGCTTCGCCATGCAGCAGGGCAACTACCTGGGTAGCCTGGGGATCTGCAATGTACCCGGTAGCTCGCTGGTGCGTGAGGCCAGCCTGAATCTGATGACTCAGGCCGGCCCCGAGATCGGCGTCGCCTCGACCAAGGCCTTTACCACCCAACTGACGGCCTTGATGCTGTTTACCCTGGCGCTGGGGCGGGTACGTGGCATGCCGGATGATGAGCAGGCTGAACTGGTCGAGGAATTGCGTCGCCTGCCGGGCCTGTGTAGCCAGGTATTGGGACTGGATGCTGATATCGAGGCACTGTCCACCGCCTTCGCCGAGAAACACCATGCCTTGTTCCTGGGGCGTGGCGCTCACTTTCCGATAGCTCAGGAAGGCGCACTCAAGCTCAAGGAAATTTCCTATATTCATGCCGAGGCCTATCCGGCTGGTGAGCTCAAGCACGGGCCATTGGCGCTGGTCGATAGTGAGATGCCAGTGATCTCAGTGGCGCCCAATGATGATCTGCTCGACAAACTCAAGTCCAACCTTCAGGAAGTACGTGCCAGGGGCGGTGAGCTCTATGTCTTTGCCGATGAGAACGTAGGCCTGACACCGGCGGAGGGCATCAGTGTGCTGCATCTTCCGCATATCCACGAAGCTCTGGCACCGATACTGTATACCCTGCCGCTGCAGTTACTGTCTTATCACGTGGCCGTGCTCAAGGGCACTGACGTCGATCAGCCGCGTAACCTGGCCAAGTCAGTGACCGTAGAGTAGTGCAACTGTCATGACTGGCTACTGTTGAAGGATGGCCAGGTCGTTGTAGAAGATCGTAGATACCGCCACCTCTGAGTGGCGGTTCTCTTTTTGATCAGGCCTCTTGAGCAGGATACGTTGATTGTGGAGTGACTCCTGTCATAGCTGTGCTACGCAAGGGCACGGGGAGTCAAGGGGCTCGGGGAGGGGGGGCGAGTGGTGGTGTTGCGGAAGATTGCGGATCGAGCAGTTGGTGCTGTTTCCAGCGACCACTGCGGAACCAATACCAGGCAACCAGCACGGTAACGACATTCTGGATCGGATAGGCTAGCCAGATTCCGACCTCATCAAGGCTGGTGCGCTCCGCCAGCAGCCAGGCCAGCGGGAACTGCAGCATCCACAGTGATACCAGGGCGATGATCATTGCCACCATGGTATCGCCGGCACCACGGAAGGCTCCAGCGATTACCGTCTGAGCCCCCATCAGGCCAAAGGTCAGTGCCATTAGACGCAGAAACAGGGCGCCTTCGGTAATCACTTCAGGCGTGTCGGGAACGAAGATGGCGACCAGTGGTTCGGCGAAGATTGCCGCCAGTATGCCGACCACTGTCAGCGACACAAAGGCAATCAGCGCGCTCAAGTTGGCCGTTTTCTCGGCGCGTTCCACCTTGCCGGCACCGATGTTCTGTCCCACCAGCGCAGAGGTTGCCTGGGCCAGCCCCAATGCCGGAATGATAACGAAGCTGAGCAGGCGGGTACCGATGCCGTAGGCAGCGAGAGTCACGGTACCGAAACCGGCAACCAGTGTCGTCATCAGCATCATACCCAGAGCACGTGTACTCTGTTCCACTGCCGTGGGCCCGCCAAGTGCAAACAGTCGCCACAACAGGTGGAGGTCGGGACGCATATGATGCCATTGCAACTGAATGCCGAAACGTCCATAGAACAGTAGATACAAGCCGATGACAGCGGACAGGGCCTGGGTAATAACCGTGGCCACCGCGGCACCGGAGACGCCCATCGCCGGTACTGGGCCGAGCCCGAGGATCAGCAGTGGGTCGAGGATGAAGTTGAGTACCACGGTGCCGAATACTATCCATAACGGGGTGCGCGCATCGCCTACACCGCGCATCAGTGACTGGAAGGCGGCATAGACGAACATGAATGGCATACCGAGAAAGGAAATCTGCAGATAGTCGGCAGCAGGCGGAGCCACCTCCGTGCTGGCGCCGAGAAAGGTCACGGCGTGGGGACTGATCAGATAGCCAGTGATCGCCAACAGGAGTGACAGCACGATCATGCCGAGCATGGCCTGAGCCGCGACGTGATTGACGGCATCCAGCTCTCTTCGACCATAATGTTGAGCAGCGAGGATGGTGCCGGCGACTGCCAGACCGATGCCTACCGAGATCAACAGGAACAGGACGGGAAAGCTCAGTGATACTGCGGCGACGGCATTCGCACCCAATCGCCCGACCCAGAAGGCATCGATCAGCTGATAGGCAGTCTGCAGCATGTTGGCTACAACGATCGGTGCCGCGAGACGGATCAGCGTGGAAAGTGTTGAGCCAACGGTCAGATCGCGATGAGAGCGAGTCATGGGCAATCCTTTGCAGCACAGGTCATGCAGGTGAAAAGGTTGTACACCGATGAAGCAGGCAGGATCAGGCACTTGATCCTGTGGAAGAAGCCTGATCCTGTAAAACGATTCGCAGGCAATCCGGCATTGCTTGAGTGGTGCTGTGTCACTGACAGGGTCTGCTCAAGATAATAGCAAAGTTACTGCTGAGCGCTGCTGAAGGTAGTTACCATAAGACCTGCAAGCTGCCGGATTGGTTCGGGTAGCGGGATAGCCATGCAAAGGACTGACACCACGCCATGACGGGGCCCGACATCAGCAGACATTCGCCACAACATCAGCCATCGTTGTATATGGGCCTGGCGATGTGGGCCAACCCTGATTGGCGTTACAGCCTTTTTCCACCGCACGCTGGTCGGGAGCACTGGCTGGAGGAGTACGCTGGAGTGTTTTCCGCGGTGGAAGGCAATACGACGTTCTACAGCGGTGCTCCACGCCCTGAAGTTGTTGCTGGTTGGGCCGCTCAAGCGCCTGCGCACTTCCGTTTCTGTTTCAAGCTACCGCGACAGTTGACCCATGTGCAGCGTCTGCAGGATATCGACGCTGGTCTTGACCACTTCCTGAGTGCACTGTCACCACTGTCAGGCCTGCTGGGGCCGATGATGATTCAGTTGCCGCGTGACTTCGGCTCTTCCGAGCTGCCTGCGTTGGAGAGGTTGCTGGAACGTTGGCCTTCAGAAATTCCTTGTGCAGTCGAGGCGAGACACAGTGATTTTTTCCACAAGGGTGATGCCGAGCGAAATTTCAACAGGTTGTTGATAACTCATGCTGCCAACCGTGTGATGCTCGACGTACGACCGCTGTTTTCGACTGACTCGGACGACCGGCCTGAACTCCTTCAGGCACAGGCAGAAAAGCCAAAAGTCCCATTGCACGTGATCTCTACGGGAGATTTTCCTTTGATTCGCTTCATTGGCCATCTTGACAATTCCATCAATGAGAGCTACTTCGCAGCCTGGCGAGATCGACTTAGCCTGTGGATAAAACAGGGGAAAACCCCTTTCCTGTTTGTGCATACTGCGGATAACCGCAGCGCGCCGCAGTTGGCCAGGCTGCTGCATGATTCCGTGGATGACTTGCCTGAGTTGGCTCCCTTCGCTGGAGAGCGGCAGAATCGACTACTGTGACGAAAGGACTCTGGTGTTTTTCCGCATCATCGGCTAATTTGTCCGGTCGTTCGTCACTTGCCATGGGCCAGTTCCGTGTATTACACCTACCCGGTGTACTGCGGCACTTGTGCTCGCCGGTCCACATCGGTACCTGATCCGGTGCCGAATTGAGTGGTGTAACGGCAGTGATCCTGCTGACATCCGTCAGACCCCTTGTTGAATGATGTGCCCGCGAACCGGGACATCGAGGACGTGGCGACTACAAACACAACCCATCATCGCATCTGATCGATCGGTGATGACACGTATCCAACGGGTGGAATATGTCCAAAGCCAATCATGCGCAGTGGTCTTCGCGCTTTTCGTTCATTCTCGCTGCTACTGGCTCTGCAGTGGGGCTCGGCAATATCTGGAAGTTTCCCTACATGGTGGGGCAGAGCGGCGGTGCCGCTTTCGTGCTTGTGTATCTTCTGTGTATCTTCTTGATTGGTTTGCCGATTCTGGTTACCGAGTGGATGCTTGGCCGGCGCGGTCAAAGTAACCCGGTTACGACCATGAGCAAGGTTGCTCACAGTGCAGGGCGGACTCGTGCCTGGGCACTGGTCGGTGTGTCGGGGGTTCTCGGCGCCTTCCTGATCCTTTCCTTCTACAGCGTGATCGGCGGTTGGTCGCTCTATTACACACTGGGTAGCGTTACCGGTGATTTTTCCGGCCAGACTGCTGAAGGCATTGGTAGCCTGTTCGAGGGCATGCTGGGCAATCCCGGCCTGTTGTTGATGTGGCACTCTGTATTCATGCTGGTAGTGATCCTGATCGTAGCCCGTGGTGTGACCAAGGGACTGGAAGGCGCGGTCAATATCATGATGCCGGCGCTGGCAGTACTGCTGCTGGTGTTGGTGGGTTACGGCATGACGACCGGCCACTTCGGTGAAGCTGTCACTTATCTGTTCAGCCCAGACTGGAGCAAGCTCACCGGTGAGACCGTACTTGCAGCGTTGGGCCATGCATTCTTCACGCTGTCGCTGGGTATGGGCATCATGCTGGCCTACGGTTCCTACCTCGGCAAAGAGGTCAACCTGATCAAGACCGCGCGTACCGTGGTGATCATGGATACCGTTATTGCGCTGGGAGCTGGTTTGGCGATCTTCCCGATTGTCTTCGCCAATCAGTTGGATCTTGCATCCGGCCCGAGCCTGATCTTTGTGACGCTACCGGTGGCATTCGGCAATATGACCGGTGGCGCTATTCTCGGCTTGATGTTCTTTGTGCTGTTGACCTTTGCCGCTCTGACCTCGGCGATTTCACTGCTCGAGCCGGTGACTGAGTTCCTTGAGGAGCGTACACCGCTGTCACGCGCGCCTTCCGCGATTGTTGCTGGCCTGGCGGCCTGGCTATTGGGGGTTGCCGCGCTGTTGTCGTTCAATCTGTGGAGCGGCGTTACCTTCTTTGATCTTGGCATCTTCGACCTTCTCGACAAGCTGACCAGCAAGTTCATGCTACCGTTGACGGGGCTTGGTGCGGTGGTCTTTGCTGCCTGGTTCTTGAGCAAGGAAGAAGTGCGTGCGGAACTGGAGCTGGGGGACACAGGTTTTGGTCTGTGGACTCTACTGACCAGGTTTGTCGCGCCGATCGGTGTGCTGGTGGTGTTCTTTGCTAGCCTGTAGCAGCTGATGATATAGCAGTACGACTCCCTGAAGCCCGGCAACCGCCGGGCTTCAGCGTTCCATTCTGCGTGTTCTGGTATCTTCAGTGTTTGGTGTCTTCAGTGTTGAATGCCCAGGTCCTTGATGACTGGGCTCTGGAATCCTGTTGAGGGAGGGAGACACTATCCTGCCGGTTGGCTGGTGATATCTCTGCAGTGCTTGCGGACATGAGTAGAGTGGCAGGGAGTGTGTGAAGAGATTGGCGCGAGTGGGACTCTGGCGTGACAGGTGCTTTGGCATGATAGGGGCTTTGGCATGAGGGGGGCTTTGGCGCCGAAAGCCAGAGGTGGCGCCACTTCTGTGGTGGCAATTTTTGCGGTGACAACGCCCTACGGGATACCGGAACTGGATCCCGTGGAGGACTGCTCATGAACGCTGCGCTTCAGGTAGTCGCAACGCCCTGTCTCAGGCCCGCAGTGTTTTCAAGTCTGATCCTTGAAGAACTCCTTCAGGATCAGAACGGGCTGATCAATGCATTTCGTCTTCTACGGCGTCTTCGGGGAGCTCCGCAATATCCTCGGATAGACGCTTGAATTCCCGATGAAGTTCGATTCCGCGGCGAGCGCGTAGATTGCGCTGTGCGGCGGTACGGGAGCGCCGTTCGTGTTCGGCGACTTCCATGCTCATGAAGATGTCGAGGAGTTCACTCTTGAGGGAGGTTAACCGTTCGACATTGCGCATGATCGACTCTCCTATGCAGTGAATGTGCCGGCATCAAGGACGCTGCGCGACACTGCATCTTTTACTATACCGTACTTGACAAAAAGATGACGATCGGGAGCTCAGATCTGCAAGGTCATACCAGGCAGGCCTGTGCTGGAGGACTCGCGACCGCTCTCACGCATGCCAACCGGAACCAGGTTACAAGCATTCCTGCTGTGCTTCGGGCATACTGCATTCTGATAATGGCGATATACGCCGTATGCCTGGTTTTCAGTTATACAAGTTCTTCTGTCATGTAAGTTCTTCAGTTGAGTGAGGTGTTCAGGGTGAGTCGGGCGCTGTTTGATGAAATGCGACGTCGCATGGAGCACTTCCGGCGCTCCGAGCAGAAGGTGGCACGTTTCGTGTTGCGTAATCCGGAAGAAGTTATCCACATGCGGATCGTTGACCTGGCCACGGAAGCCAAGGTCAGTGAGCCGACAGTGGTGCGCTTCTGTCGCGCCCTCGGTTGTGACGGTTTTCAGGACTTCAAGCTGAAGATGGCGCAGATGCTGGCCGCCGGTAGCCAGTTCGCCCAGTTCTCGATGAACGATAGCGATTCTGTCGCTGAATTCTCGCATAGCATCTTCGATTCCACCGTGGGGACCCTGTTGTCGATTCGTGACCGACTCGACAATGAAGGGCTGAACAAGGCCATCAATGCATTGGCCATGGCCAATCGTGTCGAGTTCTATGGCTTTGGCGCTTCGGGGGCTGTCGCCTTCGATGCTCAGCACAAGTTCTTCCGCCTGCAGATATCCACAGCCGCTTATGCCGATCCGCATATGCAGAACATGTCGGCAGTGACGCTCAAGGAAGGCGATGTGGTGGTGGCGATTTCCCAGACCGGTCGTACTCGTGCGTTGGTCGCCAGCGTCAAGCTGGCGCGCGAAGCCGGTGCCACCGTGATTGGTTTGTGCCCCAGCGGCTCGCCGCTGGCCGGAGAAGTCAATTTGCCGTTGTACATCGATGTCCATGAAGACACCGAGATCTATACCCCGATGAGCTCACGTATCGCCCACCTGGTGCTGGTCGATGTGTTGGCAGTGGGCGTGGCCAAGACTCGTGGCCCCAAACTTGCCGAACAGCTCAAATCGGTCAAGCGCAGCCTCAACCCGCTGCGTTACCCTGAACCGGACGAGAAATGATTCGGGCGAGCTGTAAGAGGTGAGTTGGAAGAGGGAAGTAACCCCGGCTCCCGGCTTTTCTCTTCCTTCTTCTTCCTTCCCTCTCTCTTTTCTTACTGTCCATTCATCCAGCATCGCTGTGGTAGACTAGGCTTCCATTTTCGACCACGACGGTGTCTTGTTCATGGATGATGTCACGGCGATCATCGACGGCCTCAATCCGGCTCAACACGAAGCGGTATGTGCCCCGCAAGGCAATATGCTGGTGCTGGCCGGTGCCGGTTCCGGCAAGACACGGGTGCTGGTGCATCGCATCGCCTGGTTGATGCAGGTTGAGGGCCTATCGCCCTATGCAGTGTTGGCGGTGACGTTTACCAACAAGGCGGCACGCGAGATGCGTACGCGCCTGGAGTCGGTGCTGCGGATGTCGCTGCGCCATGTCTGGGTAGGCACCTTCCACTCCATTGCTCATCGCCTGCTGCGCACTCACTGGCAGGATGCACGCCTGCCCCAGCATTTCCAGATCATCGACTCCGATGACCAACTGCGTCTGATCAAACGCCTGTTGAAAGATGGCCGGATCGATGACGAGCGTTTTCCACCGCGCCAGGTGCAGTCCTTTATCTCCGGTTGCAAGGAAGAGGGGTTACGGCCCCACCAGGTGAAGGTCAACGGGGACGCCTATGTCGAGCAGATGGCAGAGCTGTATAACGTCTATCAACTGACCTGTGAGCGTGGCGGTCTGGTCGATTTCGGCGAGTTGCTACTGCGCAGTCTCGAGCTGTTGCGTGATAATCCAGCGCTACTGGCCCACTATCAGGAGCGTTTCGGCCATGTTCTGGTCGATGAGTTCCAGGATACCAACACCCTGCAGTATGCCTGGCTCAAGCTGTTGACCGGCCAGCGTACACCGATGACCGTGGTGGGTGATGATGATCAATCGATCTATGGCTGGCGCGGCGCACGGATCGAGAATATTCGTCGCTTTGAGGAAGAGTTTCCGGATACGCGCACCGTACGCCTCGAGCAGAACTATCGCTCTACCAGCGCCATCCTCGAGGCCGCCAATACCTTGATTCGTCAGAACTCTGACCGTATGGGCAAGGAGTTGTGGACGGCAGGCGAGCGTGGAGAGCCGATCTCGGTATATGCCGGCTTCAATGATATGGACGAGGCACGCTTCATCGTCGATACCATCAAATCCAGGGTGGACGAAGGGATCAATCGCCGTGACATCGCCATTCTCTACCGCTCCAACGCCCAGTCGCGAGTGCTCGAGGAAACACTGATCCGTCAGGGTATGCCTTATCGTATCTATGGTGGGCATCGCTTCTACGAACGTCTCGAGATCAAGAACTCACTGGCGTATCTGCGCCTGCTGTTGAATCGTGACGATGACGCCTCCCTCGAGCGGGTCATCAATGTCCCGGCGCGTGGCATCGGCACGCGTACCGTCGAGATTCTGCGTGAGCGGGCTCGTCACACCGAGGTCCCATTGTGGCAGGCGCTGCACGACGCACTTGCCGATGGCTCGCTGAAGGGACGCGCGGCGACCTCTCTCAAGGCATTTGCTGATCTGATTGACGGTTGCGATGACGAAGCCTCCGGGCTCGAGCTGCATCGCATCATCGAGTTGATCAACAAGCGCACCGGATTGATCGAACACCACCGCAATGAAAAAGGCGAAAAGGGCCAGGCGAGAGTCGAGAACCTTGAGGAACTGATCAATGCGGCAAGGGCGTTCGTGCAGGGCGAGACTCAGGGAGATATCGAAGTCGGTGAAGGCATGGTGGCGCTCGAGGCCTTCCTTGCCGAAGCCGCACTCAACGCTGGAGATCATGAAGCCGACGAGTTCGAGGATAGTGTGCAGTTGATGACGCTGCACTCGGCCAAGGGGCTGGAGTTCCCGGTGGTGTTCATTGCCGGTGTTGAGGAGGGGCTTTTCCCTCATCGCATGTCGCTTGAGGAGCATGGTCGACTCGAAGAGGAGCGGCGCCTATGTTATGTCGGCGTTACCCGGGCCATGCACAAGCTCTACCTGACCCATGCCGAGATACGTCGCATGCATGGCAAGGAAACCTTCCAGCGTCCGTCACGGTTCTTGCGTGAATTACCGGAATCGCTGCTTGAGGAGGTCCGTCTGCGTGGCCAGGTGTCGCGACCCGTGAGTGTCAGGCCGTCTCCATCCCGCTGGCAGCAGGCGAGCATTGACGCCAGTGATGACCTGCCGGCCCTGGCGCTGGGCCAGCGCGTTGCGCACCCGGTGTTCGGAGAAGGAGTGATCATCAATGCTGAAGGGCAGGGCGAGCGGGCGCGTGTCCATGTCAGTTTCGAGGATGAAGGCGACAAATGGTTGGTGCTGGGTTTTGCCAAACTGACTCCGTTGTGAGGGAGAAGGGCACACTGAGCTGATCAGGAGCCGCTTGCAGGCTAATTTCCGTTTCCCGCATACTGCCTGGCGGACACTGCGCCACAGGATAATGTCGGCGCCGACATAACAACCTCAGGAGCACGCCTAATGGAACGCCGTTCCTTCCTCAAGACTGCCGGTATTGGTGCTGCCGGTGTTGCCGCAGCCCCCTTCGTCAGTACCGCCAGCGCCCAGGACACCATCACCTGGAATATGGTGACGTCCTGGCCGAAGAATTTTCCTGCACTGGGCACCGGTGCCAATGATTTCGCGGCGCGTATCGAACGCCTTTCCGGCGGGCGGATGCGCGTAAAGGTACACGGTGCCGGTGAGATGGTACCGGCCATGGAAGTGTTCGATGCCGTGGCTCAGGGCACCGCCGAGATGGGACATTCCGCGTCCTATTACTGGCGTGGCAAGGTGGCGGCATCCCAGTTCTTCACCGCCGTTCCCTTTGGTATGAACACCACCGAGACCAATGCCTGGCTGTACTACGGCGATGGCCAGAAACTCTGGGATGAGCTCTATGCCGAGCACAACCTCAAGCCCTTCCCGGTAGGTAACACCGGCACCCAGATGGCGGGTTGGTTCAAGAAGGAAATCAACTCTCTTGATGACATGCAGGGGCTCAAACTGCGTCTGCCAGGCTTGGCGGGTGAAGCAATGGCCGGCATCGGTGTTTCCACCCTGACCATTCCCGGCAGTGAAATCTTCACCTCATTGCAGACTGGTGTGCTGGATGCAGCGGATTGGGTTGGCCCCTACAACGATCTGGCCTTCGGCCTTCATCAGGTGGCGGACTACTACTACACCTCAGCGTGGAACGAGCCCTGCGCGATACTCGAAGGCACCGTCAATCTGGATGCCTGGAACGCACTGCCAGACGACCTCAAGGCGGTGGTGACCGAAGCCGCGATGGCCTCGAATCTGGCCATGATCAGCGAATTCGCACTGCGCAACGCCGAAGCGCTGGACACGCTGGTCAACGAACATGACGTTCAACTGCGCGCTTTCCCTGAGGATGTCATCAAGGCGCTGTACGATTCCTCTCAGCAGGTGATTCAGCAGCAGGTAGACAGTGATCCGCCGTCTGCGAAGATCTTCGAATCCTACCAGGCCTTCCAGCAGAAGGTGCGCGGTTTCACCGACGTAGGTGAGTTCGCCTACCTGAAAGCTCGTGAGAGCGTGGTACAGAGCTGATACCGAGAACGAGCTACGAGTTGGCCTTCCGCCGCTCGTAGCTTGTCGTTATGGTTCATGTCTGTACTGCTCGGATACGGCCGTTGTCGTCCAGAGCCACCATCACGAAGTAGGCTTCGGTGACCTTGTGTAGCTCGTCATCCCATACTTCGACATCAATCTTGATCGAGCTGTGGCCGATATCGCCAACCTCGGTATAGATGCTGATCACTGAACCGACGCGTACCGGACACAGGAAATCCATGGTTTCCACTGCCACGGTGGCTGTGCGTCCATGGGCCTCGCGGCCTGCAGTCAGTTCAGCAGCCTGGTCCATCTGACTGATCAGCCAGCCGGCGGGAATATCGCCATGGGCATTGGTATGCGCACGTGTTGCGGCGATTTTCAGGGCCAGTTGGCCACGGGGAGTTGGAATGTCATCGACTTCAGTCATGGTGGTCGTCCTGACGCATTGTTGTCATTGTGGTTATTGTGGCGACACTAGCATGTGCTGACATCATGCCATGCTATATACCGCCCCTCTACTTGCTGATAGACCACATCACTGCGCGGAGGGTCCATGCAGTTGTTGCGAAATCTTCAGATAACAGGAAATATCGTCTGCCTGTTGTTGCTGTGTTGCCTCGGTCTGACCCCAGGCTGGGCCCAGGCTGATGATGTGGTGGGCAATCTGGATACCGTGGGTTCCGATACCATGGCGGAGTTGATGCTGCGCTGGGGAGAGCTTCTGAGGCAGGATCATCCCGGCCTGAGGGTGCAGATGCAGGCCAGCGGCTCTGCCAGCGCCCCGACAGCACTGACCGCGGGTACGACGCTGATCGGGCCCATGTCGCGACCGATGCTGGATAACGAGCGCTCGAGTTTTGCTGAACGTCATGGATATCAGCCGACGCGCGTGGCAGTAGGTCGAGATGCGCTGGTGATAGTAGTCAATCGCCATAACCCCCTTCAGCAGCTTACTGCGCAGCAACTGGATGCGATATTTTCCGATACCCGACGCTGTGGTGCTGAAGCAGAAGTGACACACTGGAGTCAGTTGGGGCTCGACTCACCTTCGGGGCGCATCCATGTGCATGGACGCAATGCGGTGTCCGGTACCCATGAGCTGTTTCGCCGTGCCGCCTTGTGTGATGGCAACTTTCGAGTCACGGTCAATGCGTCGCCCGGTTCAGCGGCGGTGGTCGCCGCAGTGGGGTCGGATCCTGGTGCCATCGGCTATGCTGGCCTCAACCACTTGACGGCCGATGTGCATACCGTTGCCATCGGGCCCCGTGGAGAGGCTGTGAGTCCCAATCATCAAACGCTGCATAGTGGGGCCTATCCCATGGCACGAGAGCTGCTGTTGTACGTCAACCGTCCTCCAGACGCCGCCCTACCAGCGCCGGAGCGTGCGCTGCTTGACCTGATTCTGTCACCACGCGGACAACAGGTGGTGACTGAGTTGGGGTTTGTGGCGCTGCCGATTCCCGAGCTCGAGACTCAGCGGCAACGCCTTGGCCTGCCGGCATTTGGCGATCTGGATGTATTGTCCGGGACCTGAGGATCAGAGAACTTGCCTGGTGGACGGGAAGTTGTGAATTGGCGGTTGTCATCTTGCTGTCATGAAATTGCCTTAACTTTGCTATATGAACCCGGTCATTATTTCCCATGCCTGACGCGCCCACGCCTGACTCTTCCGCGAAGAGTCCGCTACATTTGCACCGCTATCGCCAGCGGCGCGATCGGCTGGCCAGGGCTCTGATCACCGCCGGTGGGATTGGCGTGTTGATGGCGGTATTGGCGATTGGCGTTTTCCTCGCAGTGGAGGTCATTCCGCTATTCTTTCCTTCCGATGACCTTCCGTCGGAAACGGCACCCAGGCTGACTCTCTCCATGTTGTGGCAGCCGCAACCCTACGGTGACAATCTCGAATATCGCTGGCTGCCCTATCGTCTCGAAGAAAGTGGGACCCCATACGTCAGTCTGGTGCCGCTGGCATGGGGAACCCTGGAAGCCGCGGCATGGGCATTGGTGCTCGCGGTACCATTGGCACTGGGCGCAGCGATTCATTCCAGCCTTTACATGTCTCGCCATCTGCGAACACGTATCAAGCCAACGCTTGAACTCATGGAAGCCATGCCCAGTGTGGTACTGGGTTTCATTGCGGGTCTGGTGCTTGGGCCCTGGGTGGAGCTACATCTGGCGATGGCATTGATGACGGTACTGTTGCTGCCGCTTGGTGTGTTATGCCTTGCCGGAGCGCGCCGCTGCTTACCTGGCGGCTGGCGATTGGCATTGTCGCTGCGCTGGGCATCATTGTGGCTGATTCCATGGCTGCTGTTGCTGGTATGGCTTGCCCACTGGTTGGCGCCGCTGTTTGAGGATTGGTGGTTTGGCGGGGATCTCAGGTTGTGGATTGAAACCTGGCTGGGTTGGGACGTCGAAGCACGTAATGCACTGATCCTCGGTCTGGCGATGGGCTTCGCGGTCATGCCGGGTATCTATGCGCTGGCCGAGGATGCGTTGGTGGATGTGCCGCGCGGTCTCTCGGACGGCGCACAGGCAATGGGCGCCACTCGTTGGCAGACGCTAACCAGAGTGGTGTTGCCAGTGGCCTGGCCGGGAATCTTCTCGGCGATGATGATCGGTGCCGGGCGCGCTGTGGGCGAAACCATGATTGTGCTGATGGCCAGTGGTAACACCGCACTGATGAGCGCCAACCCGCTGGATGGATTGCGTTCGCTGGCATCCAGCATTGCCATTGAACTGCCCGAGGCCGGCCCCGGTGGCACCCACTATCGCTTGTTGTTGCTCGCTGCTCTGGCATTGTTCCTGTTTACCTTCCTCGTCAATACGCTGGCCGAGTTGGTGCGTACCCGCCTGAGGCGGCGCTTCCGTATTGTGCGGAGTGACCCATGAAAATTCCCGGACATACTGCCGTCGAATCGGCACAGACGGGACGCTGGCGCAGCGGTGAAGGGCCCTGGGCATGGTGGTGCGCGATGGCCGTGGCACTGTCGCTGCTGATGCTGGGTGCATTGCTGGTGTTGTTGATGAGCCGCGGTCTGGCCAACTTCTGGCCCTCCGAAGTGCATCGACTTGGCCTGGCGGATGGTAGTCAGGTCATCGGCGTGCCGGTGGAAACTCGGCAAATTCCGGACGCAGGTAGCAGCGAAGCGGGTAGCAGTCGAGAGGGTAAAGAGGAGCGCCGTTACTTTACTGCCAACCGTGATGTCTCCGGTGGCATCTGGCGCTGGGTAGATGTAGAAGACATAGAGCAGGACACCACCCCAGCCGATATTGTGCACCTCAAGCGGATGAGCTGGAGTGATTTTCTTGGCCACCTGGTGGCGGTCAATGTGGCTGGCAAACGTTTCGATGGTGACGCGGCTTGGCAACAGATTGACAAGAACCTTTCCGAAATCAGGAAGTTGCGTGATCAGCGTGACGTGCTGGAGAACACTCGAATTCTGCCGTTGATTCGTCAACTGGAAGGCAATGGTGAAGACATTCAGCTTCATCAGCGTCTCAGTGAGCTCCAACAACAGGCGCATGATCTGCAAGCATCGATGGGCGGTACCACGCTGATTCTCGAGACCGCTGAGGGTTGGCGCCTCGAACAACCACTTGACGAAGTGGATGCCATCTTTCAGCCCAATAGCATGAATTTTTTCCAGAAAGTGGGTCACTGGGCCCGTGGGGTATGGCAGTTTCTCGCAGAGGGACCCCGCGCAGCCAATACGGCGGGAGGCGTATGGCCAGCGATTTTCGGCACGGTGCTGATGGTGATCCTGATGTCGATCCTGGTCACCCCCTTCGGTGTACTGGCTGCGGTCTACCTCAATGAAGTTGCCCATCAGGGACGGTTGACCCGGCTGGTGCGGATCGGTGTCCGCAATCTCGCGGGCGTGCCTTCGATTGTCTATGGCGTCTTCGGGCTTGGTGTCTTTGTCTATGGCATCGGCGGACAACTGGATGAATGGTTCTTCGCCGATACGCTGCCATCGCCGACCTTCGGCACAGGAGGATTACTGTGGGCCTCGCTGACACTGGCGCTACTGACCTTGCCAGTGGTCATCGTCGCCACCGAGGAAGGACTGGCGAGAATTCCCATGCATCAGCGGGAAGGTGCATTGGCGTTGGGGGCCACCCACCTTGAAATGCTGACTCGTGTGGTGCTGCCGATGGCAATGCCGGCGATGCTGACCGGGATGATTCTGGCGGTTGCGCGTGCCGCCGGAGAAGTTGCTCCCTTGATGTTGGTTGGGGTGGCCAAGCTGGCTCCTCAGGTGCCGGTGGATGGAGAGTTCCCCTGGCTGCACCTCGAACGCAAGTTCATGCACCTTGGCTACCAGATCTACGATTCGGCCTTCCATTCCAGTGATGTGCAGGCGGCCTTGCCTTTGATCTATGCCACAGCGCTATTGTTGGTACTGGTGATTCTGGTGCTTAACCTTACTGCAATATTCTTGCGTCACTATTTGCGCACGCGTCATGGCGCGTTCGCGCGTCAATGAGGCTGGGGAGTTGATGTCCGTCAATCGTAAGCCGAAGGATGGCAGTGTTCAGAGCACTCGGAATAGGGCGATCATGGATTTTCCCTCCACCGAGACAAGCCTTGATATCGAAGGGCTGACGCTCGCCTATGATGGCAAGCCGGCGCTCAGAGACTTGACGCTGCGTATTCCACGTCATCGAGTGACTGCCTTCATCGGCCCCTCGGGATGCGGAAAATCCACTCTGCTGCGTGCTCTCAACCGCCTGCATGATCTGGACGAGAGCGTGACGCGGCAGGGTTCCATTCATCTGGAAGGACATGACATTCATGATCCTCGGGTTGAGGTAGCGGAACTCAGGCGGCGGGTCGGCATGGTATTTCAGACACCCAACCCGTTTCCGATGTCGATCTACGACAATGTGGCTTTTGGCCTGCGCTTGCAGGGAGGATTGAGTAAACGGCGTATCGACGATGTCGTCGAGTGGGCGCTGAAATCGGCGGCGCTGTGGGAGGAAGTGAAGGGGCGCCTGCGCGCGTCGGCATGGTCCCTGTCGGGGGGCCAGCAACAGCGCCTGGTGATTGCCCGTACCCTGGCCGTTGAGCCGGAAGTGTTGTTACTCGATGAGCCAGCCTCGGCGCTGGACCCCATCTCGACACTGAAGATCGAGGAGTTGATCGGCAACCTGAAGTCGCATCTCACTCTGGTGCTGGTGACCCACAACATGCAACAGGCGGCGCGGGTGTCGGATTACACAGCGTTTCTGCATAACGGCGAACTGGTGGAGTATGGCTCGACGGATACCCTGTTCACCCATCCCCGTCTGCGGCGCACCGAGAATTATATTACCGGGCGAATGGTCAGTTGACCGAGTCCGACAGGAGAGACCTATGGATATCACCAGCGATACCCACAGCCAGCACATTTCTCGTCAGTTCAACCATGAACTCGAGGAGCTCAAGACCCACCTGATGGCCATGGGTGGACTGGTCGAGAAGCAGGTGCAGGACGCGGTCAGCGCACTGCTCGATGGTGACTCGACGCTGGCCGAGCGTGTGGTCGACAATGATCGTGCGGTCAATGACATGCAGATCAAGATCGATGATGAGTGTACCCGTGTACTGGCGCGTCGCCAGCCGGCGGCTTCGGATCTGCGTCTGGTGCTGGCGGTGATTCGTGCGGCCTCCGATCTAGAAAGGATCGGCGATGAAGCCAGCAAGATCGCGCGTAATGCCATCGAACTCATCGGCAGCAATAATGGTTCCAGAGGCTTCGTGGAAGTCCGCAACATCAGTGAGCATGTGCGGCGTATGGTGCGTGATGCACTGACATCCTTTGCACGTTTCGACACTGAACTGGCGATGGAAGTCGTCCAGGAAGACGATCGCGTCGATAGCGAATATCAGAGCGCCATGCGTGCCTTGATGACATTCATGATGGAAGATGCTCGCTCGATTTCTCCGGTGCTGGGTGTGATGTGGATCCTGCGCGCTCTCGAGCGGATCGGCGACCACGCCAACAACCTGGCCGAATATGTCATCTACCTGGTCAAGGGGCTGGATATCCGCCATACCGACCCCGATGATCTTGATCATGATGCCATCACCGGGCCTGGCCCGGCGAGAAAGCAATAAGCGTGGTCGGGCAACTGGTAGGCGTGTATCGAGTCTTGACCTCCGAGACATAAGCGGCCTCAATAGAGCCGCTCCTGGCGGGATGGCAATATGCCGCTGTCCTCTTCGGGCTATCGCAATCGGCGATGGCCCGTTCTCGTTTCAGGAGGTCGAAATCAGTTTCAGGGGCTGGAAGGCCGGTCACTGCCAAGGATGTATGAAATGTTGAATGCTATGGATGCCATGAGACGTGGCACTCGTCTGGTCTACAGTCGCGGTTTGCGGCGTTACGTGTTTCTGCCGATTCTGGTTAATCTGGTGGTCTATGTTTCGATGTTCAGCTATGTGCTGAGCGAGTTTGGTGGCTGGCTAGCCAGCTGGATGGCGATGGTCCCCGGTTGGTTGAGCTGGCTCGAGTGGCTGATCTGGCCGTTGTTCGTGGTCAGTCTGGTGCTGATCGTCTTTTTTTCCTTCACCCTTGTGACGCATTTGATCGCCGCGCCCTTCTACGGTTTTCTGGCGGCACGGGCCGAAGTCGAGCTGACCGGCAGGGAGCCGCTCGATGATCGTGGCTGGCTGAAGACCGGTGTCGACGCGCTGGGCCGGGAAATGGTCAAGCTGGCGTATATCCTGCCGCGCATGATTGCGTTGTTCATCATCAGCTGGATTCCGGTGTTGAACCTGATTGCGCCGCTGCTCTGGGTGCTGTTCACCGCTTGGACCATGTCCATCACTTACCTCGACTATCCGATGGACAACAACAAGGTCAGTTTCCGGGATATGCGCAAGCGCCTGTCGGCTCGCTGGTGGCCGAGTCTCAGCTTTGGCGGGTTGGTGACGCTGGTGACCTGGATTCCGTTGGCGAACCTGTTCCTGCTGCCGGGTGCTGTGGCGGGAGCGGTCCTGATGTGGGATCAACACTATCGACAGCTACCAGCGGTGACCGATGGCAGCAGCGGACGTTGAGACAAGGGGTAGCCAGTATCCTGCGCTACTCTGGTGTCTGTGCCTGGCTGCACTGCGCTGCGCCGGGCTCGTCATTGGCGGCAATATCAACCAGCCGCTGGGTAGGAAAGATACAGCGGAAGGTCGCGCCCTGACCAGGCTGTGAGCTGATCTCGAGGTGAGCATTGTGGCGCAGCAGCACGTGCTTGACGATGGCGAGGCCAAGGCCGGTCCCACCGGTAGCGGTGCTGCGTCCCTTGTCGACACGGTAGAAGCGTTCGGTGAGGCGTGGGATGTGGCGTGGATCGATGCCCTCGCCATTATCCTCGACCTCGAAGCAGGCACCTCCCGGGCAGGAACGCCAGCGCAGCTGAATGTGCGCACCGTCTCCGGCATAGCGCACCGCATTGAAGGCGAGGTTGGACAGCGCGCTGTGGACTTCCTTTTCGCTACCCCAGAGCGCATGGGGGTCATCGACACTGATCTCGATTCGCTGGCGGTCATTGGATAGCGCGTTGGCATCGCGTTCCACGGCCTGCAATAGACTGCGCGGGTCGAGACGGACATGGTCATTGCCGCCCTGGTCATTTTCCAACCGTGACAGCAGCAGCAGGTCATTGACCAGGTTCTGCATGCGCCGGGTCTGTCCCTGCATCTGATCGATGCTCCGCGCCAGGCGTGCTGGAAGCATCTCCGCCATGTCGCTGTAGGTTTCCAGGTAGCCAGTCAGTACGGTCAGAGGCGTGCGCAATTCGTGCGAGACGTTGGCCACGAAGTCACGGCGCATCTGTTCGAGGCGGTGGAGACGAGTGATGTCGCGTGCCATGAGCAGCCGTTCGTCGTCACCATACAGGGTGATCTGGAACTGCAGCATCATGTTCTCGTCGATGGGCGACGGCAGCGACAGCGGTTCGCGATAGTCTCGTTTGTTGAGGTAACCGACGAAGCGCGGATCACGCAGCAGGTTGGTGATGTGCTGGCCGCGATCCTGGGCTGGTTTGAGCCCGAGCATGCGTTCGGCGGCGCTGTTCCACCACTCGAGGTCACCATGGCGGTCGAGCATCACCACGCTGTCGCGCATGGCTTCAGACGATTCCTGGATACGCTGCAGCGTCGAGCGTAGGCGACGCTGGGTGATGCGTTGGCCTTTCTGGTAGCGGTATAGACGATCGAACAACTCACCCCAGATGCCGGTGGCAGCGGGGGGTTCCTGCTGAGGACGGTGGGTCAGCCAGTCATAGAGGGCGTGTAGCTGACGCAGATGGTAGGCCAGTATCAGGCCGAGGCCGATGATGATGCCCCAGGCGGCAAGGGAAAAAGGCCAGCCGAGCAGCGCACCAATCGTAACCAGTGCAGTCAGTCGCCACAGCTCGCGTCTCCAGAGAAGTCCCACTAATGGCCCTTACACCTTGGCGGAGAAGCGGTAGCCGGTGCCGCGGACCGTCTGAATCAATTGCTGATGCGGCTCACCGAGTGCCTTGCGCAGGCGGCGGATATGAACATCCACGGTGCGCTCCTCCACATAGACATTGCCACCCCACACCTGATCGAGCAGTTGGCCACGGGTGTAGGCACGTTCCTGATGGGTCATGAAGAACTGTAGCAGGCGATACTCGGTCGGACCCATTTCCAGTGACCGACCTTCTACGCTGACGCGATGGCTGACCGGGTCGAGCATCAAACCCTCAACTTCAACGGGGTCCTCGATGCCTCGTGGCGTCGCACGGCGCAGTACTGCCTTGAGGCGGGCGACCAGTTCTCGCGGTGAGAACGGCTTGGTGATGTAATCATCGGCGCCGGCTTCGAGCCCCTGGATCTTGTTGTCTTCCTCACCCTTGGCGGTGAGCATGATAATCGGCAATTCTGCGGTAGTTTCCTCGCGCTTGAGACGACGAGCCAGTTCAATACCGCTGGTACCAGGCATCATCCAGTCGAGCAGCACCAGGTCGGGTTGGTGGTCGACGATAATCGCATGCGCGGATTGGGCGTTGTCGGCCTCGAGTACGCGGTAATCGGCCATTTCCAACGCCACAGCGATCATCTCACGGATAGGCGCTTCATCGTCGACGATCAGAACGGTCTTGGCGGTCATCCCGGGGCCTCATGAATCAGGGGCGTAAATACTGCTCTGGGGCATGGACAGTGCTCAGGAGCACAAGATACTACGCTGATGATGACAGCATTTAATTATGACGTTTTGGTTACAGCTTGTGCAGAAACATGAATATGGCATGCCGAAAAATATGCTGCCGGAAGCTGAATTGGTGCCGTTCAGTGACTGAAAGTTACTCAAGGAGTGATGCTGGGGTACAGGCTCAATCCCAGCCCCGCGAACAGTAGCAGGCCCGACCAGTGATTGTTGAGAAATGCCTGAAAGCAGCGGTCGCGGTCGCGATCACGAATAAGGCGTTGCTGGTGGAGGAAGGTCGCGGCCATGGAGGCCAGGCCCAACCAGTAGAAACCGCCCAGTTGGAGAAGGGCACCGACCCAGATCAGCAATACCAATGTGGCCAGCTGCAGCAGCCCGATGATCAGGCAATCGAAGCGCCCGAACAGTACTGCCGTCGACTTGATGCCGACGCGCAGGTCATCATCACGATCGACCATGGCGTATTGGGTATCGTAGGCCACCGTCCACAGCACATTGGCGATAAACAGCAACCAGGCGACCTTGGGCACCTCGCCCAGTACTGCACCGAAGGCCATGGGAATTGCCCAGGAAAAGGCCGCGCCCAGTACGACCTGGGGGAGGTTGGTATAGCGCTTCATGAAGGGGTAGCAGGCGGCCAGCGCCGCGCCGATCAATGACAGCCAGACGGTAAAGCCGTTGGTGAACCAGACCAGCACGAAAGCCGCAGTAATCAGCAACGCAAACAGCACCTTGGCTTCGGTCTCGCTGATACGGCCAGTCGCCAGCGGCCGGTTGCGGGTGCGTTTGACGTGACCGTCGAAATGACGATCCGCGTAGTCGTTGATCACGCAGCCGGCGGCACGCATCAGATAGACACCGAGCACGAAGATCAGCAGCGTGCTGCGTTCCGGGATGCCCTGCGATGCGACCCACAACGCCCATAGCGTTGGCCACATCAGCAGCCAGGTGCCGATAGGGCGGTCGAGGCGCATCAGGGCGAGAAAATCGGGGAGGCGCGTCAGCAGGCCTTGTGGGCGCAGCAGGGATCGATCCATCTGGCTATCTCGTGGTTGGCTGCCGCGTTGCTGTCGATGCGGCCTGATCGGAAATGGGGTCAGCCTATCGCGGCCAGCCGGGGTTGACCAGTACCGCTGTAAGGCTCAGGGCGTCAGTGACAGATCGCGGCACATCTGTGGCAGAAAGGCTTCCTGAACCAGCAACGCCCAACCATCATGGCGAAAGACTGAGCGGCGTTGCCAGATCCCGCTCTCACCATGGATCGGGCGCGGTGACTGACTGACTTCGATGGGACCACGCTCGAGATCTGGCTGGCGAAACAGCCAACTGCCCAGTGAGGTTTCTCCGAGCCCGGCAAAAGGTGCTGAACGACGTGGAACCAAAGGGGCGACCGAACGCGCCACCACCCAAGGTTGGTCATCGACGCACAACGCGACTTCACGTAGCCAGGCACGGCGCCCGTCCATCAGGCCGAGTGCGGCGGCTTCGTCGTGGTAGGGTTGACCACTGCGTTCATCGAGCAGGCGGACATTGAAGCGGCGCTCTCCTGCGGCCTGTACCAGGCGTTGGGTCAAGGAGTCACGAGAGGAGATCCATTGCCACCAGCTCTGGCTCATCTTCGGCCGTGCAGTCGCCAGCGGCTGCCATCGAGGATCCTGTGTCATCGCGCTTTCCAAATATCATGTCTGCTCAACATTCATGCCAGTTCAAACCCCACGCCAGCTCGAACCCCTGTCGCCGTCGTAAACCGCTGGGGGGCGGTAGTGTACCATGTGGCATAGACGGGATTGGCCCCCGATGGCCTCCGTAAGCCTGCAAGGACCTGAGGAAGCAAGATGCAAGCACCCCTGACGATCATTGGCACTGGCATGGCGGGAATCGGCCTTGCCCGCCAACTGCGTGCTCTGGGCAATGACCGCCCCATCACCCTGATAACCGCCGATTCCGGTGACGACTACTCCAAGCCGCTGCTGTCCACTGGCTTTGCCAAGCGTATGCCGCCACAGCGTCTGGCCATGCGCTCGGCGCTTGAGGTAGCAGATCAGCTCGGCGCGGTGGTTCGCACCAGAACCAGGGTCGATGCCATTGATACCAAGGCGCAGCAACTGGTGATTGGAGAGGAGCGTCTGCCGTGGTCGGACCTGGTGCTGGCAACCGGTGCTGTTCCACGTCCACCGTTTGCGATCGGCTCATCACTGGCTAATCGAGTATTTTCCATCAATGATCTCGATGATTACCGAGGGTTCCATGCCGCTCTGGAGTCACTGGGGCGTCCGGCGAGGGTCGCGATTGTCGGGCTGGGGCTGGTTGGCTGTGAATTCGCCAATGATCTGCAGGCCGGTGGACATCAGGTGACGCTGGTGGGCCCCGAGCAGGCGCTTCTGCCACGTTTGTTGCCAGAGCCACTGGGGCTGGCGCTGGGCCGTGTCTTTGTTGCCTCAGGTATTGATGTCCATTATCAGCGTCTGGTGACCAGGGTGGACCAGCAGGGCGCTCAAGCCACCTTGATACTGAATGACGGCCAACAACTGCAATCCGATCTGGTGCTGGTAGCAACCGGATTGCAGCCGCGCACCGAGCTGGCTGTGGCGGCGGGGCTCGAGGTTGGCGAAGATGGCGTCAAGGTCAATCGTCGGCTGACCACTAGCGAGGCCCATGTGCATGCGCTGGGGGATGTGGCTTGTGTCGACGGTATCAATGCCATGTACGTCCAACCCCTGCAGGCAGCCATCAGGGCACTGGCTGCAACGCTTGATGGCAAGCCGACAGAAGTCGGTTATGGTGCCTGGCCAGTGCTGGTCAAAACCCCGTTATTGCCCGTGGTCTCTCTGCCTCCGGCCCACGACCGAGTGACCTGGCGTATCGAGGCTGATGGTGAGGATATGACGGCGTTGGCAGAGGATGAACTTGGACAATTGCAGGGCTTTGCGTTGACCGGTAGCTGCGTTCGTCGGAAAGTCGAACTGGCGCGGGCGGCACCGCCGTTGCTAGGCTAGATTGGTCAACGGGGCGGATGGATCTGATTTTCGATGCTCCGTTGAGGTGCCATCTTTGTGTCGTAGCTGTTTCCCTGGCTTGGCTGAGGGAGTGCGACAGAAAGTGGATATGTATCCGTATTTGTAGGTATAACAATGACACCGGTGTCATCTCACCGGTGGCAAGCCAAACTCAGGAGGGCTTTATGCGCAAGCCAGAACTCGCCGCGGCGATTGCCGAGCGTGCCGATCTTTCCAAGGACAAGGCCAGTCAGGTGCTCAATGTCATCCTCGACGAGATCACCGGTAGTGTTTCCCAGGGCGATGATGTCGCGCTGATCGGTTTCGGTACTTTCACTGTGCGCGAGCGTGCTGCCCGCACCGGTAAAAACCCTCAGACCGGAAAGCCGCTGAATATCCCGGCGAGCAAGACGGTCGCTTTCCGTCCCGGCAAGGGACTCAAGGACGCTGTTGCGAAGTAAATCGCCATTAGGCTCCCCGCTCGCCGCTTCACCACTGGATAGGCGATGCACACGGCCCGGCGCCCCGGGCCGTGTACTTCTCTTCATGGGGTACTTCACCCAAGCCTGATATCACGAGGTACCATGACACTCAAATTCATGCTGTGGCTACTTGCACTGATGCTCAAGCGGGCACGCAACCGCAAGGCGCGTTTTCGTGAGCAGCTCGAACAGATCGGTGGCCTCGATTGGGGGATTGCCACGGAGGATCTGTCGATCGCACGTCACTACCGCATGAATCATCGGAGTATCGAGTCGGCGACTGGTTTGCCGGTTGACCTCGATCTGGAACTACGTTTTCAGGATGTCGCCAGCGCCGTCAGTGTGCTGCGCCGCCCGACCCCGACCACCTTTCGCAACGCCCTGATGGAAGGGACACTGCGAGTGGTCGGCGATTCACGGGACCTGGATCGACTACAGCGGTTGTTCAAGCATTTGCGGTGACAAGAGGAAAGAAGGAAGGGGTAAGAGGTAAGTAACCCCAACCCCCAGGTCTTGTCTGCGAAGACTGAGGCGCACCACACTTCTTACTTCTTCCCTCTCGTTTCTTCCCTCTTCCTCATACCTGCCCATAACGCCCGGCTTCCTCCCCCAACCAACGTCGAATCAATAGCTTGCTGGCATCTGGTTGAGTATTCAGCAGAGCATCGGCCAGTGGGGTAATACGCGGTAATAGATCGGCGTCGCGTTCGAGATCGGCGATCTTCATCTGTGCCAGGCCGGTCTGGCGGGTGCCGAGTACTTCACCGGGGCCACGAATCTGTAGATCACGTTCTGCGATACGGAAACCGTCGGTGGTTTCGCGCATGACCGACAGGCGCTGCCTGGAGGTATCCGACAGGGGAGGATGGTAAAGCAGTACGCAGAAGCTTTCGGTACTGCCGCGCCCGACCCGTCCGCGTAACTGATGCAGCTGTGATAACCCCAGACGTTCGGGATTCTCGATGATCATCAGGCTGGCATTCGGCACGTCGACCCCGACTTCGATGACGGTAGTGGCGACCAGCAGATCCAGCTCTCCTGATTTGAAGGCATCCATGACCTCCGCCTTGTCACTGGCTTTCATGCGTCCGTGAACCAGGCCGATAGCCAGATCCGGTAGTGCTTCCACCAGTTCATCACGGGTCACTTCTGCGGCCTGACAAGTCAGGGTTTCCGACTCCTCGATCAGCGTGCACACCCAATATGCCTGGCGCCCTTCGGCGCAGGCGTTGCGAATCCTGCTTATCACATCCGGGCGGCGTTCATCCGGGACTACGGCAGTGGTGACCGGAGTGCGTCCCGGAGGTAATTCATCGATGACCGACACATCCAGGTCTGCATAGGCGCTCATCGCCAGCGTGCGGGGAATAGGGGTAGCGGTCATGACCAACTGATGTGGCGTCAGACCACCGGCTTCACCCTTTTCGCGCAGTGCGAGGCGTTGGTGAACGCCGAAGCGATGCTGTTCATCGATGATTGCCAGCCCCAGGCGCTGAAAATGTACGTCATCCTGGAAGATGGCGTGAGTCCCGACAATCATCCGCACGCGACCATCGGCGATCGCCGCCTTGGTATCGAGACGTGCTTTGCCCTTGAGTTTGCCCGACAGCCAGGCCACCTCGATATCGAGTGGCGCAAACCAGTCGCGAAAAGAGCGGTAGTGTTGCTCAGCGAGCAGCTCCGTAGGAGCCATGATCGCGGCCTGGCAATCGCCGGCAATTGCCGTCAGTGCCGACATGGCCGCCACCACAGTCTTGCCCGAGCCGACATCGCCCTGCACCAGGCGCAGCATTGGTGCCGGGCGTGCCAGGTCGTGGCTGATCTCATCGAGCACGCGGCGCTGGGCTGCAGTCAACGAGAAGGGGAGCTGTGCGAGGAAGCGAGTCTTCAAGCCACGCCCACTGGGCAACTGTGGCGCGCCATCGGTCTGGATACGCAGGCGCACCTCGCGCAGGCTCAACTGATGAGCGAGCAGTTCCTCCATGGCCAGGCGTCGAGTCGCCGGATGCATACCCTCGCTGAGGGCATCGGCATCACTATCCGGAGGTGGGTGGTGCAGGGTAGAGAGACATTCCCGCAGCGGCGGCAGGTCAAAGCGCTGGCGCAATGCGTCAGGAATGCCATCAGGCAGTGTCTCAGGGTTCGCTTCGAGCATAACCATGGCTTGATCGATCAGCGCACGCAGACGCGCCTGATGCAGGCCTTCCGTGGTGGGATAGATCGGAGTCAGGTGGTCTTCCACCGGTGGTTCATTGGCGCCGATCAAGCGATATTCCGGGTGGTAGATCTCCAGTCCAGTCGCCCCGGCACGCGCTTCGCCAAAGGCGCGTACACGGACTCCGGCCCGAAACTGCTGTTGCTGGGCCGGAGAGAAATGGAAGAAGCGCAGGCTGAGAATGCCGCTGCCATCGCGTAGGCGTACCAGTAAGCTGCGCCGGCGGCCGCGTACCACATCGGCGGCCGCCACCTCGCCTTCGACCACTGCCTCGTGGCCGCTACGCAGGGTCGCTATCGGCGTGATACGGGTGCGATCCTGGTAGCGTAGTGGCAGATGAAACAGCAGATCTGCCACATTCTCGATCTTCAATCGAGCCAGCTTCAGGGCCAGGGCCTCCCCGACGCCCTTGAGTGTCGTGACGGAACTGTCCAGCTCACTCACGGAGTTGCCACTTCCAACCCGCCTGCTCGACAGGAAGCGATGGCATCGGTCACCGCATCAATCGCCTTGGGTCGCGGAAAACTGGCACGCCAGGCGATAGCCACGGTGCGTCCCGGTGGATCCGTGAACGGACGACTGGTCAACAAACCGCTGTCGTAGTAAGGGGTACCCAGGGCTGACTTGGGCAGCACGGTAATACCCAGCCCAGAGGCGACCATGTAGCGAATTGTCTCCAACGAGCCTCCTTCTGCAGTGAGTGTGTTGTCGGGATTGTTCAGCTTCTGGCCAATCGCCGGACAGGCCTCGAGGATCTGGTCACGGAAGCAGTGCCCTTCACCCAACAGCAACAGGCGTTCATCCAGCAGGGCTTCCTTGGTTACCGTCTTGCGTTTGGCCCAGGGGTGGTCCGTGGGTATCAGAACCTCGAAGTCCTCGTCATAGAGGCGTTTGGTGACCACGTCCGTTTCGGTGAACGGCAACGCCACAATAATGGCATCCAGCTCACCGTTGCGCAGCTTGCGCCGCAGATTTCCGGTGAAACCTTCCTCGATATACAGCGGCATCTGTGGCGCGGCACGCAACAGTTCCGGAACCAGTTGCGGAAACAGGTAAGGGCCGATGGTGTAGATGGCGCCGATCCGCAGCGGGCTGATGAGCTGGTCACGCCCTGCAGTGGCCAGTTCCTTGATGGCACTGCTCTGTTCCAGTACCCGCTGCGCCTGCTCGACGATCTTCTCGCCCAGTGGCGTGACCTGCACGGTCGACTTGGATCGCTCGAACAGCGCTACCTCGAGTTCTTCCTCGAGTTTCTTCACCGCCACGGACAGTGTCGGCTGTGAAACGAAGCAGCGTTCAGCGGCACGCCCGAAATGGCGCTCCTGAGCCAAGGTTACGATGTATCTGAGTTCTGTTAGAGTCATGGTGGCGCCTGGCGGCATCCTCGAGTCTGGGGATTGTGCTGCTCGGCGGCATGAATCCGGAGCATGAGGCTCCGGCTCAGCCCGGTTCTGGTCACGGCATTCGCCTACCTTGGCGACCGTTTCACAGAACCTGATAGGGATTTTATATCAAGGGGACGAGGTAAAGGTGAAGACAACAACACTGATTCTCGGCTGCGGTGATATTGGCACTACGCTGGGACGCGAGTTGATCGAGCTGGGACACAAGGTGATTGGCGTTCGTCGTCGTGCCGAGCGTCTCGCTGATACCGGTATCGAAGGTATCAGTATCGATCTGAACGATGCAGAGGCCGTGGCCACGTTACCGGATGCGGATATCGTAGTTTATACGGTCACTGCGGATCGCTTCGAGGAAGCTGCCTATCGCGCAGCCTATCCCGATGGCTTGAAACAGGTGCTGTCGGTAATGGCTGAGCGCAAGAAACAGCCGAAGCATGTCTTCTTCGTCTCCTCCACCAGTGTATACGCTCAGCAGGAAGGCGAGGTGGTAGATGAGCACAGTGCCACGCAATCCACCGGTTTCTCCGGAGTGTTGATGCGTGAGGCAGAGCAGGCGCTGGTCGATCATGCGTTGCCCGGCACTGTGGTGCGCTTCTCGGGCATCTATGGCCCGGGCCGTGATCGTCTTATCCGCCAGGTCAGTGAGGGACGAATCGCGCCGGCTACACCGCCGATGTACAGCAATCGTATCCATCGCGATGATTGCGCAGGAGCGATGGCTCATCTCATCACCAGGGCTCTGAAGGGCGAGGAAATTGCTCCCATCTATCTGGCTAGTGACACTGAGCCTGCACCACTCAATGAAGTCATGACCTGGCTGGCAAAACAGCTCAAGGTCGAATCCACCGACATCATCCAGTCACCTCTACGTCGACGAGCGAGCAAACGCTGTGACTCTAGTCTGTTGGTCGAGAGCGGATATCGCTTCCGTTACCCGACCTACCGCGAAGGCTATGCTCAGGTGCTCAAGGAAGGAGGCTTCCTCAGCCCGCAACGCGCCTGATAGCGGGTGCCGCCGTGCTTTTCGCGGCGGTTTTTCATCACAGATAAGCTGGATGAGATATTGGGAAAGCAACTGACTTGTCATCAGTTGCTCGTTCAGTGCGTGCGGAAAATGCCCAGCGCTCTTACCGCACTGTCGTCGAGGCCAGGCAACGATAGTGGCTGCCGCTGGTGTTCAGCGTCGATTGAATGAGTTGGATTTGATTGTATGACCAGTGAAGTGTTTGTACTGGCATGGTGGTCACCGGGGCGTTGGCGTTGCGCAGCAGAGTGACATGCGGGCGGAAATGTTCGGACGGATGCGTCGCAATGCCCATGTGCTTCAATGCATGCGATACGTCGGCATGCAGTAATTTCAGTGGGCTGGGCGTGTGTCGTGGACCGATCCACACGATACCGGGACGACGGAAGTGGCCGCAGTGATCCAGCCGGATATCACCAGCGGCAACCTGCATCTGCTGTAGCCAGGCCTCGAGCTGCTGCGCTTGCTCCGCGCTCTGTTCGCCCAGAAACGCCAGCGTTAGGTGCAGGTTGGCGTCAGGCACACGCCGTCCACCGCACTCGTCATGCAGGCTGTCCGCCAGCGTACCGAGGCGCTGGCGAAGGTCATCGGGTGGTGAGAGAGCGAGAAACAGGCGCATGGGCATGCAGCTGGTGAGCTACGGGCGAGAAGCTACGAGCATATAAGGTGCCCGTAGCTCGCATCGCAATGCAATGCAGCGCTCAATCAGTCGCCAATGACCATCACGGCTTCGGCTTCCACCTGTACACCCTTGGGCAGAGCGCGTACGCCCACAGCAGCACGGGCAGGATACGGTTTGTCGAAGTACTCTTCCATCACCTTGTTGACGATGGCGAACTGGTCGAGGTCGACCAGGTACAGGTTGAGTTTGACGATATCCTGCAGAGTACCGGCTGCTTCCTCACAGACTGCCTTGAGGTTGGTGAACACCTGACGGGCCTGGGCTTCAAAGTCCTCTGAGACGACTTCCATGCTCGCCGGGTCCAGTGGAATCTGGCCGGACAGGTAGACGGTGTTGCCGGCCTTGATCGCCTGGGAATAGGGACCGATGGCGGCGGGGGCTTTGTCGGTGTTGATGACGGCTTTATTGCTCATTGTGGCCTCCATTAAGTCATGCCGTTCGCAGGAACAGCAAAAAAACAGTTACCGGACCATTGCGGTTGCGATGGCCTACGGCTGGGTTCAATTGTCACTGCAGCGTTGTCATTGCCACTGCGAATGGGAGCGGCCACAAGGGCCGCATTCCCTCAGTCTTCCGTTACCGGGTCGTCAGTTGCCGAGGCGTGAGATTCGACCGATGTTCGACAGGTTACGCATGCGCTTGATGATGCGTGCGAGGTGCGTACGGTCGCGTACCAACAGAGTCAGGTTGACGATCGACAGACGCGCATCGCGATCCTCGATACCGATACGTTCGATATTGGCACCAGCATCGGTGATCAGGGCAGCCAGTTCGGCAACCAGTCCACGGCGGCTCTCCACTTCCAGGCGCAGGGCAACCGGGAAATCCTCATTGGTGTTCTCCGACCAACGCAGAACAATGAGCTTTTCCGGGTCACTCTTGAGTTCTTGCAGATTACGACATTCCGAACGATGGACCACAATGCCCTTGCCGACAGAAAGGTGGCCGATCACGGTGTCACCGGGTAGCGGATGGCAGCAGCGTGCGAACTTGATCACCAGGCCTTCGGTACCGCTTATCGTCACAGGGCCCTGAGAGGCGTAGTTGTCGACACCAATTGCCTCACCACGTGCCAGCTCGACCAGGCGACGGGCAACCAGGTGAGCGACACAATTGCCGAGGCCAATGGCCCCAAGCAGTGATGGCTCATCCTTGTACTCCATTTCCTTGAGCAGTTGTTGCCGAACTGGGTCGGTCAACTCTTCGAGGTTGATCTCGAATTCGGCCAGTGATTTGGTCAACAGCCGCCGTCCCAACTGTACCGCCTCGGTATGTTGCTGATGTTTCAGCGCATGACGGATCGCCGAGCGTGCCTTGGCAGTGATGACGAAGTTGAGCCAGGCGAGGTTGGGCTTGCCACCGGGAGAGGTAATGATCTCCAGCGTCTGACCGCTTTCCAGTCGTGACGATAGTGGTGCCAGGTGGCGGTCGATGCGGCAGGCGATGCAGCTGTTACCGATCTCGGTGTGCACGGCATAGGCGAAGTCGACCACGGTAGCTCCCTGAGGTAGCTCCATGATGTCGCCTTTTGGCGTGAACACGTAGATATCATCGGGGAAAAGATCGTTCTTGACGTGTTCAATAAACTCCAGCGAATCCCCGGCATGGCGCTGCATCTCGAGTAGTCCCTTGACCCACTGACGGGCGCGGGCGTGACTGCCCTCGGCAATCGGATGCGTGGTCTGACCGGCCTTGTACAGCCAGTGGGCGGCGATACCGTTGTTGGCCATCGCCTCCATCTCGCGAGTACGGATCTGCACCTCGATGGGCATACCACCGGCGCCGAACAGCGTGGTGTGCAGGCTCTGGTAGCCATTGGCCTTGGGGATGGCAATGTAATCCTTGAAGCGTCCGGGAACCGGTTTGTACAGGTTGTGTACTATGCCAAGAATCCGATAGCAGCTGTCGACATCGTCGGCGATGATCCGGAAACCGAACACATCCATGATCTCGTTGAACGATTTACGCTGGTCACGCATCTTGCGATAGATCGACAATAGATGCTTCTGACGGCCGATGACGGTGCCCTTGAGGCTGTGTTCATCAAGTCGGGTCTGCAGAGCATCCTGGACCTGGCGAATTGCCGATCGTCGGTTGCCTCGAGCGCTGGCCACGGCGCGCTTGATGCGTTCGGCACGCATCGGATGGATTGCCTGGAAGGACAGATCCTCGAGCTCGACGCGGATGGTATTGATACCCAGGCGGCTGGCTACGCGGGCGTAGATTTCCAGTGTCTCGCGGGCAATGCGTCGCTTCTTGTCCGGCCGCAGCGCACCGAGAGTGCGCATGTTGTGCAGGCGGTCAGCAAGTTTAACGATGATCACGCGGATATCGCGGGACATCGCCATCACCATCTTCTGGAAGTTCTCCGCCTGGGCGACGGCCTTGTCCTCGAAGGTGATTTGGGTCAGCTTGGAAACACCATCGACCAGTTCAGCGACCGGTTCACCGAACTGCAGCGCCAGGGCCTCCTTGGAGACGCCGGTGTCCTCGATGACATCATGCAGCATGGCGGCCATCAGGCTCTGATGGTCCATGTGCATGTTGGCGAGGATATTGGCTACTGCGAGCGGATGAGTCACATAGGGCTCACCCGAGCGACGGCGCTGGCCGTCATGGGCCTGCTCTGCATAGTAGAAGGCACGCCTGACCTGCTGGATTTCTTCGGCAGGCAGATAGCCTCCGAGTCGGTCGGACAGATCATCGATTGTGAACATGTGGCGTGCCCTGAGTGCTGGATGAGAGCCCTGCGCGTGGCGTCAGACCACGTTGGCAGAGGTGATCACTCCTCGGAGGGCGAGCTTTGGTACTCGGGGCGGAAGCGAGTAGGGGCTTCCAGCGGCTCATCAAGAACGCTTGAGTCGATCAAGCCATCAGCGATTTCGCGCAGCGCCATGACGGTGACCTTGTCGTTTTCCCACGGCAGTAGGGCGTCACGGGAACCGCGAGCCAGCTGACGAGCGCGCTGGGTGGAAATCATCACCAGCTTGAAGCGATTCTCGACATTTTCCAGACAATCTTCGACGGTAACACGTGCCATAGGGCCCTTCCTGAGATGACATGCAGTGTGTCTGACAGGTGCTGGCCTCACGGACTATGCCCCCGCCGACGTCTGTTGAATACAGACCGGGCCCGGGGGTGCACCTGCAAATAGACAGGCTAGATTACTTGATGCCGATGGCTTCTGACAAGATGGAGACGCTGGATCAGGATGCCAGCAGGGCATCCAGCAGCCTGGTGTGGTGCTGACGCTGACGCTGAGTTTCGAGGCGGTGGGCGATCACCAGCGCTCGAAGCTCGTCCTGCGCGCTGGTGAAGTCGTCGTTGATCACCACGAAATCATACTCACCGTAATGCGACATTTCACTGACGGCTTCACGCATCCGGCCACTGATCACCTGATGGTCGTCGGTGCCACGGCTGGCCAGGCGACGCTCCAGCTCCTCGCGCGATGGTGGCAGTATAAATACCGATACAGCGTTGTCCATCTGCTCACGGACCTGGCGTGCGCCTTGCCAGTCGATCTCGAGAATCACGTCCTGGCCGGCAGCCAGCAAAGCTTCCACGGCGCTGCGCGAGGTACCGTAGTAGTTGTCGAAGACCCTGGCGTGCTCGAAGAAGTCACCTTTGGCGACCATGCCTTCGAAGGTAGCGACATCGACAAAGTGGTAGTTGACCCCGTCGACCTCACCCGGACGCATGGCGCGGGTGGTATGCGAGACAGAAACCTGAATACCGTCGAGGCTCTCGATCAGCTCACGCACCAGACTGGTCTTGCCGGCGCCGGAGGGGGCGGAAACGATGAACAGCGTGCCTTGGGACATGATCGGCGCCTATTGTCGCGGTCGTAAGGGGGAAATGAGAGGGGGCGAAGTATCGCATAACTTGGCGGGCTTCTGAACTCCGCTATGATGGAAGCCTCGGTGCACATGTAGGGGGATGGATGTGATTCGGCAATGGACGGCCTCTCTAACGGCAGCAATGGTGCGCCTGATGGCGCGATTGGTGACAGCGGCCCGCCCCGTGTGGCAGGGCATGGAGCCGATACCGCGCCAGCGTATCTACTTTGCCAACCATGCCAGCCATGGGGATTTCGTACTGATCTGGATGACCTTGCCGCCACGTCTGCGTCAGTCTGCTAGACCGGTGGCCGGTGCCGATTACTGGCAGGCCTCGCGATTGCGGCGATTCCTGATTCATGACGTATTCCATGGGCTATTGATCGAGCGGCACGAGCCGCGCAAGGAAAACCCGCTGGAGATAATGAATGCTGCGATCAACGCTGGTGACTCGCTGATCCTGTTCCCGGAGGGCACCCGTAATACCACGGAGCATCCGTTACAGGAGTTTCGCTCGGGGCTTTATCAATTGAGCTGCACCCACCCCGGGATAGAGTTGGTGCCGGTATGGATCGATAACCTCAACCGGGTATTACCCAAGGGTGAGGTTGTGCCGATTCCTCTACTGTGCAGCGTGATCTATGGTCAACCACTGACACTTGAGTCGGACGAGAATCGAGACGCCTTCCTTGCGCGGGCTCGAGCATCGCTGCTGGCGCTTTCGCCAGCCCATGGAGGGAAGTCGCAAGATGATGAGTAGTACCATTCCGGCGGGGCTCTGGACCCTGCTCAGTGCGGTGGCCGGCCTGCTGTCGGTGGCCAGTATCATCGGTTACGCGCTCAAGCGTCGCTATTCTCCGCAGGGCGACAATGATGTGGTCGAGAATCTCAATCAGCGGATTCGCTCCTGGTGGATCATGGCGATCCTGCTGGGGATTGCTCTGTTGGGGGGGCGCACCGCAGTAGTGTTGCTGTTCGCTTTCGCCTCGTTTTCGGCACTGCGCGAGTTCATCAGCCTTGTTCAGGCACGTCAGTCCGATCACTGGGCATTGGCACTGGTGTTCTTTGTGATATTGCCGGTGCAGTACATCTTCGTCTGGCAACACTACTACGGCATGTTCTCGATCTTCATCCCGGTCTATGCCTTCCTGCTGTTACCGGTGATAGCGGCACTGCGCGGTGACAGCAAGGGCTACCTGGTACGCATCAGTGAGGTGCAGTGGGCACTCATGATCTGCGTGTTCTGCGTATCTCATGTGCCGGCGCTGTTGAGCCTCGAGATTCCCGGTTTTGAAGGCCGAAATATGCTGTTGATTGCCTTCCTGATTGTGGTCGTGCAGCTCAGTGATGTACTGCAGTACGTGTGGGGAAAGTTGCTGGGCAGACACCCGATCGCTCCCAACCTGTCACCATCGAAGACCGTGGAAGGCTTTATTGGCGGGGTGGCCAGTGCCACCTTGATCGGCGGCTGTCTGGCATGGATGACACCGTTCAGCTTTCTTCAGGCGGCGGCATTGGCGATGATGATCGCCTTGCTGGGCTTCGCCGGTGGGTTGGTGATGTCAGCGATCAAGCGTGACCGGGGCATCAAGGACTGGGGGCATCTGATCGAAGGGCATGGCGGATTTATCGATCGTCTCGATTCGGTGGTGTTCTCGGCACCGATCTTCTTTCACGTGGTGCGCTACTTCTGGTCGACAGTATAGTGTGACGAGACGCTGCGGAGAGCAGCCAGGCTCCCCATTCTGCGGGGAGCCTGGAGTCGACATCTCGGTCAGAGGCTCTTCGACTGCGCGCGCAGGGCGCGACGCTTGTCGCTGCGCTTCTCCATCCGCAGGCCAATGTAGAACACCACCAGTCCGCCGAAGGCGAGTCCGGCGCCAACCAGACCACTGGATGACCAGGTGGCACCGGACTTGATGGTCACGCCGGCCAGCCAGGCACCGAGGGCGTTGGCACAGTTGAAGGCCGCATGGTTCATTGACGCGGCCATGGTCTGGGCATCGCCAGCGACATCCATCAGGCGGGTCTGCAATGCAGGACCCAACGCCATGCTGGTGCCAACCAGTCCGACGAACAGGATGCCGGTGTAAAGATTATTGGCGGCGAAGTAGAAGCCTGCCTGTACCACCAGACACCAGACCAGAATACGCGGCACCGACTTCATCAAGTTCCTGTCAGCGGCACGAGCTCCTACCAGATTACCCAGAATGCCACCGATACCGAAGATTGCCAGTACCCAGGGGCCGACCGTTTCCGGCATATCCGCCTGGGCGCGCAGCGTCGGTACCACATAACTGAACACGGAGAACATGCCGCCGAAGCCGATGCTGGCCACGCCCAGCGTAAAGAGTACGCGCTGCTTGACCAGCGCCGTCAGCTCGCGCTTCGGGCTGGCCTCCACATCGTGTGGCTGACGCGGCACGAACAGGCGAATCATGCCCATGGTAATGAAGGCAATGACCCCCACGGCCTGGAAGGCGAACTGCCAACCCAGCCACTGTCCGGCCCAGGTGGCCAGTGGCGCCCCAATCACGATGGCGGTAGTCAAACCCAGCATCACGCGGCTCACGGCCCTGGCGCGTTCCTCGATGGGTACTGCGGCCGCGGCGACCAACGCGGCAACACCGAAGTAGGCGCCATGGGGCAAGCCGGCGAGGAAGCGTAGACCAACAAATGACCAGAAACCTGGCGCCATGGCACTGGCGATATTGCCGAGAGCAAATACCAGCATCAGCGCAATCAGCAGTGTGCGGCGCGGGACTCGCGCCGCAAGCGCCGATATCAACGGTGCACCGACCACTACACCCAGCGCGTACGCGGAAATGGCGTAGCCGACATCCGCACTAGTCACCGAGAGGTCGCCGGCGACACGCTCCATCAAGCCCATGATCACGAATTCGCTGGTACCGATACCGAACCCGCCAAGGGCCAGGGCGAGCTCCGCCAGGCGCGGATAGCGTGCTCGGATGGCGGTAATCTTGAATGGCATTAATTGACCTCCCGGCGACGAATGGCGGCCAGAGATAATAGATGGGTGTAGTTAATTTACTACCAAAGTATAAGGCATGCTGGATACCTTTGCGAGAGTTCACAGCAGTATGTGGGGCGTTCCAGTAGGGAAAAAGCGGTAACTTTGGCGTAATGGAAGGTAAAGACCCGGATCTATGCTCAATAGTGGTGCATGGTAACAAAACGGAAAGAATGAAATGTTCCGTAATGATCAGCCTGCCTCCACCCGGTGGCCGGTCATGGTAGAGCGAATCCGCCATGGCTTGAAGTGGAATTTCTCCGGCACTTTTACATTGATCTGGCTGTCAGCAATAGTGAAAGCTGATTCCAGACCGGCTGGAACCTGGCGGCTGTCGAGCCAGGGCGATGACGAACATGGGATAACCCGTGAGGCAGCGTATGAGCAGCGCCAGCATTCTCCCCGAGCAACTGGCAAGACAGTGGGTCGAAATTGAGGAGCAGCAGCGCCCCGGCTACCTGGTATGGCGCGAGGTATCGGCCGATATCGCACCAAGACGCCAGCCACGCAGGCGCTTGTATCTGCATCACGACGGCTATGCTGAGCTATTGAGGGGTAGCCCTGATGACGGGCTCGAGTGTGAGTCCCAGGGGCGCTGGCACTGTGTCGGCCGGGTACTGAGCCTGACGTTGCCGGGCTGGGATGGCGACTATCGTATCGATCAATTGTTGCCGGACACACTGATTCTGCAATCGCGCCAGCCGGAAAACGGCGACGATCACTGAACATTGAGATCATTGAGATCATTGAGATCAAGGGAGAATCATCATGACGGACCATCAGAGATCATCAGCAGTCTGCCGTGGCTGCGGTACCATGCAGGTACACCGCCGCTTGCTTGACAATGACCCGGAGTATGCCCGGCGCCAGCGGGATATAGAGGACCAGGCGTTTCGCGCCCGGCGCGCCGGCAATCTACTGCGGGAGGGGTGTTCCAGAATTCCGGTGGTGGTGCATGTGGTGCATCATACCGAGGAACAGAACATCTCCCGTGAACAGATAGAGAGCCAGATCGCGGTCCTGAACCAGGATTTTCGCCGCCAGAACGCCGACCGTAACCAGGTTCCGGATGCTTTTGCCGAATTTGCCGGTGATGCGCGTCTTCAGTTTGAGCTGGCCACCGCTGATCCGAATGGTAATCCCAGCGAAGGCATTACTCGGACGCAAACAGCGCATGACAGCTTCGATGTTGATGATGGCGTCAAGTCCAGCGCCATTGGTGGTCAGGATGCGTGGCCGGCGGATCGTTACCTCAATATCTGGGTCTGTCAGCTGCGCGCAGGCTTGTTGGGCTATGCCCAGTTTCCCGGAGGGCCAGCGGCGACAGACGGCGTGGTGGTCACCTACACCGCCTTCGGCACCACCGGTACCGCCAGAGCGCCTTCCAACCAGGGGCGTACTACTACCCATGAGGTAGGCCATTGGCTGAATCTGCGCCATATATGGGGTGACGATGGTGACGGCTGCTCAGGCAGCGACTTTGTCGACGACACTCCCAACCAGGCCGGCCCCAATACCGGAAAACCGGAATTTCCCAGTGTTTCCTGTGATAACGCACCACATGGCGACATGTTCATGAACTTCATGGACTACGTCGACGACGACACCATGGTCATGTTCACCAATGGGCAGGTGTCGCGTATGCAGTCATGCCTCGACAGCGCGCGGCGGGATATCGGCGAGCCTGTGGCCTGCACTTCCAGTTGACGGCTTCTGGTCGGAAGCTATGTGAGGTGGCTATGGTGGGGGGGAAGATCGAAATCAGCCGCGCGCTGACGCACTGCTTGAGCCAGCAGTGAAACATCGAGCCCCACTGCCACAAACTGGGCTCCAAGGGCCAGGTAATGTCTTGCCTGACCGGGATCGCTGGTCAGAGTGCCGGCGGCTTTGCCGCTGGCGATAATGGTGGTGATGGCCTCATCGATGGCAGCCTGAACCTCGGGATGGTTCGGGTTGCCGAGATGGCCCATGGATGCGGCGAGGTCTGCTGGGCCGACAAAGACACCATCAATACCGTCGATGGCGCAGATTGCCGCCAGGTTGTTGAGCGCCGTCACACTTTCTGCCTGGACAAGCAGGCAGATTTCCTCATTGGCACGGTGGATGTAGTCTGGCTCGGCGTTCCAGCGTGAGGCGCGAACGATGGAAGGTGCGACCCCACGAATGCCTTCTGGGGGATAGCGAGTAGCGGCGACGGTGGCTGCAGCTTGTTCTGGTGTATCGACCATTGGTACCAGCAGTGTCTGAGCACCAATATCCAGTAACTGTTTGATGAGTGCAGTGTCTCCCTGAACAGCACGCACCACCGGATGGCTGGGGTAGGCGGAGACCGCCTGCAGATTGGAAAGCGTGGAGCGCACATCATTGGGTCCATGCTCGCCATCGATCAGCAGCCAGTCGAAGCCCGATGTCGCGCATATCTCCGCACTATAGGAGTCAGCCATCGATAGCCACAGGCCGATCTGTGGGCGGCCTTCACGCAGCGCCAGCTTGAAGTGGTTGGTTGTGAAGCTGGTGGTACTCATGCTCAGTCCTCCTGATGTCTGCTCTCATACTGCCGGACTTCCTGCCAAGGTACCCTAAACAGCGTGATGACAGGCATCACGCCTCCTCGATCATCGCCATCAGTCGAGTGAAGACGCTGGGGTCCTGGCGCAGGCCGTCGTGTTCGTACTCATTGGTCACCCAGTACTGGAGATTGCCGATGGCCTCGGCACTGGCCAGCGACAAGCTGGCGTCGACATACATGTCATCGAAGTAGATCAGGGCCGCGACCGGAACCTCATTGGCTGCTAACTGCTGTGGGTCGTAGAACGGCTTTGCCAGGCGTCGCTGGGCCAGACAGTGCACGGCGTCGCGGAATGGCTTGAGCACACTGATCTCGTCGAACATCCACGGATGAATCATCTCGCCGCCCAATTGCAGAGGGCGGTGTGATGGCGAGAATTCCGGGAGCTGTAGACGCTGGCGTTCGGCGGCCCAATCGCAGATCGTATCGGGAGAGGCATATATGTGTTCATGCAGGGCGGCGTAGAGCGGGTTCTCGTCGAAGCCGGTCAACGCCATCACGTCGCACAGGAAGTGATGGTTGAGAGATTGCTGGCTGTCGTCGTTGAAGGCTTCCTCAAGCAGCCAGTGCAAGCGTTCGAAGCCATCGCCCATGCCCAGCAGCAGGCCGAGGCTCTGCAGGCGCGGGATGGTCAGCGGGTCGCCGTTGGGCAGCGTCGGCTGATGCCGGGCTATGTAATCGGCAATCGCGTTCAATGTCTGCCCATCTTCGGGATAACGCGCCACAAACGCCGACATCTTGCGCTGAACACGACGCCAGGTGAGGCGATAGACCTCATCGGCATCAGGGGTCAGGCCGGGAATACCGCCGGTGATGTAGCACTTCTCCAGCCCCTGTGGTGCCGAGGACAGATAACTCAGGGTCAGAAAGCCGCCATAGCTCTGGCCCAGGCTATGCCAGCGCACGCCGCCATAGACCTGCTGACGAATATGCTCGAGATCGGCGACGATGGCATGGGTATTGAAGCAGGCCAGATAGTCGGCGCCCTGCTCGGGATCGGCGAAGGCCGCCATGGTTTCGCCGGTGATCCGCGAGCTACGACCGGTGCCACGTTGGTCGGGCAGGATCACGCGAAAGTGTTTGATCGCCTCCAGCAACCAGCCGGGACCAGCCGAGGTCGGGCGTGGTGATTTGCCTCCCGGCCCACCCTGTAGAAACACCAGCAACGGCAGCTCGCTATCGCGGTTGCCGGGTTGGCAGACCTCGCGGAAGAACACCTCGATGGTCTTGCCACTGTCAGGCTGTGACCAATTCAGAGGCACCTCGATACTGTGATCGATGATATCGAGTCCGGGAACAGACGGTTGCTGGGCTTTCATGGGCTCTCCTTACTCGGTACCGCGTGAAGCGTACTTGATGAACGGCAGGCACAGCGCCAACAGCACTGCGGTGACGATACCCAACCCGGCCATGCCGATGAAGTACTGGACCTCGTTCTCTTCGGTGTAGAAGCCACCGAGGCTGCCGCCAGCGGCAAAGCCCAGCGCCAGTGACATGAAGAACAACGCCATCATCTGGGTCTGGAAGGCCGCCGGGGCCAACCGGGTTGTCACCGACAGGCCGATGGGTGACAGGCACAGCTCCGAGGCGGTGAAGCCCAGCAGCAGGACAATCAGCATGATCAGCGGCATGCTGGCAGCATCGCTGCCGAGGAAGGGCAGATAGCCGAGGAAGGTCAGGCCGATAATGAACATCGCAATCACGAACTTGCTGGCCGAGCTGGGCTGTCGCTTGCCCAGCCGGGTCCACAACCAGGCAAAGACCCCGGAGAGGACGATGACGGTCAACGCCTGAGCGGACACCAACCAACCGACCGGAACTTCCCAGCCGAACACGCTGCGATCGACACGCTGATCGAAGAAGGCGGTGATCACCGTGTAGGACTGACTGTACAGAGCCCAGTAGGCACCGCTGGTCAGGAACAGCGGGATGAAGGCCAGCACACGGCGTCGCTCTTCACTGGTCACACGGCTGGAAGAGAGGATCACGCAGAAGTAGGCAACCGCAAAGATGGCGATGATGGTCAGCATTACATCCGACAGATTGTCGGCACGTACCCAGCCGATGGTGACAGCGACCAGCACTGCACCGATGATTGCGGCAGTGGCGATGACGTAATACTTGAACGCACCAGCTTCCAGAGGGTTGGGGGCAACCTTCTGGGATTCCGGGAGTCGCTTGCGGCCGAAGGCGTACTGAGTCAGTCCGATGGCCATACCGATGGCGGCGATGCCGAAACCGAAGTGAAAGCCGATGTTCTTCTGCAGCAGACCGGTCAGTAGCGGACCGACGAAACCGCCGACATTGATACCTAGATAGAACAGCGAGAAACCGGCGTCGCGTCGATCACTGCCGGGCTCGTACAACGCCCCCACCAATGATGAGCAGGTCGCCTTGACCCCACCGCTACCTAGCGCCACACAGATCAAACCTGCCGTAACACCATGCACACCGGGCAGCACCGCCAGTGCAATATGCCCAAGCATGACCACGATGCCGGAATAGAACAGCGTGCGCTCGGCACCGAACAGCCGGTCGGCGAACCAGCCACCGAGAATCGACGCCAGATACACGGCACTGCCGTAGGCACCAACGATACCGATGGCGACCGACTGGCTGATCGCCAATCCCCCACGGCTGACCTCGTAATAGAGGTAGATCAGCAGAATGGCCTGCATGCCGTAGAAGGAGAAGCGCTCCCAGACTTCCATGCCGAACAGCGTGGCGAGAGACCGGGGATGGCCGAAGAACTGTTTATCTTCAGCAGGTTGCGAGACCTTGTGGGTCGTCATCTTGATTGCCTCCATGCTTGATCGAATGGGAGGGGCCGAACGCCAGGGGCGCGATGGGACCGAGCACCCTACCAGCTTCATCTATGCAGGCAAAAAAATTTGTCCGCTAATCACAAACCCCCGCCGACAATGTGCAAAACGTACCCATGTATTGGCCTGTACTTCTCGATACTTTAGTGGAGAGCATTCAGGGCTGCTGAACCTTCTCCTCGATCCTGGTTCCCTGACTCGGCGACCCGGTATGTAGTCATGGACCACGGGAGCATAGCCCTTTGCCAGGTGCCTTTATCCAGTCCTCATTCCTCGTCTGATCCTGCTCTGTTTCTTGTTCACGACTGCTCCTCTCCCTTCCCTATCGTCCTTGACTGCAATGGCTGGCCAGGGGAAATACCAGTATTTCTTTGCGGGCAGACCTTTCTTGTGCTTTATTGTTTATATCGCACGCATAATTGCGTGCAATTTTTAGAGCGCTTCTCGAACGCCCTCTGCGATGATCACAGGAGACGGCATATGGTCCAGCGTGACCTGATTGGTTACGGTGAGCAGCTACCTGAAGGCAGCTGGCCCAATGGGGCACGCCTGGCAATCAACATTGTCATCAATTATGAGGAAGGCTCCGAGCGTTCTTTTGCTATGGGCGATGCGGATCAGGAGACGATGACTGAATGGGGCAGTTACGTGACGCCTCCCGGCATCCGCAACCTGGCCATGGAATCGATGTATGAATATGGCTCGAGGGTCGGCATCTGGCGCATTCTGGATATTCTGCGCGATGCTGATGTGCCCGCGACCTTCTTTGCCTGTGCCATCGCTCTGGAGCAGAACCCCCAGGTCGCCAAGCGAGCTGCCGCAGATGGGCACGAGTTCTGTAGTCACGGATACCGCTGGGAAGAGGTGTTTCGTCTCAGCGAGGACCAGGAGCGTGAGCACATTCGGCTGGCAATTGAATCCATTACGCGTACCACCGGCAAGCGCCCGGTTGGCTGGTATTGCCGCTATGGGCCCAGCGTGCACACCCGTCGTCTATTGGTGGAGGAGGGAGGCTTCCTCTACGACGCCGATGCCTACAATGACGATGTGCCCTACTTTACCGAGGTTTCGGGCAAATCCCATCTGGTGGTGCCCTATACCACTGACCTCAATGATTTCCGTTTCTGGTTATCTCCTGGGCTGACCAGTGGCCATGAGTTCCTTGATTATTTAAAGGAGGGCTTTGATGTGCTGCTGGAAGAGGCTGAGAGAGGTCCTCGCATGATGTCAATCGGCTTGCATCCGAGAATGATTGGACGTCCGGGAAAGATCCGTTCACTCAAGGATTTCATCGCCTATGCCCAGACCCATGAAGGGGTATGGTTTGCTACACGAGAGGAGATTGCCAGGGCATGGGTGGCGCGTGGTGATACTTCGTCTGCTTGTGGAGTGCCTGCTCTTGAAGAATGAGCAGGTTGTGTCATCAGGACAGCCGCTTACAAGGGCCGCTTCTTGATATCGATTTATAACAACAATACGTAACAATAATACGCAACAACAACGACGTACAGAAAAGTGACGCATCACAGAAGATATGTACAACGATAACAATGAAGGACAATTCCATGAAGAAAATCTCTCTAGCACTGACTCTCTCTCTGGCAGCACTCGTGAGTTCCAGTACTGTCTACGCCGAAACCCTCAATGTAGGTGCAAATATCGGAAACTTGCCCTGGGAGTTTCAGGACTCCGATGGTGACTATGTCGGTTTCGAGATCGATCTTGTCAATGAAGTCGGTAGTCGTCTCGGCTATGACGAAGTAGCTATCAACAACATTCCCTTTAATGGTTTGTTCTCTGCGGTGCAGTCTGGGCGCATTGATGTCGCGGTATCATCGATTACCATCACCGCTGAGCGTCTGCAGTCGGTGTCCTTTGCTCAGCCCTACTACGACAGTGATCAATCCTTGGCTACCAGCGTTGATACCGGAGTCACCGGTCTGGCGGATCTCGACGGCAAGGTCATCGGTGTTGATACCGGTTCGACAGGTGATATCTGGGCCACCGAGCATCAGCAGGAGTATGGCTTCGCTGAAATCCGTCGTTATGAAGGCCTTCAACCGGCCATGCTTGATCTCACCAGTGGCCGCCTGCAAGCCTATATCTCGGATATTCCCGCCGTACAGTACTACGTCCGCGACAAGCCTCAGCTTCAGGTCGTAGAGCGAATCCCCAGCGGTGAACAGTACTCGATGATGTTTGCCAAAAACTCTGAGCTGGCGGCACGTGCCAGTGATGTTATCTCCACCTTGAAAGAAGAGGGCTTCGTCGCTGAGTTGCATCAGAAATGGTTTGGTGCCGAGGCTGAGGCGACGACCAGCACCGTGCAGGTGCGTGACATGCCAGTTGCCCAGTAATCCACGCCGGTTACTCAGTAATCGACAGTGCAACTTCGGGCGCGGCTAACATGCCGCGCTATTCCTTTCGTGCAGGTGGTGGAGACAAGCTTCATGGATCTCGTCCAGACCTTCCTGAATTGGGATGTGTTCGTGCGCACACTCCCGATGTTGTTGCAGGGGCTCGGCAAAACCCTGGTATTGGGCTTTCTGAGCATTCTGATTGGCCTGATAGGTGGCCTGGTGCTGGCGCTGCTCAGGCTCTATGGGCCGCTGGTGGTGCGTATTGTCACCATTGCCTATATCGATATCTTCCGTTCATTGCCGGTTCTGGTGTGGTTGGTAATCGTCTATTACGCGTTGCCATTCATGGGTATCACCCTGTCGCCTTTCGCTGCGGCATGCACAGCCTTGTCGATGATCTCCAGTGCCTATGCCGCCGAGATCTATCGTGCCGGGATCGAAGCTGTGCCCAGGGGACAATTCGAGGCAGCCCAGTCGATTGGCCTGAGCCAGTATCGGGTGATGTGTGACGTGGTGTTGCCCCAGGCCTTTCGCCTGATCATTCCGCCGCTTACCAGTAATTGCATCAATGTGATGAAAGACACGGCACTGGCCTCGGTGGTTGCCATGCCTGATCTTCTCAAGCAAGCCACCCAAGCCCAGGCGTTGGCGGCAAATCCGACGCCCTTGATCGGGGTGGCCCTACTCTATCTGGCCGTACTCCTGCCACTGGTACGTCTGGTAGGTCTGCTCGAACGTCGCTTCGCCCAAGGGAGGATATGACATGAGCACCCAAGGCATTGTGTCTCTGCAACAGATCAACAAGTACTACGGTAATTTTCATGCACTGAAGGACATCAGCCTGGAGATTGCCCAAGGGGAAGTCGTTGCCATTCTCGGACCATCAGGCTCCGGTAAGTCGACGCTGATTCGCTGCATAAACTATTTGGAGCCCTACGAACAGGGGGATATTTATGTCGACCGTATTCGAGTACAGCCAGGGCCTGAACTGATCGAAGTGCGCAAGGATGTAGGTATGGTGTTCCAGAGCTTCAACCTGTTTCCCAACATGACAGTGTTGGAAAACATTACCCTGGGCCCGATCCGGGTGCGGGGCATGAGTCGCGAACAGGCAGAAGATAGAGCTAAGGAGTTGCTGGAAAAGGTCGGTATTGCTGAGCAGATGCACAAATACCCCGGGGCGCTTTCCGGTGGGCAGCAGCAACGGGTTGGCATTGCGCGTGCGTTGGCCAACGAACCCCGTGTGCTGTTGTTTGATGAGCCTACCTCAGCGCTGGACCCGGAAATGGTGGGTGAAGTACTGGACGTCATCAAGACGCTGGCTGATACAGGTGTGACCATGTTGCTGGTCACCCACGAGATGGGCTTTGCCCGCCATGTGGCCGACCGGATCATCTTCATGGAGGCCGGCCAGGTAGTTGAGGAAGGCGCGCCGGAGTTGATCTTCAGCAAGCCACAGGAGCCACGTACTCAAGCGTTCTTGAAGTCGGTGCTGGAGCACTGAAATACCTGGACGTTATTGATACGTATTTTGGCACTGCTGGGCATAGTCTGGCGGCCAGTGACAATAATAGGATGAATACATGACCCTTGATATCAACCTCGTCAGATCGCAGTTTCCCTCGCTGAACAGTGACTGGGTGTTCATGGATAACGCGGGTGGTGCCCAGGTTCCACGGGTAGTTGTAGAGCGAATCAGTGACTACCTACTCGGTGACAATGTGCAGCTGGGAGCAAGCTATGCGCCTAGCCAGCATGCGCGGGACAAGGTCAATGCCGGGCGCCAGGCTGTCGCCACTTTGGTCAATGCACGCCACGTCGAGGAACTGGTGTTCGGGCCCAGCTCCACCATTCAGTTCCGTCTGCTGGCTGATGCCATGACCAGTCAGTTTGCGGCTGGTGACGAGATAATCGTCACCAATACTGACCATGAAAGCCATGTCGGTCCCTGGGTTCGCCTCGCCGAGCGCAGTGGAGCCACCATCCGATTCTGGAACTGTAACCCGCAAAGCCTTGAACTGGAGCTCGATGACCTGCGTGGCCTACTCACGGATCGTACGCGACTGGTGTGTATCGCCCATGTATCAAACCTGCTGGGCACCATTAATCCGGTCAAGCAGATCGCTACCCTCGTCCATGAATACGGTGCACGGCTCTGCGTCGATGGCGTGGCATTTGCGCCTCATCGAATCATTGATGTCCAGGACTGGGATGTGGATTACTACGGCTTCAGTCTTTACAAGGTTTTCGGTCCTCACCACGCGGTACTCTATGCGAAGAAGGAGTGTCTGCTGGAGCTCGACAATATCTATCACCACTTCTTCACCCGCGACCAGATTCCCGGCAAGGTTGAGCCAGGCAATCCCAACTACGAACTCACCTACGCCTGCACGGGTATCCTCGACTATTTGCTGGGGCTGGGGGCTGTTGAGAGCGATGACCCTCGGGATAGGCTACGCAGTACATTCGCCAATATCGCTGAACATGAAGCGAGACTAACTGAGCGTCTACTGAGTTACCTGAAAACCAGGAAAGGAGTCAGGATTATTGGGCGTGATGATGCCGATATCGAACACCGTGTATCGACGGTAAGCTTTACCGTCGATGGTCGGAAATCGGATGAAATTGTCAGTAAGGTCGATGAAAGCATGGTGGGAATTCGTTATGGTGACTTCTACGCTCGGCGTCTTGCGGAAGATCTTGGTTTGATGAAAATCAACGGTGTGGTACGAATGTCCATGGTGCATTACAACAACTTTGATGAAGTCGATCGCTTGATAAAGGCGCTGGACGATGCCATGTAATATCATACTTACTGATGACAGCAGTAACGTAGAGGCGCCGAATCAAGGCGCCTTTTCTGGCGACCTCAATATTTTTATTGAATGAGTCATTGTTTGTTGAGGTTGTCTTCACCAATGCCGTAGATGTTGGCTTCTGAGCGACGTTTTTCCGACAAATCAAGACTATAGAAAATATGTTTGCAATGCTCCATCATTTCCGTCGCCGCTGCTTCTGCATCTCCAGCCTCGATCAAATCGACAAGAGTGCCATGTTCATGAGTAAGGCATAGCACTCCGGAGGAACGCTCATAGAGGGACTGGATAATGCAGAAGCGGCGAATGATTGGACGCACAATTGCGGTCAGCTCTTCATTGCCGGTCAATTCTGCCAGCAGGACATGGAAGTCGCCTGATATGCGATTGACGCTGGGCCGGTGGTCGTCGTAAACCTCGTGCTCGAGTTGCAGGTGCTCTCGTAGCGTGGCAATGCCGTCGCTATTGATACGCTCACAGGCAATGCGTGCCACGGCAGCCTCGATATGCAGCCTTGTTTCGAAGACATCGTAAGCTTCCTTGATGGAAGGCAACGAGACAAAGGCACCGCGATGCATCTCGAAGCGCACCAGACGCTCGTTCATGAGACGGTTTAGAGCGCGCCTTACTCGACTTCTTGGTGTATTGAAGGCATTCGCCAACTTAGCCTCATTCAAGCGCTCACCCGGGCGTAGATTCTTGTCGATCAAGGCATCGACAATACGGTCATACACCAGGTCTTCAGCCAAAGCGTCAGAGTTGGGTGATGAGGCTGGAGAGCTGTCCTGTTTCATGGTGTTCTTTTGCCTCGTAATGCAGCCATCTGGCTGAATGAATCTACTAGGTGAAACTAAATAGTTCTATATGGCGAATCCGTGACAATGATAGAACATAAGGACGTTGAATGCCGCTCAATTTTAGTAGTATTTTCTGGAAGTAATTGGCCACTTAAAACAATATAAACTCAAGTGTTTTCTAGGTTGTATACATATATACAGGAGACGAGTACGTGTGACTCGTCTTCAATTCAGCCGTGGCGGCTGATATGGCCACTGCTGGAGCTGGTTGACCGCTTCGATCAACAGCGGGATTTCATCGAGGCGCTCCAGGCAGTGTTTGAAGCCGCATTCCCACACCACCAGTACTCGCCAGCCGAGGCGCTCCAGCGCCTGCTGGTTGCGCTGGTCGCGGGCGATGTTGTCGGCGAACTTCTGCTGCCAGAACTCGGCCCGGGTGGCTGGAGTAGAGCAGTAGTGGCAACCGGGATGACGATGCCAGAAGCAGCCGTGAACGAAGACGGCGAGGCGATAGCGCGGCAGCACCAGATCGGGCCGGCCCGGTAGATCACGACGCTGCAGCCGAAAGCGATATCCCTCGGCATGCAGAAAGCGCCGCAGCTCCAGCTCCGGTTGGGTATCGCGCCCACGAATTGATGACATCATCCGCGAGCGGGTTTGCGGGGTAATCTTCTCGGCCATGGTGAATCCCGGGCTGCTGCGAGCCAGCCTGGCCAGTGAGTACGCCTGGCGATTACAGGCTCAGCGGCATTTCCAATTGCGGTACTTCGGCCTCGACGCGCTGGCGCGTCTTCTCTCGGGCCGCGACGATCCGCTCGTGCATCAGTTGTGCCACGGCGGCGAACACCGGCACCACCACCGAGTTGCCGAACTGGCGATAGGCCTGGGTATCCGAGACCGGAATCACAAAGTTCGATTCACCTGGCTGGTCGAAGCCCATCAACCTTGCACACTCCTGGGGAGTCAGGCGGCGCGGCCGGTTACGCTGGTTACGCTCGCCGTGGAAGGGCAGGTTCTCGTCATAGCCACGATCGACCAGAATCTCCGAGCCATCCTTGTGATAGCGCGCCGACAGTGTGCGTGCCACATCATGGGGGCCGGTAAGACCGAAGCCGAATCCGTTGCCCTTTTCACGGTGCTTCTGGGCGTACTTGTACAGGTACTCCCACAGCTTGGGCGTCAGGATGTACTTGCTGTCGACCTCGCTGTCCAGCAACTCGCCGAAGGTTGGGCGCCGCTTGGGGATGACCTTGTCGAGATCCTTGAGGGTAAAGCCCTGATGGACACCGAGGTCGCGGCGGAAGCCGACCAGCACGATGCGCTCGCGATGCTGGGGCACAAAATGTCGTGCATCGATGACCTTGGGGTCGCGGCTGCGTGGAGCATCCACATCGGCAACCTCGTAGCCCAGTTCATCGAGGGTCTCGCAGATGATGCGAAACGTCTTGCCCTTATCGTGACTCTTGAGGTTCTTGACGTTCTCGAGCAGGAAGGCGGCTGGCCGCTTGGCGGCGATGATTCGCGCTACATCGAAGAACAGTGTGCCCTGGGCATCGCACTCGAAACCGTGCTTGCGCCCCAGCGAGTTCTTCTTCGATACGCCGGCCAGAGAGAATGGCTGGCAGGGAAAGCCCGCCAGCAGCACATCATGATCGGGAATCTCGCGGTCGATGTGGCGGTAGGCGGTGTCCTCATCGACATCGGTGCGCGCGGACAGAGTGATATCGCGGATATCATGATTGAAACGGTGGCGGACAGGATCACAGAAGTGATTGGCCTTGTAGGTGCGTACCGCGTACTTGTCCCACTCAGAGGTGAACACACACTCGCCGCCGATGGCCTCGAAGCCCTTGCGTATACCGCCGATACCGGCGAAGAGGTCGATAAAACGAAAGTCAGCCTGGCGATGATTCACCGGCGGTGCCGGTAGCATCGAGACCAGCTTCTGCCATGCTGCTCTGGTGACCCGGGGCGAAGCCTTGCCCTTGACCCAACGATTGACGGTTTCACGGCACCAGTTGCCGGGGTCTGCTTCTGCCAGAGCTTCGGCGATACGACCCTGGTCGTAGACTTCCAACACTCGCTCGAGCAGTTCGCGTTCGCTGAGGCGTTCATAGGGCGAAGACTGGGACTGTTCTCGCTGGGGAGCATTGATGTCGGACAGCAGCGCCATGGGCATCTTCTCTGGGCCAAATCTGTGATGAAAAGTCACTATAACGACCAGTTTATTTCAGGCTGACGGCCAATGCCAGGCCTGTCACGATCAAGGTGATGGGGTTTTTTGCTGATTGTGGGAGGCAGATCCAATCAGAAAGAACGGTTGGGTAAAATCCGCCGCTTCCGCCAGCCGTTGGGCCAGGCTCTCCATCAGCTTGAGTCGTGAACCGTCGTGAAACACCGCATAGTAGCCGATGCGCGGTAGCGGTGGCTGCGTATCGATGACCTCCAGAGCATGGTTCCCGGCCAGGCCCGCGACACAGCGGTATGGCAGCACACTGATGCCCTGACCAGCGGTGACCAGTCCGACCAGCGCAAGCAGGTTATCGGCGGTCAGTGTCGATCCCACCACCCCCTGCTGGTGCAGCCAGCGATTGACCTGTTGGGCGAAGCCCGAGCGCTTGCCCTGGCCGATCAGGGTGTAGCCATCCAATGCCCGCAATTCCACCGGGCGCGGTTGCTTCACCAGTCCCTTGCGCGCCATGAAGGCCATTTCCACTTCGCCGACCAGCCGCGATTCGGTACCCGGCTGGGCAAAGGCCTGCTGATCTCCCGGAATCACTACCAGATCGAGTTCACCATCCTGAAACAGCTGGTACAGGGTGCGGCTCATGTCGATGTTGATATCGAGGCGCACATCGGGCCGCTGTTCGGTAAAAGATGCCAGGAACCCCGGTAGCCAGGTCAGTGCGGTGAGGTCGGTAAAGCCCAACCGGATGCGATGCAGCTGAGAGGGCTGGTGCTTGAGCTCGAGAATGCGCTGGGCCTGCTGCACGGTGGCCATGGCGTGTTCGAGCAACTGCTCGCCGTCATCGGTCAGTTGGGCGCCACGTCGGGAGCGGTCGAACAGTGTCAGCCCGGTGGTCTCCTCGAGTTCGGCGATACGCTTGGAGATGGTCGAAGGCGTGGTGTTCAGGCGCTGAGCGGCACGCTCGAAGGTGCCCAGCTCAACGATCTGCACAAAGCTTTCCAGCTGTTTGAGCGTCAGCATGAAGGTCACCGTTGGTGAATTTTATGAATGTATAAGGATGAAATTAATTCGCTTTTTTTCATCTTTGCAAGACTTCTATAGTGATTTGACGCTGTAGCTACCTGCAGCCTGGAAGACTCACTGGTGGTCTGTCGCACTTGCTGTTCACCGGCAGGCCACTCGAATAACGCCAATAAGGAGAGTCATCACCATGCAGCTTCCATTCATGCAACGCGGACGTGTAAAACACTCATTCATAAAGCATTCGTTTATAAAACATGGAAGCGTGGCGCTGGCCGCGTTCGGTCTGGCGCTGGGGATGTCCCAGTCCGCTCTGGCCGAGGATTACCCGAGCAAACCCATTCAGATGATCGTGGCCTATGGCGCCGGTGGCAGCACCGACACCATGGCGAGGATCTTTGCCAAATATGCCGAGGAACAACTGGGCCAGCGTGTCGTGGTGGTCAACAAGCCTGGCGCGGGCGGTGAGTTGGGCTGGGTGTATCTGGCCAACTCCGACCCGGACGGCTATACCATCGGTCTGATCAATTCCCCGTCGGTGGAAACACATCCCTTCACCCGTGCCGAGACGGTCGGTTACAGCATGGATGACCTTCAGCCGCTGGCCAATGTCGTCACCGATCCCGGCGTGCTGGCCGTCGCCGCAGACAGTCCCTGGCAGACGCTGGATGATCTGGTCGAGGCGGTGGAGGCCGAGCCACGTTCGGTCACCGTTTCCCACGAAGGCGTCGGCGGTGATGACCACCTTGCCGCACTCAACTTTGCCGGCGATGCCGGTATCGAACTCAACTTCGTATCCTTCAATGGCAATGCCGAGGCGACCGCCGCTCTGCTCGGCGGGCATATCGATGCCTTCGAGGGCAACATGTCGGAAGCCGCCGCGCATATCAATGATGGCGCCGTTCGCGGCCTGGCGGTGTGGTCGAACCAGCGGATGGAAGCGATTCCCGATGTGCCGACCGGCGAAGAGCTGGGCTATGACGTGGTGTCCTCTGCCTCGCGCGGACTGGCGTTGCCGGCGGGGGTACCGGATGAGGTCTACCAGCGCCTGCTCGACGTAACGCAGCAGGTGATCGAGAACCCTGAATTCGAGGCGGAGCTGGCACGGCTCAACATGCCGCTGGAGCCGATCTACGGCGAGGAATATGCGCAATCCCTGAAGGATAGCCATGATCGTCTCAAGGCGATCTGGGATCAGGAACCGTGGATTGAACAATGACACTGTATCGCATTGATCGGCTGGTGACGTTGGTTGCTGCCGTCGCCTGCTTCGCGGTGATGGTGGTGGGCTGGAACATGCGTGGTGATGCGGGAGTCTTCCCGCTCATCAGCGGCGGCCTGGGTTTGCTGGCCTGTGGCTGGCTGGCGCTGACCTGCCGCGGGGAGGCGGCCCGGAGGGAGGACGGGGAGCAACCGACACCCTTCGACCGCCAGCGCATGGGGTTGTGGTGCCTGGGGCTGTTGGCCCTGCTGGCGCTGATGGAGCCGTTGGGCACCTTTATCGTGGTGCCGCTGTTTCTGCTCTTCACCCTGAAAGTACTGGCACGCCTGAGTTGGCTGGCGGCAGTGATGCTGGCCTGCGGCTTTACGCTGATCCTCTATCTCGTCTTCGCTTACCTACTGGCGGTACCGCTGCCGATGGGGCTGCTGGCAAGCTGAGTCTGAGTTGAACCTGCAGCAAACCGGGCCTGTAACCCAGCCTGTAGAAATTAGGACTATTGCATGGATATCCTGGTAACGGCCTTCGCCAATGTGGTGGCGCCCGCGGCATTGTTGACGCTGGTGTTGGGCACTCTGGCCGGCATTCTGATCGGCTCCCTGCCGGGGCTTTCCTCGACCATGGGGGTGGCACTGTGCATCCCCATTACCTTCAATATGCCGCCGGAGCTGGCACTGATCCTGCTTGGTGCCGTGTATGTCAGCTCGGTCTACGGAGGCTCGGTAACGGCGATTCTGCTGCGAACCCCCGGCACCGATGCCTCGATTGCCACGGCGCTGGATGGCTATCCGATGGCGGTGGCGGGACGAGGTGGCGAGGCGATCGGCATGGCGACCCTGGCATCGCTGTTCGGCGGCCTGGTCAGTGTCTTCGTGCTGCTGGCCATCGCACCGCCCTTGTCGAAGGTCGCACTGGCCTTCGGCCCGCAGGAATACACCTGGCTGGCCATCTTCGGCCTGGTGACGATTGTCGGGGTGGTGTCCGAGCGACCAGTGAAGGGCGTATTGGCGGCGGCGCTGGGGTTGATTCTGGCCACCGTGGGCCTCGATGCCTTCACCGGCGAACAGCGCTACACCTTCGGTCGCAGTGAACTGTTCGATGGCGTACCGCTGCTGCCGGTATTGATCGGCCTGTTCTCGGTATCCCAGGCCTTCAACCTGTGTATTCCGCGCAGTGGCGGAGTGCTGTCGGGAAAGGCCCAGCGCCTGGCGGGTCGCAATCTGCCGTACTGGGCCGACCTCAAGCGCTGCTTTCGCACCTTGTGTCGTTCCTCGGTGATCGGCTCGATTGTCGGTATTCTGCCGGGTGCCGGGACCAGCATCGCGGCCTTCATCTCCTACAACGAAGCGCGCCGTCACGCGCCCAACCCCGAGAATTTCGGCAAGGGTGAGATCGAAGGCGTAGCGGCGTCGGAGGCGGCCAACAATGCGGTGACCGGCGGCACCCTGATTCCGACACTGACGCTGGGGATTCCCGGCAATGCCGTCACCGCCGTCTTTGTCGGTGGCCTGACAATTCACGGCATGATTCCCGGCCCCTCGCTGTTCACTCAGCATGCCGAGAGCACCTACACCCTGATCGTGTCTCTGCTGTTCGCCAATCTGATGTTTGCCGTGCTCGGCTTGTGGCTGTGTCGCTATATGGTTCAGGTCACGCGCGTGCCGGGAGCCGTGCTTGGCCCGCTGATCCTGCTGTTCAGCGTGGTCGGTACCTACGCGCTGCGTAACGAGATGTTTGATGTGTGGCTGGCGGTCGGCTGCGGCTTGCTGGGCTACTTCATGGAGCGCTGGCGCTATCCCGCCGCACCGCTGGTCATCGCCTTGATCCTCGGACCGATTCTGGAGGTCAACTTCCGCCGCGCGATGCAGATTTCCCAGTGGGATATCACCACCTTCTTCACCCGCCCGCTATCACTGGCGCTGTGCCTGCTGGTGGTGCTGGCTTTGGTCATTCCGCTGTGGCGTCGCTGGCGACAGCGTCAGGGCGCCGTTGCGTGATTTTTCCTTCTGGATGCTGGAGCTGACAACATGACAACACCCCCTGACCGGGTCGCACAGCCCGATACGCTGAGCGATGGCATTTCCGGCGAGTTATTGAGCGCGATCCGCGAGCGCTTTCATCATGTCGAGCAGTGCCCCTATACCGGCAAGCGCGTGTTCTTCGAGAATGCCGGTGGTTCACTGACCCTCAAGGCCGTTGTGCAACGTGTGGCGGAGATCGCCGCCGTGCCGGACAACGCGCACCGTGACAACGACGCCTCACGGGCCATCGAGCAACGGGTTGAGGACGGGCGCGAGGCACTGCGTGAGTTCTTCGGTGCCGAGGACGGTGTGATCATCAGCGGCGAGACCGGCAGCGAATGCCTGTTTCGCCTGATTCGTGCCGCCGCCACAGCGGCTGCGGAAGGTGGCAGCATCGTCGCCTGTGAACTGGAGCATCCCTCCAGCTTCGACGGTACTGCCCAATGGGCACGACGTACCGGTCGTGAATGGTTGACGGTGCCGTTCGATACCAGCAGTGGCCGTGTAACCGCCGAGCACTATGCCAGGGTGGTGCGAGCGGATACCCGCGTCGCCAGCATCCTGCACACCAGTCCGGTCACCGGCATGGCCCAGGACGTTGCCGCCATCGCCGCCGCCATTCGAGCCGTTGCCCCGGATTGCTACATCATCGTCGATGGCATTCAGCATGCCCCGCACGGCGATATCGACGTGGCCGATTACGGCGTCGATGGCTATGTGGTGTCGATGTACAAGACCTTCTGCCACTTCAACAACGGCTATGCGTGGCTGTCACCCCGGCTCAGCCGCGTGGATCACGACCGTTTGCTGGGCAAGCCGGACGACGCCTGGGAACTGGGAAGCCGTGACCCGGCAGCCTTCGCCGCCGTCAGCGAGATGGTCGACTATCTGGCATGGCTGGGCGGGCATTTCAGCGAGGCGACATCACGTCGCGAACGCCTGCTGGCCGCCGCACGCGCCATGCACGCCCAGGAAATCGCCCTGACCACCCGAGTGATTCACGGCACCGAAAACCTGGATGGCCTGGCCCGACTACCCGGCGTGCGTCTGATCGGCGAAGCCGACTCCCCATGGCGGGAAGGCGTGGTGTCCTTCGCGGTGGAAGGGCGTGATGCGGTGGAGATCGTCGCCCGGCTCGACGAGCACGGCATCCGCGTGCATGCCCGCAAGGACGACACCTTCTCCGGTAATATCCTGCGCCCGCTGGGACTGCCGTCGGTAACGCGCATCTCACTGGCCCACTACAACACCTTCGACGAAGTAGACCAGTGTCTGGCGGCATTGAAGGAGATTCTGGCGGCTCGGTAGTGCAATAAGTAGTGCAATAACTGGAGCGATAACGCTTCAAGGCCACGTGTCGATGGAATCTGCTTCTATCGACACGTGGCCTTGTCATGTCGATAGTATCGATATGTGCTGGATTTCGCCGTGATAAGCCTGCCCCGGTGAATCGACCGTAGAGGAGACACCCTCAGTGCTATCCTCATGGAAAATATCTATAACAACGTCTAGCTGGAGCGCGAGGCAACTCTCCGGGATTTCCGGATAGTTCGCCAGTGGGCGTGGCCTGGTGGATATCGTCAGCCGCTATGCGCAGACCTTTCTGCTGCAACGCTATGATGAGGGTCTGTTGGCCGAGTCCGATCCCACCAACAAGGACACCATGATTCGCTTGATCATGAACATGCTGGCGAGCGAAGAACAAGAAGGTTGCGGTAAGTGAAACAAACGAGATGAAACACAATCGAGAGCCGAGTTGATTGACCCTATGACCCATGACGAGGAAATGTCGTTCCTGTCCGATAAGCACCTGGCCCGCCTGGCCGGTGGGGGGGCTTTTGCGCGGGGAGAAAAATACTACCGTCAGGGACGGGTACGCGATCTTGATCGAACCGGAAGTCGTATCGTTGCTGTAGTGGATGGCAGCCAGGTCTATCGTGCTGATCTGACGCTGAGCCGCAATGGCCTGGATGGTGTCTGTATCTGCCCGGCGTCGGGCGGCTTCGATTTCTGTAAGCATTGTGTGGCTGCCGCCCTGGCCTATCGTGCCGAACTGAATGGAGAGCCTGTTGAGGCTCCGGCTGAGAAGAGTTCTTCCGGGAAAAGTGTTGGCGGAAAGGCTGTTGCCAGGGAGAGTACGGTTGAAGCGGCGATTGCGCCCGCCGAGCTGAAGAAGCGCATTACGGCGGCCTTTCCTTTTCCCCGTGATGGGCTGTTCCGATATGCGCAGGTGAGCACGTATTTCTCGCGTGCCGAGCCGCTTATGGACCTGCTGGAAAGCCAGGCGCCGCTATTGTCCCCTGAGCAACTGTTGAAGCTGGTCGATTACGCCCAGACTCGCTTGTACCGTGCGCTTGAGACCATTGATGATTCCGGCGGTTTCCGACTGCATTGCGAGGGAACACTCAAGGAATTGCACATCGAAGCCATGCAGCGCCTCGATTGGTCTGCACAGCACAAGGCGCAATATCTCCATGAACTTTCATTTGCCCATGATGGCCGAGAAAGGGAGGACTGGTACGCGCCGATTCCCGAGGCCTATCGTGAGGTGCTGGGCGATGAAGGGATGGCGGCTTTTCTTGCCATTCTGCGCCAGCAGTGGGATGCGCTACCGAAGCCCCCTGCCGGTAGTGATTGGAGCCTGACATTTCGTTTCTCTCGGATACGTGATCCCTTGCTGGAAGATGCCCGGCAACGCGGTGATCTGGAAGCTGTCCTCTCTCTATATCGCAAGACCGCCAATCAGCGGATGGATTGTATACATGCGGTACGTGACTGTATCGAACATCAGGCATGGGATCTCGCCGAACACTGGCTCGAGTTGGCGGATGAGGCCCACTCCAGCACTGGTAGATGGCAGGCAGACGTCGATAGGCTGAGAGTGACGCTATGGGAGCACCAGGAAAAGGCTGATGAAGCCGCCGAGCTGCAATGGCGGATCTATCAGCAGACACGTGAGCTGAGTGATTACCAGCGGTTGGATAGCCAGTATCGCCAGCGCGTTGTGGATGGGCTGAGTGCGAAACTGCCGGAGCCGCAATCCACCATTTCCTGCTCTTCCCGATTCCCGCTCAACATCTGTCGAGAAGCCACACAGCTGGTGGAAATTCATCTTGCCGAGGGTGATACCGATGCGGCGCTGGCCATCTGTCGCCAGTGGCACACGACACCGACAACCGTTCGTCAGTTACTCGCCAGACTCAAGGATCGTCCCGAGGATAGTCTGGAGCTGTTTCTGCAGTTGATTCGTGGCGAGGTCGAGCAGGCCAATGACCGTGGTTATCGCAATGCCATTGGCCTGCTTGAGCGTTATCGCAAGACGCTCAAGACCAGTACACAGCAGGAAACACTCAGGCATGCGATTGATGAATTGCGTGAAGTGCACCAGAAGAAGCGCAAGTTCATCGGTTATATGGATGAAGCCGGGTTTGAGTGACGTTACACCATCTTGCCCGGGTTCATGATGCCCTGTGGGTCGAGGGCCATCTTGATCGCCCGCATCACGCTCAGTGCCTCGCCGTGTTCATTGGTCATGTAGTGGCGTTTACCGAGGCCAATGCCGTGTTCGCCGGTGCAGGTGCCGCCGGCGGCCAGGGCGCGCTGGACCAGGCGTTCGTTGAAGGCCTTGAGCTGCTCGATTTCCTGTTCGCTGTCGCGATCGATCACCACCACCAGATGGAAGTTGCCGTCGCCGACATGGCCCAGCAGTGGCGCCACCAGGCCGGTTGCGCTGACATCCTGCTGGGTGGCTTCGATGCACTCGGCGAGCTTCGAGATCGGTACGCAGATATCAGTGGCGAGAAACTCCATCCCCGGCCGCAGTTGCTTGGCGGCGTAGGCGGCATCATGGCGCGCCTGCCACAGCTTCTGACGGTCTTCCTCGCGAGTCGCCCAGGCGAAGTCGCTGCCGCCGAAGTCGTTGCAGATCTCGGCCAGCGCCTCGGCCTGTTCACGCACACTGGCGTGGGTGCCGTGGAACTCGAGAAATAGTGTCGGCTTCTCGGCGTAGTCGAGGTGGGAGAAGCGATTGACCGCCTGCATCGACAGCGCGTCGAGCAACTCGATGCGCGCCATGGGGATGCCGTACTGGATCGAGGCAATCACGCTGTTGACGGCGCCTTCGACATCCTCGAAGGCCACGGTAGCGGAAGAGATCGCCTCAGGCAGCCCATGCAGTTTGACGGTCAACTCGGTGATGATGCCCAGCGTGCCCTCGGCACCGATCATCAGGTGAGTCAGGTCGTAACCTGCCGCAGACTTGCGTGCCCGCCCTCCGGTGCGCACGATACGGCCATCCGCCATCACCACCGTCAGTGACAGCACATTGTCGCGAATGGTGCCATAGCGCACGGTATTGGTGCCGCTGGCGCGGGTCGAGGCCATGCCACCCATGCTGGCATCGGCTCCCGGATCGACGGAAAAGAACAGCCCGGTGGCGCGCAGGTCGGTGTTCAACTGGGTGCGAGTCACCCCCGGCTGCAGCGTGGCGTCCATGTCCTCGGGGCGTACTTCGATGATCCGGTTCATCGCCGATAGATCGACACACAACCCACCGCGCACGGCGATGACCTGACCCTCGATCGAGGTGCCCACGCCGTAGGGAATCACCGGCACGGCCAGCCGCGCACAGGCCTTGACCACCGCCGAGACTTCCTCGGTCGAATGCGGAAAGCACACCGCATCCGGCGGTGAGGGGTGATGCCAGGATTCATCGTGTCCGTGCTGATCACGAATCCCCTGGGCGGTGGTAATCCGCTTGCCCAGCAGCGGTTCGAGTTCCGCGACCAGCGTGGCGATGACCTGAGCGGAAGGGCGCTCTGGCAGGATCACATGCGGGGGGGACGATGCGGCAAGAGATGCGTCGGCAGCGGACATGGGGGCTCCGTCGAGGTGGTAAGCAGGCTATTTATATTTGCCTCCAGCATACCTCAGGATACGGGTGGGGAGGGATGCTGTACGACTGTGAATCCAACCCGAAAACTGGTGATGTGGCATAAGCCACAAAGCGTCACTCTATATTCTGGATCTGCTCGCGCATCTGTTCGATCAGCACCTTGAGCTCCACGGCGCAGCGGGTGGTGTCGGCGACCACTGACTTGGATGACAGGGTGTTGGCCTCGCGGTTGAGTTCCTGCATCAGGAAGTCGAGGCGGCGGCCGACGGGTCCCTTCTGCTTGAGCTGACGGGCCACTTCAGTGACGTGGGTGTCGAGGCGGTCGAGCTCTTCGGCGACATCAGCCTTGTGAGCCATCAGTACCACTTCTGCTTCGAGACGCTGGGGGTCCAGCTCGGCGCTCAGGTCAGCCAGCTTCTCTTCGAGTTGGGTGCGCTGGCGCTGGAGAATTTCCGGCATGCGTGCACGCACTTCAGCGACCAATTCGCTGATCGAGGCAAGGCGCTCTTCTATCAGGCTCTTGAGCTTCTCACCCTCGCGTTGACGACCCTCGATCAGGTCACTCAGTGCCTGGTCGAACAGGGTGGTGGTCGCCTGCTTGATGGCGTCCATGTCGAGACCTGAGCTCTGCAGCACGCCGGGGTGGTCAAGCAGGGCCAGCGCATTGGGCATGGGTGCATCAGGCAATGTTCTACGTACCTCGTCGAGGGCGAAGGACAATGCGGCGAGACGCTCCTGATTGACCGACAACGTCTGGTTGGCCTCACTGGCCTCGAAGCGCAGAGTGCACTCCACCTTGCCGCGGTGCAGGCGGTTGCGCAGGGTTTCGCGGAAGCTGGATTCCAGCTCGCGCAATGCCTCCGGCAAGCGGAAATGAGGTTCCAGATAGCGCTGGTTCACCGAGCGCAGCTCCAGCTGTAGCGTGCCCCAATCGGCATCGTGTTGCTGGCGGGCAAAGGCGGTCATGCTGTGAACCATGGCATATCTCCTCGATTCAGGGTGCGCAGGGGATCAGCAATTGATCGCTGAACGACGGACAGTTGAGCGGCTGACAGGTGCACTGTGCAGCTCATTCCAGACCCTGATGGCATTGATGTGTCCAATTTCGCAAGCGCAGTGTACCCGATTCCGGGGCGATCCCGTGTAGAATGAGCGCCCATTTCCCAAATTCATGCTCTGTGTCGTCAGCGATGGCATTGAGCGAGAGAGGTGCCATGTCTTCGGACATTCGACGTCCCAGCGGTCGCGCTTTTGATCAAAGCCGTGAAGTTCGCATCACCCGCGATTATACCCGCCACGCCGAGGGTTCGGTGCTGGTGGAGTTTGGTGATACCAAGGTGATCTGTACTGCCAGTGTCGAGGCGGGCGTTCCACGTTGGTTGCGCGGCAAGCGTCAAGGTTGGGTCACGGCTGAGTACGGCATGTTGCCACGAGCAACCCACACCCGGAGCGGCCGTGAGGCGGCGCGAGGCAAGCAGGGGGGGCGCACCCTGGAGATTCAGCGGCTGATCGGCCGTTCACTGCGTGCGGCGGTAAATCTCAAGAAGCTTGGCGAGTTCACCATCACCGTGGATTGCGACGTGATCCAGGCGGATGGTGGTACTCGCACCGCATCCATTACAGGCGGCTGTGTGGCTCTGGTTGATGCCATTCGTCATCTGCAGCGCGAGAAACTGATCAGTTCCGATCCGTTCAAGCAGTTGATCAGCTCGATCTCGGTGGGGCTGTACAAGGGCCTGCCGGTGGTTGACCTTGACTACCCGGAAGACTCCTCCGCCGACACCGACATGAACGTGGTGCTGAGTGAGAGTGGCGAGATGATCGAGGTGCAGGGCACCGCGGAGTCCGGCAGCTTCAAGCGCGAGCAGCTCAATGCCATGCTCGACCTGGCCGACAAGGCAGGAGCCGAGCTGTTTGCCCATCAGCGTGAGGCGCTTGGTTTCTGCAAGTGACCTGCTGCCCGTAACGTTCTGCCCAGTAGCTTTCTGGCAGACACGCGTCGCAGCCCCCAATCACAACGCCGGCCTCCATTCGGGGCCGGCGTTGCGATATCCGGCCCCGGACCAGGGCCAGACGGCGACACGGGACGGGCTTTACAGTGGCAGGTCGTACTCGACGATCAGCGGAGCGTACTCCGAGAAAGTGGCATCGTAGTCGATCCAGGCGTCGGTGATGTGCCGACGGAAGTTGGGTCCGACGATCTGGTAATCGAGACGCCAACCCTCCTGGCGAGTACGCGGCACTTCGGAATCCAGCTTCGGCCACCAGGTGTATTCATCGCCATCGCGATTGATCTCGCGGAAGGTATCGATGAAGCCGGTCGGACCGAACACCTGATCCATCCAGGCACGCTCGTCAGGCTTGAAGCCCGGTGTGCTCTGGTTGTCCGACCAGTTGGCCAGATCGATGGTCTTGTGCGCGATGTGCCAGGTGCCGCAGATGATGTACTCACGGCGTTTGCGAGCCATCTTGGACAGGTATTCCTGATACTGAGCCATGAACGCCTGCTTGGCGGCCGGATCACTACCGTCAGGCATCAGGAAACTGGCGATGCTGAAACGATCGTAGTCCGCCTGCAGGAAGCGGGCCTCATGATCACACTGCGGAAAGCCCAGGCCGTACATGATGGCCTTGGGAATCTTGCGGCAGTAGATCCCTACACCGGAGAAACCGTCTTCTTCGGCATCGAGGAAATAACCCTCATAGCCTTCCGGGTAGAGAATGCTGTCGTCCAGTTCGAAGCTTTTGGCCTTGAGATTCTGGACGCAGACAACGTCGGCGTCCTGGTTGGCAAGCCAGTCGAGAAAGCCTCGACCGACGGCCTCGCGGATGCCGTTGACATTGATGCTGGCGATTTTCATACGTGGTCCCTTTTGCGTCGCGCGTGTATGATACCCGACGTTTCGACGTTTGGGTAAATGGCCCCGATTGATAAACATGATAAGGAGGCCTCGTGGCTGACAATGCAACAGACCAGCCAGGCGCAGCGCGCCTCGAACCTTACCAGCGGGAATTCATCGAATTCGCCATCGAGCAGGGCGTGCTCGGCTTCGGTGAATTCACCCTCAAGTCGGGCCGTGTGAGTCCTTATTTCTTCAATGCCGGGTTGTTCAAGACTGGCAGTGCTCTCGCTCGCCTTGGGCGATTCTATGCACAGGCCATCAGCAACAGCGGCTTGTCGGCCGACGTTTTGTTTGGTCCGGCGTACAAGGGTATCTCGCTGGCAGCCACTACAGCAGTGGCCCTCGCCGATCATCATGACCGCGATATGCCTTTTGCGTTCAATCGTAAGGAGGCAAAGGATCATGGCGAAGGCGGAAATATCGTCGGCGCGACGCTCGAAGGGCGTATCCTGATTATCGACGATGTGATCACCGCGGGTACCGCCATCGGCGAAGTGATGGGCCTGATCCAGGCTGCCGGGGCTGAGGCTGCCGGTGTGGTGGTTGCACTGGACCGCCAGGAGCGTGCCAGCGAGGAAAGCGAGCTGAGCGCCATCCAGCAGGTTGAAGCGCGTTACGGCATGCCGGTGATCAGTATCGTCAACCTGGAGCAGGTCCTCACCTGGCTGGAAGCCCATGCCGGTGATTCCCTCAAGGGGTATGCTGACGCTATCCGTGCGTACCGCGATCGCTACGGCATTCGCACCTGATCTTCTCTCCATGAATCACCATTGCCAGTGCCCAACCAGGGCACTGCCCTGGTGATTTGCCGTCCGTCAGCCACGGGGTTGCTCTGCTATGCTCGACGTGGTGCTGTATCAGCCCGAAATTCCGCCGAACACCGGCAACTTGATCCGACTCTGTGCCAATACCGGCTTTCGCCTGCACTTGATCGAGCCGCTTGGCTTCGAGCTCGATGATAAGCGTCTCCGGCGCGCCGGGCTCGATTACCATGAATGGGCTCGAGTGCAGGTGCATGCCGATTGGGACGCTTTTGTGACAAGTGTAGAACCTTCACGAATCTTTGCCGTATCGACGCGCGGGCGCTGCGGCTACCATCAGCCGCAGTATCAGCCGGGAGATGCGCTGGTGTTTGGTCCCGAGACTCGAGGTTTACCCCAGGCGTTGCTTGATGCCCTGCCGCCCGAGCAGCGGTTGCGCTTGCCGATGTTGCCGGATAGCCGCAGCCTCAATCTCTCCAATGCCTGTGCCATCCTCGTGTTCGAGGCCTGGCGGCAGCTCGGCTTTGCCGGCGCAGCACAGGTGGATACCGAGTCGTCATCATGAGCATGCCTTCCTCTCCGATCTCACCGACCATCGCCCAGCGCTTGCGCAAGCTCAATCCACGCCAGCAGGAAGCGGTGCGCTATATCGACGGCCCCTGTCTGGTGCTGGCCGGTGCCGGCTCCGGCAAGACCAGCGTGATCACCACCAAGATCGCCTACCTGATTCAGGAATGCGGCATGAGTGCGCGGCGTATTGCCGCAGTCACCTTTACCAACAAGGCGGCTCGCGAGATGAAGGAGCGGGTCAGCGGCATGCTCAAGGGCCGTGAAGGCCATGGCCTGACCGTCTCGACCTTCCACACCCTGGGGCTGAACATCATCCGTGGTGAGCTCAAGGCGCTCGGCTACAAGCCGGGCTTCTCGCTGTTCGACCCGGAAGACGTCAAGGCATTGCTGCGCGACCTGATGAACAAGGATGCTCAGGTCGACGCCGATCAGATCAACCAGGTGCAGTCGATCATCTCCAACTGGAAGAATGACCTGGTGCAGCCCGGCCAGGCACTATCGCATGCTTCCTCGGAGGACGAGCAGTTCGCGGCGCGGGTCTACGAGGCCTATGTGCGCCACCTCAAGGCCTACAACGCCGTCGACTTCGATGACCTGATCCTGCTGCCAGTGGTGTTGCTGCGCGATAACCCCGAGGCTCTGGAGCGTTGGCGGCGCAAGATTCACTACATGTTGGTCGACGAGTACCAGGACACCAACACCAGCCAGTACATGCTGGTGCGTATGCTGATGTCCGAGCGCCAGACCTTCACCGTGGTTGGCGATGACGACCAGTCGATCTACGCCTGGCGTGGCGCGCGGCCGGAGAACCTTGTCACGTTGGGGGAGGACTTCCCGCGCCTCAACGTGGTCAAGCTCGAACAGAACTATCGCTCCACCGGCACCATTCTGCGTGCCGCCAATACCCTGATCGCCAACAACCCCCATGTCTACGACAAGACACTATGGTCGGAAATGGGCATGGGGGATCCGATTCGCATCGTCGTCACCCGCCACGAGGAAGCCGAAACCGAGCGCGTGGCCAGCGAGATTCTCACCCGGCGCATCAAGCAGAAAGCTGCGTGGCGCGACTTTGCTGTGCTCTATCGCGGCAACTTTCAGGCGCGTCTGCTGGAGCTCAAGCTGCAGCACTACCAGATTCCCTACAAGCTCTCTGGTGGCACCTCGTTCTTCTCGCGCGGCGAGATCAAGGACGCCATGGCCTACCTGCGGCTGCTGATCAATCCCGCCGATGACAACGCCTTCCTGCGCATCGTCAACGTGCCGCGTCGCGAAATCGGGCCCAACACACTTGAGAAGCTGGCCAACTATGCCACCGATCGCAGCGTCTCACTGTTTTCCGCTTGCCAGGAGATGGGCCTGGCCGAGCAGCTGCCGGCGCGTGCCGTCGAGCGCCTGGGACGCTTCACCCACTTTATCGAGGGTGTGCGCCGGCGCATGGATGGCGGTGATGCGATTGCCGCCATCCGCGACATGATGCGCGAGATGGATTACGAGGCCTGGTTGTACCAGAACACCAGTGCGCCGACCATCGCCGAGAAGCGCATGGGCAACGTCTGGATTTTGATCGACCAGCTCGAGAAATCGATGAAGGCCGATCCGGACGAGAGCACCGCCAGCGAAGATACCGAGACCGATAGCGTCGATGCCGCCATCTCACGGCTGGTATTGCGCGATATCCTCGAACAGCAGGCCGAGGAAGACGACTCCGACCGCGTGCAGTTGCTGACCATGCACGCCTCCAAGGGCCTCGAGTTTCCGCATGTCTATCTGATGGGGCTGGAGGAGGAGCTACTGCCGCACCGCAATGCCATCGAAGCGGGCACTGTCGAGGAGGAGCGTCGCCTGGCCTACGTCGGCATCACCCGTGCCCGCCAGACGCTGACCATGACCCTGGCCCGCCAACGCAAGGCGTTCGGTGAACTGATGGACTGCACCCCCAGCCGCTTCCTCGATGAACTTCCGCCCGAGGATCTGGAGTGGGAAGGGCGCGCGGATCGTGAAGACCCGGAGCGCAAGCAGGAACGCGGCAAGAGCGCGATTGCCGGACTGCGTTCACTGCTGGATTGATCGACGTGCTCGGTTTATCCACAGGCCGATGATCGACGGCGGGTGTGGATAAGCTGAGCGCTGTGCCCAGAGGGAAAGCAGGCAGCCCCATCGACTGCCTGCATGCTCGGCATTACTGCACCATGTAGTCCACGGCGGCCTTCACTTCCTCGTCGGAAAGCTTTGGATTGCCACCCTTGGGCGGCATCGCATTCAGGCCATTGATGGCGTGGTCATAAAGCGTTTCCATGCCTTCGGCGATACGCGGTTCCCAGGTGGCAGCGTCACCCCGCTTGGGGGCATTGGCGGCGCCGGTGTCGTGACAGGCGAAGCACACGCTCTCATAGACAGCCTGCCCATCGATGCCCGCAGTGGCTGCTTCGGCACCATCATCTTCTGCCGCAGCCTCATCACCGCTTGCTTCGCTGGCTGTGGCCTCGTCACTGGCGGTGGTACCTTCAGCAGCACTATCGGCGTCAGCAGCCGCCTCATCACCAGCAGACTCTTCTGATGTCGACGCGTCGGCATCCGTAGCGGCCGCATCAGCGGTTTCACTCTCAGCTGCATCTGCCGCTTCCGCTGAGGACTCTTCGGCCGGGGCAGCTTCCTCGGCAGCGGGAACCTCCATCACCGATTCGACGAGATGTACCAGCGCTGCACGTACCTCCTCATCGCTCAGGTTGGGATTGCCACCACGCGGGGGCATGGCATTGAGGCCGTTGATGGCGTGGTCCAGCAGCGTGGAGAAGCCCTGAGCGGAACGTTCCGTCCAATCCGCTTCCTCCCCGCGTTTGGGCGCTCCTGCGGCACCGGTGTCATGACAGGCCATGCAGACGCTGCCGTAGATCGCCTCCCCATCAACTGCCCCACCGGAACTGGCGGCGGAGTCGCTTGCGGCAGCCTGGGCTGTACCGCAATCCTCGCCCTGAAGGCAGACCTCACCGACGGGCTTCAAGCGTTCGGCGATGGCGTCGTGATCGGCATCGTCCTGGGCCATTGCCTGGCCTGAGGCCAGGCCCATACCGACAAGGCACCCGATGATCAGCTTGCTGAATTTCACTCTAATCACCTCAGTCACGGTAGTTATTTGAATTCCGGCAACTGGAGCGATTGCAGTCGCGCCACAGTTCCCTTTGTTATTGGTGCCAGCGTAGCGCTATTCCTTCGCTTGGCGACGTGCAGTGCCGGCAGTATAGCGAGAACCTACGGATCCCGAAAATTCGCCAATCGCCGCAGACCGGCACGAATGCACGCTGGAGCAGGGTTCCGGCCTGTCTGGGTGGACAGTGAGGAGAGTGCAGGGTAGGATATGCCACGCTCGTAAATGAGCGTGTGCGCCCTTAGCTCAGCTGGATAGAGCGTTGCCCTCCGGAGGCAAAGGTCAAAGGTTCGAATCCTTTAGGGCGCGCCATAAACATCATGAAAAACGGCCACTTGGCGAATCATCGCGGTGGCCGTTTTTCTTTATCCTGGTGCTGCAAGGCTCTTTTTTTGCTCTATTGATCCAGACTTAAAAATAATAGCGGATGCCTGCCGTCCATTCATCGTCTGAATCTTCGTAGCTCGAGCCACTCCATGTTGTGCCATGGTTGTTTTGGTACTCTCCCCACACCAGGAATTTTTCACGCATAAAGTGATATTCAAGGCCGTAGATATAGGTATGTCGCTTCTCACCTCCGCTGCGACCATCAGTATCTTCTAGCCAGTTGTAGTTGAATGTTGGGCGCAACCCATTTTCAAAGTGGTGGTAAAGATAAGCTTGAACCCCTTGAGAGTCGAACACTTGCCCGTTTTCCGCTACTTCCCAGTTCTTGTTCTGTGCGAGAGTCATGGCCGCATGCCATTTATCGTCAAGATACAATATTCCGGCAAGCCATAGTTGAGCATCGTCACCTGAGGATATACCGTAACCAGGAGTTGTGTCGTTATAGCGGTTTTGATAATAAGCAGCCCCGACCTCGACATGCTCAGCTAGTGAGTAGCTTAGCGATGCTCCCCCACCTGACCCTAAATCTGCCTTTACGCCAGGGGCAAGCTTTGCATCGGAGCGCTTGCCCTGGTACTGAAGCCCTAGCTTCCAATCGCCAAACTCATTCCGCCAGGTTAGAGCTTTCTCACCACGACCTGTGCCGCTGACCTCGCCAAAATCTGCGTAGTTATACATGCCGAATGCTCGGCTGCCATAGTTACGCCCCAGGTCTGTCCACCAGGCAACGTCCCAAACTACGCTCAATTGTTGCCCGAAGATCAGTTTCCCATACCTGTCATGATCAAGGCCTGCGTAAAGAAGTCGTTGGTGCACATGAGGGTCATCATCATAATTCTCTTCATTGGCAGTCACAGTCCATTCTGAGCCTGCAACTACTTCCAGATCCGCGTTGATTCCCTGTTTGGCGTAAAGCCCCCAGCGAGTCGATCCGGTATCCCACATGCTGCTGCCATCTTGATAGGTGTTATATCTTGCTTGAAGGCGGCCGCTAAAGGATAGTTCTGTGTCAGCATCCTTATAAAGATCAAATGCAAGTGCGGTAGGCATGCTTGCGACTGAAATGCTTCCTATTAACAGGAATTTTGTTATGTTTTTCATTGTTTTCCTTTGAAATTTATTTGTTAGAGGCCCCGGAGGCTGGTGCTTCCGGGGGTACGGGCCTTATTTTTATGAGTAGGTCTAAGAGCTATTTGTCATAGCGTGGGAGTGTGTTGGCGTACATGGTGAAATCTTGTTGTAGGGCGGCTCCTGTTAGTGGGGCAGATATATGATGAAAAATCTGACGTTGTTTATTATTGAGTTAATAGGTGTGTGTTGGTGGGCGCTGAACGGAGTGCGCCGTGCTTTGTTCGAAGGCATGGGCGATCTGACAGAGGCTGGCTTCGTCGCCGTGGCGGCCGATGAGTTGCAAGCCGATGGGTAAGCCGTCAATAAAGCCGCACGGGATGCTGATGGCGGGGTGTCCGGTAATGTTGAACGGTATGGTTCGCATCGGGGTCCAGACGGCTTTGCCGTTGCCCAGCGGCGGAGCGGGGCCAAGCGTGGTCGCGGTCATGATGATTCCGCTGGTGTTGAGGACGTCATCAACCTCGGTTCGCAGGCGCTGTGCCATCTCACGTGCCTGGCTGACTTCGGTCGGGTTGATGCTTGCTCCCTCCATCAACACTTCGCGGGTTACTTCGCCATAGTCCTGACCGTGTGTTCCCAGCCGGTGTTGGTGGTTCAGAAATGCTTCCTGAAGCAGGATGATGCGCCCGACCTCTTCGCTGGCGGGGTAATCCGGCATGGTGATGGGGGTTACGCGCATGCCGAGCAGTGACAGGCTGGAGGCGGCGGCATCAAGCAGGTCGATGACTGCGGGGTCGGTATTCGGGTTGTCGGTTATCCAGTCGCGTGCGTAGCCGATCGTAAGCCCTGAAACGGGTTGGTCGATGCGACTAGCGGCGGCACTCTGGCCTTGCTGGGCCGACATGGCATCGAGCAGTATGGCGGCATCGTCGACACACATTGCCAGCACGCCAAGGGTGTCGAGAGATTGCGAGAGCGGAAAGACGCCATCGAGCGGCAGCAGTCCAGTACTGGGTTTCAGCCCGACGATGCCGCAATAGCTTGCCGGGCTCCTGACTGAGCCTCCGGTGTCGGTTCCGATGGCCGCTCTGACTGTACCGCCAGCAACCGCTGAGGCACTGCCCGAGGATGAGCCTCCGGTAATATGCTCAAGGTTCCACGGATTGCGCGCTATCGGATAGGGCTGGTCGTAGGTGGGACCATTCAAGGCGAACTCGTAGGTGGCCACCTTACCGAGAATGATGGCTCCGGCCCCTCGCAACCGGGCAACGATTTCGGCATCGTGCTCTGGCGCTTTTGCGTCGAAGGCATGAGAGCCGCAGTATCCTGGCTGCCCTTTGGCATCGATCAGGTCCTTGAGCGCGACAGGAATGCCGCCCAGTGGCCCTGTATCCAGCCCGGCGGCCCGCAATTGATCGATTCGTTGGGCCTGCGCTCTGGCTCCGCTTTCGTCGATGTGAACATAAGCGTGCAGTCGCTGATTTCGGTCCCGGATCCGATCAAGCGTTGCATCCAGTATTGCTTGTGCCGTGGTATGCCCTGCGTTCAGTTCATGCAGTTGTTCACGGATGCTCTGGTCGAGGAGTTCAGTCATGCAACGTATCCAGCCATTCGTTCAATGCGGCAGACGTTTCCACCGGCCGCTCCAGTGTCGACAGATGAGCCGTTTCTGCCAGCATCACCAATTTTGCATGCGGCATCAGCGACGCCATGAACTCATGTCGCTCGGGAGGGCATAACTGGTCGTTGTGCCCGCCGAGGATCAAGGTCGGAATATGGCTCTGTTGCAGCACGTCGCAGCGATCTTCGCGATCACGCAGTGCAAGAGACTGGCGAATGAATACCTCTGCCCCCAGCGAGTTCGCCATGTCTCGCGCAATATCGGATATTGCGGAGTTATCACCGACGCTATAGAGCGGAAACATGTGCTCTTCCATCAGGCCGAGCATCTGCCCCTGGCGCGCGGCTTCGATCTGTGGCCCGCGACCTGCGCGCACTTCCGGTAGTTCGGCGCGGGGATTGGTGTTCATGAGCGCCATTCCTGCCACTCGCTCTGGTTGTTGGGCGAGAATCTCCATGGCAACGATCCCGCCCATGGAAAGCCCCGCCAGCGCAAAGCGCGGCGGAGCCTCATCCAGCACCTTGCTGGCCAGTGCCGCGATGCTTTCCTCGCCGCCCAGATCCGGCACCATCAAGCTGCGCCCAGCGGAGAGCGCAGCCATCTGAGGGCCGAACATGCGTGCGTCGCACATCATACCGGGCAGCATCAACAGCGGAAGGCGCCGCGGCGGGTTCAGCCTCGCCATGTCGGGCCTGCCGGATCATCGGTTGAGCGTACCCGGTAGAGGCTGGCTTCACCGCTCATCGCAGGTTCGATGGCATAGGCCAACTGTGGGGGGATCGCGCAGGTGTCACCCGGGGCCAATACCCTGGAGCCGCCTTCCCAGTTCAGCTTCCAGTGTCCGCGCATCACCATCAGTACCTCGTGCTGATCGCAACTGGCGGGTTGAGCGGGAACAGAGCCGCGTGTCAGTAGCTCGACCTCGAAGCCGGGTTTGTCACGTAACAGGGCATTTTCACCGATGACCTTGGCGGGGCTGTTGGAAGCCAGTGCCATCAGATCCCAGTAGCGAGCGACGTAGTGTGGTACCACTTCGCTTGCCGGGAGCTCCGGGTACCTTGCCAGCTCTGACTCGGTCAGCAGCGGCATCGGCTGGACGCCTTCCGGCAGCGATTGGCCCGCCTTGGTGTCATAAAGCTTGCCGTTCTCGCCGAGCACCAGGCCATGCTCTTTTGCGTTCTCGATGACCTGAGGCGCCCAGACCACACCGCCTCCAGCATCGTCACCACCGAGAACCGCCATGATCATGCCGTAGTCGGTGCCGATGTTCTCGAAGCCGCGGAAGATGCCGGTCGGGATATTGATGATATCGCCTTCCTCCAGCACGACCTGGCCAGCATCCCCATAGCGTCCCCAGAAAAAGCGCCAACGTCCGCTGAGCACAAAGAACACCTCTGCGGTGCTATGGGTATGAAGGCTGTTGAGGCATTTTGGTGGTTGTCCCGCCGCGCCGATGTTGAAGCCTGGCGTGTCACTGATGTGAACATGCTGGTCGGAACTCTCGCTCACGCCGCCACCGACGATCGTGAAATTTTCCTTCTGATTTGAGCCTGGCGTGTGTGCGTCGATGAAAGCGCTGCGACAGGGCTTGAGATCGCCATAGCGGACGATGCGCGCTTCCATCTCTTCTGGGCTCAGCGTCATTGCGTGTGCTCCTTGTTTGTTGTCTGGCAAACAGCATTGATCTTGCATCATCTCAGAATGAATACGTAGTCATTATTTTTCAACAAATTCTTGAGGTGAGGCTCTGGGTAGCTACTGTGAAACCTGCTGCGAACCTTCTACTAACCTGCTGACAACCTCCGGTACAGCATCATTGTTGGCGATGCTCGGTGGAATAATACCTTGGTAGAAGAGCTGGAAAAGCATTTGCATACTTATGCATCGCATGTCATTTTGCGGTGGCACACCAGTCTAAATTTGCAAACATTGGAAGGAATCATGGCCAGTAAACAAGAAGAGACAGTCGCGACTCCGAAGGAGGCCACTCCGTCTCGCCCCAAGCAGGCATTCAGCGAGCAGGTGCTGCAGAGCGAGCGTCTGGATTTCGTGGACCTGGTCAGTGACAGCCGTCCGCGCTCGCAGTCTCTGAAGGGTTTTGATGATTGCTACACCGATATCGTCGATTACATCGTGCGTTGCACTCACAAGATCTGGGACGAGCGTGATGTAGGGCTTATTTACACTCACTACACCAATAACTGTGTGCTCTACGGCACCATGGGCACGATGTATAACCGCGAAGATGTCGTGCGCGACACTATCCAGCGGTTGGTGAGCTTCCCGGAGCGCCGTGGTATGGCTACCCACGTGATCTGGAATGGCGATGACCGTGAAGGGTTCTACACTTCGCACCTGGTTACCGGGTCCGGCCGATACACTCAGAACGGTCATTTTGGACCAGCCAATGGCAAGCCGTTCACGTCGAGGACTGTTGCCGACTGCATGATCTTCGAGAACAAGATCTACCGTGAGTGGGTCGTCTCGGATCAGATGGCAATCGTTCAGCAGTTGGGTCTCGATCCTCAAGCATTTGCCGAAAAGATTGCCAGCACCAAGCTCGCGCAGGGCGTCAAGGCGCTTGATATTGGTGAGAACGGACTGATGCTGGGTCAGTACCCACCGGCAACCCATGCCGACCTCTCGATTGCCAACAATGATATCGAGCGAGAAACACTGCAGTGGCTGCATGATGTCTGGAATCGCAAGATGTTCGGCAAGATTCGTGAAGTCTATGCGCCGACGGCTATGTACCATGGCCCGCTAATGAAAGAACTCTACGGCACTCATGCTGTTACCCATCAAGTGATCGGCCTGGTGGGCTCGCTTCCTGATGCGCGTTTCGAGCCTCAGCACATCTGCTCCGTTCCCTGTGTCGAGGGTGGAACCAAGGTTGCTGTTCGCTGGGTCATGGAAGGCCATCATCTCGGTTACGGTGGCATCGAGAGCTTTGGTGACCCCACTGGCAAGCGCGTCCAGGTGATGGGCATTTCCCATTATCATTACAAGAATGGTCGCATTGTCGATGAGTGGACTGTTTATGACGAGCTGTCGATGCTGGTCCAGATCAAGCTCGCTCAACTGGCAGATGCACCTGCCGACCCCTGAACGAAATGCGCAGCGCCGGGCTGATATATCGGCTCGGCCTGAAGTCCCTGGATAACAACACTCCGGGGCAAGCGCTTCTGGATACAGAAGTTGTCAGGTCACAGGAATTTTCAGACTAATAGATTTTTCAGATTACAAGAATTGTCAGACCAGGTTCTGGCAGACATAAAAATATAAGTACCCGAATGATCCGGCACGATCTGGAAGGAGATAAAATCATGACAAGATTATGTGCCTTGGCGACGGTTTGCCTATTACCTCTGATATTCGTTTCAAATATTGCTGCTGCCGAATGTGGAATTGAAAGCGGCTCGGTACGTGTGCTGTCGAATGATATAGATTCACTTGGCGTCGTCTTGAACGAGGCCAGGCACTGTGCGTCCGATACAGTAAATGTCAGAACCAACAGGACGACCGAGCACAAGAGTATTCAGGTTTCAGCGCTGACGATAGATCCCGCTATCTATAGCGTTGCGATGGTTTCAACCAATACGCTGCCACCTCTGCTTTCTGCGGGTTTGGTAAGGCCTCTCGATGAATATGTTGAGAAATACGGCCAGAATCTCGAATCTGATCAACTGATCAAGATCAACGGCAAGACTGTCGCTATCGCCTTCATGGCCAACAGCCAGCATCTGTTCATGCGCGGCGATATATTGAGCGATCTTGGCATTTCTCCACCGAGGACATATCAGGAGGTCCTCGACGCAGCTCGTGCCATCAGAGAAGCGGGAATCATGCAGTACCCGCTTGCGGCAGCCTATGAAGCTGGCTGGTATCTCGGCAATGAATTTGTAAACAACTACCTGAGCCTGGGTGGTCAGTTCTTCGAGCCCGGCAGCGCTGAACCCACGATCAATAATTCCGAGGGTGTTCAAGTGCTGGAGCTCATGAAGGAGATGACGGAATACATGCCGCCGGAGTATCTGACCCTGACGGCTGATGACCTCAAGAAGCTGTATCTGGATGGCAAGGTCGCGATCATCAATCAGTGGGGGTCAATGGTGAACTCACACCTTGATCCCAATGGTGCGGCTCCCGAGATAAGCCGGACGACGTTACTTGCGCCTGCTCCTACCCTGGGAGGGCATGACATTCCTGCGGCGGCACTGTGGTGGGACGGTTTCACTATCGCGAAGAATGTGTCGGATGAAGATGCTGAAGCCAGCTTCCGGGCGATGATGTATGGCATGCGTTCAAGCGTCGCCAATGAGCATCCGAATGCCGCGACATGGCTGATCAAGGGCTACGAGGCGCCAGAGAGTGCAAGAGGTGTGCTTGATACCATCAACAGCGGCGGTCGCCCCTACCCGATGAATCCCTTTATGGGGCTCATGCATGCCGCGCTCGGTTCGGAGCTGACCGATTACATGCAAGGGCAGGAAAGCGCAGAGCAGGCGTTGGCCGACGTTGAGGCGGCTTATCGAACCAGTGCTCGTTCATCTGGCTTTCTTGACTAGAAAGGTCGTCAACCATCAGCACCAGCAACCGATAACAATGCTGACGACGTATATCGACCGATTTCGCCCCATCTTGCTACTAGAGGCGCCCCATGACGCATCGCAGCTTCTTTTCATTCATGTTGCCATCATTGCTGGCCATGTTTCTTTTTATCGTCTTGCCGACCGGATCGATCGTTGTTCAATCCTTCTATACCGAGCATGACAAGGTACTGAGCCTGGCGGAGGATTGCGGGCCTTTTGGTTGTGAGCAGACAACGCATATTGATGTAGAGGCGACGGAGAATTTGATAGAAGAGGCCCCATTGGGGAAGTTCAATGGACTCGGAACCTACCTTGATCGAGGTCACCTGGCCGTCGATGAGCTGGGTACAATATTCGAGAGCACTGAGAGTATTGGCGAGACTGTTTCGCGTATCTATAACCTGCCGTTCTACAAGGCACTTGCCTTTACGATCGCCTACACATTTTTGGCGACACCGCTGGCAATGATTGTTGGGTTCCTGGTTGCCATGGCCGTCAATAATATCCCGAAGAAGCTCAAGGGGCCGGTGATTTTCCTGTCGTTGCTTCCTTATATCGTCACACCGTTGATCGGCTCGCTAACCTTGTTCTGGATGATCAACTCCAATGGCATCATCGGCGCGACATTACAGATGATCTTCAATGATCCAGAGCTGTCGCTCAAGGCATCCCCTGTGTTGACGTGGGTGACATTGATTGTTTATGGAATATGGCACATGGCGCCCTTTCCCTTTGTGGTCTATTACGCCGGTCTCCAGACAATTCCACAGGATACACTGGAAAGCGCAATGATCGATGGGGCCAGTAAGTGGGAGCGGATACGCTACGTTGTGATTCCGCATCTGTTCCCGCTGACGACCTTCCTTGCGTTGGTTCTGATGATGGACAACTTCCGTATTTTCGAGCCCATCGTTGGTTTCTCGGCGGAAGCCAATGCGACCTCGCTTTCGTGGTCCATCTACAACGATCTGAATGGTCAGGTCGACAAGCTCTATGGATCGGCGGCATCGACTTCGGTGCTTACGGTTATCTGCGTCGTTATCCTTTTGATCCCCGTTCTGATGAGGACCTGGCGCAACTTCAAACAAAAGAACCCTGACGGGAGCGCATCATGATTATTGCGGCATCTCCTGCTGACGCCAACAAAAAGAAAGCGTCAGTCATTGCCTTCGCATTGTTGGCGATATGGCTGGTCATCGCGGCATTCCCTTTCCTGTGGACGCTGTGGGGGTCCTTCAAGGTCGAGGCAGACTTCTTCAGTCGGCAAACCTGGGAAAATGCTCTCTACGGCGTCAAGACCCTTCAAACGACAGGTTCTGCCTTCACCATGGAAGGCTACGAGGGGGCCTGGGTCGATCGCGAATTCTGGCGTGCCTTCCTCAACACTGCCATTGTCACGGTGAGTGTTACTGCGATCAGCCTGGTGTTCGGTACGCTCGGTGGCTATGCGCTATCACGCTCCAGGAAGAAATACGTGTTCTGGATATTGATCGCAGCGCTGGTATTCCGAGCCATGCCGCATATCACGCTGGTATCTGGCTATCTGATGCCATTCTTCGAGATGAACATCTGGGGTGCACTTCCGACCTCGATCATTGTACTGGTTGCCATCAATCAGCCGTTTACCTTGTGGATGTTGCACAGCTTCTTCCTGTCGATACCCAAGGATCTCGATGAGAGCGCCATGGTCGATGGTTGTACACGCTTCCAGGCGTTTCGGCTGGCGGTAATGCCGGTCATGTGGCCAGGCGTCATCACCACGGGGTTGTTCAGCTTTCTGCTCTCCTATAACGACTTCGCTGTGACTTCAATGCTGCTGAGTCAGGACAACCAGACCATGGTGCCCAAGATCAACTCATTCCTCGGCACCGTGCAGTCTGATGGGGCCATCATGTATGCGGTTGCGGCGGTGGTTTCGGCCACGGTGCCGTTATTCATGCTCGTGATGTTTTTCCAACGTTATATTGTCAGCGGTCTTACCGCTGGCGCGGTAAAAGGATAAGAAATCATGGCCAGTATTCATCTCAAGAATGTCTGCAAGCGTTGGGGCTCAGTCGTGGGCGTCAATAACTTCAACCTCGAGATCGCCGACCAGGAATTCATTGTTCTGCTGGGCCCCTCGGGCTGTGGAAAATCCACGACCATGCGCATGATTGCCGGTCTGGAAAGTATCTCTGGTGGTGAAATCCTGATTGGAGACCGTGTCATCAATGATCTGGAACCCAAGGATCGAGACATTTCCATGGTCTTCCAGAGCTACGGGCTTTATCCGAACCTGACCGTTTACGAGAACATCCGCTTTCCGCTTAAAGTACGCAAGGTGCCCAGGAGCGAGCATCACGAGCGGATCATGGAGGCTGCGGAAATGGTCGATTTGACCGAGTTGCTGGAGCGTCGCCCGGCGGAGCTATCGGGCGGCCAGCGCCAGCGTGTTGCGCTGGGGCGGGCGATTGTTCGTGAGCCGACGGTGTTCTTGATGGATGAGCCACTGTCCAACCTGGATGCTAAACTACGCGTCACAACGCGGGCGGAGATCAAGAATCTTCAGCACCGGCTGAAAACGACCACCATCTACGTCACTCATGACCAGATCGAAGCGATGACGTTGGCAGATCGTGTGGTAGTCATGAACCAAGGCGTGGTCCAACAGGTGGGTACTCCAACAGAGATCTATGATTGCCCTGCCAATGCCTTTGTGGCCAGCTTTATCGGCTCCCCGGCCATGAACCTTGTCAGTGGTGATATCTCGAATGGCGTCTTCAGCGCAGAGAATATGCGCATCGAGGGGCTTCCCACGGATATCTCCGGTAAGGTGACGCTGGGGTTCAGGGCCGAGGATGTTGAGCTGGTTGCCTCGCAAGGGCAGATCAACGCACCGATCTATACCCTCGAGTTGCTGGGAGACTCTTCGATGGTGGCGGTTCGGGTCGCGAACGAGCTGGTCAATCTCAAGGCGCCCAAGGATTACCGGGCCAACATTGGCACAGACGTTTCGGCACGTATCGACCCTTCACTATGTAAGCTATTTGACCATGAGACAGGGGCAGCCATTTATACCTCGGCCGATTGCGCTGCCGTAGGCGCGCCCATGGCAATGGCAACTTGATGGCATTGATAGACCAGAGCACTGATGAACGGAGATCTTGATGGCGGGTAAAAGCGTAACTTCGGTGGATGTAGCTCGCCACGCGGGTGTCAGCCAATCGGCGGTATCACGTTACTTTACCCCGGGGGCTTCACTCTCGGCCAAAATGGCGGAAAAGATTCGCAAGGCGGCGGAAGAGCTCGACTACCGGCCCAATGTATTGGCCCGTTCGCTGATTACCGGCAAGAGTCGGATCATTGGCCTGGTAGTCTATTATCTGGAGAACCAGTTCTACCCGGAAGTCATCGAGAAGCTGTCGGCTGCTCTTCAGGAGAGCGGATATCACGTTCTCCTGTTCATGTCCTCGCGCACCGTCGGTGACGTCAAGCCGGTGATGCAGCAGATACTCGATTACCGAGTCGACGGGATCATCATGGTGTCGGTGTCGATGTCATCGGTACTGGCGCAGCGCTGTGCTGACCTGTCGATTCCGGTGATGCTGTTCAATCGCGATCAGCCCGACCTCGACCTGATGGCGGTGACGACCGACAACCTGCGCGGTGGCTCGCTGGCGGCACAGGCGTTGCTGGCCTCACGGCCAGAACGCATCGCGCATCTGGCGGGTTATGAGGGAGCCTCGACCCAGATAGAACGTGAGCGTGGCTTTCTGGAAGCGCTCAAGGCCGAAGGCCAGGAGTTGCACTCTCGCGCTGTCGGTAACTTCCACTACGCCGAAGCGGTCGAGGCCACGCATGAGCTATTCGACCGTCCCGATCCGCCTGATGCCTTGTTCGTCACCGATGACCATATGGCCTTTGCGGCCATGGACGTTATTCGTAGCGAGTTCCGTCTGCGGATACCCGAAGATGTGTCGGTGGTTGGCTTCGATGATGTTCCGCAGGCGGCGTGGCCCAGCTTCAACCTGACCACGGTGCGTCAGCACGTCAACCTGATGGTGTCCAAGGCGGTCACTGAGCTGATCACAGCCATCGAGGAGCCCGAGACCCCATTACCTATCAAGCTGAGAATTCCGCCGACGCTGGTGCGGCGCGGCACCACTCGCGATTAGACCTCGCCTGAGAAAAGTGCCCGCGTCCCGCAATCGCTGCTCTACGGCCATCTTCGTGATGGCTACCAATCCTCCAGAATACTCCTCTTCGGAACGCTCGCTGCGCAGATCAGCCGCAGGGCTGGCGTGCAGCCGTCTTTTGGTTCCCTTGGCAATTGCGCATTAGTCTTTTTTGGGTACGAATTCATTGATAAATGATGGTCGATCCGCTGTCTTTTGTCGGTGATCCATCTTGATAAAATTCTTTTTTATCAATTGTTTAATATTTATCCGCTACTTTGTTAGCCTAAGGTCGTACTTGGTGATTGCCGAACAAAATTGAAAACGTATTCAATGCTTGGTACTTATAGGGGAAATCCTCCTGCAAGAGACAAGATCATGAGCATTGACCAGGTCACGGATGTTCAAGAACCAGATGTTCAAGAACCAAAGGCAGCTCAAGGTGACAGGACGCTGGCGCCGAACTCTGTACAAGCGCCTACCTTCATCAAGGCACCCAAGAGTGATGCCGGGGCTGACAGCGGTCAGGTAGAGAGCCTGGTGGCAGATATCCTTTCACGCGTGCGTGAACAGGGTGATGCTGCGGTCAGAGAGTTCTCGCAGAAGTTTGATAACGCCAATCTCGAAGTATTCGAAGTCACGGATAGCGAGCGTGAGCAGGCCGTCGCCAATCTCGATCCTCAGACTCGCAAGGACACCGAGTTCGCAATCAACAACGTGCGCACCTTCGCCAAGGCGCAGCTCGGGTCGTTGTCGGAGATCGATGTCGAGATCCTGCCGGGCGTACACATGGGGCACCGCAACATTCCGCTCGAGCGTGTGGGTTGCTATGTGCCAGGTGGCCGCTATCCGCTGCTCTCTGCACCGATCATGACTATCGTGCCGGCCAAGGTCGCTGGCGTGGGCGAGATTATCGCCTGCCTGCCGCCCAATGCTCACGAAGCGATGATTGCGGGTTGCCACCTTTCCGGTGCTGATCGCATCTTCCGTATTGGTGGCGCCCAGGCAATTGCTGCCATGGCATTCGGTACTCAGAGCGTGCCGCGAGTCGACAAGATCGTTGGCCCCGGTAATGCATTCGTGAACGAGGCTAAACGCCAGGTCTTCGGCCCAGTCGGTATCGACCAGTTGGCTGGGCCTTCCGAGATTTTCGTGCTCGCCGACCACACCGGTGATGCGGAACTGATCGCCACCGACCTGCTGGCTCAGGCCGAGCATGATGTCAGGACTCGCGTTGGCCTGATCACCACCGACGAAGCACTGGCGAAGGCGGTGTTGGTCGAGGTGGATCGTCAGCTTGAAAGCCTGTCCACCGCACACACTGCTGGCCCGGCGTGGCAGGATTATGGCGAAATTGCGCTGGTCGCCGACGAAGCGGCGATGATTGCCTATTCCGACCATGTTGCCGCCGAGCATTTACAGATTCATACCGAGAACGATAAAGCTCTTGCCGCGAAGCTATCGTGCTACGGCTCGCTGTTTATCGGTGAGGCGGCCAGTGTTGTCTATTCCGACAAGTGTTCCGGCACCAACCATACGCTGCCAACCATGGCGGCAGGTCGCTACACCGGGGGCCTGTGGGTGGGGACCTACATCAAGACCGCGACCCACCAGTGGCTGACGGATGAAGGCATCCAGCAGGTGGCTCCTCCGGCTGCACGCCAGAGTGCCAGTGAGGGCCTGGAAGGGCATCGCAGGGCGGCACAGATTCGACTGGATCGACTCGGGGCCTGATGCGGGCGCCTTGATCTAGATGCCTGGTCCTGTGGTCCGTTGTGTCATTGCCTCCTGGTGGGAGGCAGTGCTCTCAGCACGGTTCTTCACAACTGATCTTCACAACTGATCTTCAGCACGGCTTCCAGTCCCCAGACTTGCCTTCATTTAGAGGTGTTTCATGAATGTTCTCAGCGATTTCAAGTCGCGGCTCCAGCGTCGTGAGCCTTTACTCGGTGCTTTCATCAAGACACCGCACCCGATCATCATTGAAGTGATGGGGGCGTCCGGGCTCGACTTCTTGATACTCGACATGGAGCACGCGCCTTTTGATCGCGGAACGCTGGATGCGGCGATGATCGCCGGTCGTGCCGTGCAATGCCCGTTGCTGGTGCGTGTGCCGGTTGGCTCCCCGGAAAATCTGCTCGCTGTACTCGATAGTGGGGCTGCCGGTGTCATCGTGCCGCATGTGCTGTCGGCGCCTCAGGCCGAAGAGCTGGCCAAGGTGATGTACTACGGGCCGGGTGGTCGTGGCTTTGCGGGCACCACGCGCGCTGCATCCTACGGACGTCGCCCGTTTGCCGAGCACCTGCGTGATACCGCTCAGGAAACATGCCTGATCTGTCAGATTGAAGACGTTGAAGGTGCGCAGGAGTACCAGCAGATTGCCGCCGTTGATGGCGTTGATGCACTGTTCATCGGCCGCGCGGATCTTGCGGTGTCCAGCGGCTTTGCCAGCTTCTTCGCCGAGGAAATTGTCGGTCAGGTGGAACAGATTCTCGGTACAGAGCAAGCGGCAACCGGACTTTACTGTGCGCCAGGTGAGGACCTGCAGCCGTTGATGGCGGCGGGGGCCAGCTTCATGGTCGTCGGTTCAGACCACACCCTTATGGCTCAGGGAGTCGACGCATTGGCTGAGCGCTTCCAGGCCGCTATCGATCAGGCCGCGACTCAAGGCTCATCCAGCCTACCAGCATCCATCAAATAACAAGCAGCCAACGGGAGTTGACAGCATGGCAGTAACCTATCTGAAACGCGGCAAAAGCGAAGCCGAGCGCTCGACGAATCATCACAACACACGGCAGGCGGTCGAGTCCGCACTGGCCGATATTGAAGCGCGTGGCGATACCGCCGTGCGTGAAATGTCGGAGAAGTTCGATAAATACTCGCCGGCCAGCTTTCGCCTGTCGGACTCGGAAATCGAGCAACTGATTGCCAGGGTTCCGAAGCAGCAGATGGACGATATTCGCTTTGCCCAGCAGCAGGTGAAGGCGTTCGCGCAGATTCAGCGTGACTCCATGCGTGACGTTGAAGTCGAAACGCTGCCCGGTGTCATCCTCGGCCACAAGAACATCCCCGTGCAGTCTGTCGGCTGTTACGTGCCGGGTGGCAAGTTTCCGATGGTGGCCTCGGCGCATATGTCGGTAGCAACGGCATCGGTCGCTGGCGTGCCGCGTATCATCGCAGCAACACCGCCGTTCCATGGCGAGCCGAATCCTGCGGTGATTGCCGCCATGCATCTTGGCGGGGCGCACGAAATCTACGTGATGGGCGGTATTCAAGCCGTTGGTGCCATGGCGCTGGGGACCGAAACCATCGATCCCGTGCATATGCTGGTGGGGCCGGGTAATGCCTTCGTCGCCGAAGCCAAGCGGCAGCTCTTTGGGCGTGTCGGTATCGATCTGTTCGCCGGGCCGACCGAGACCCTGGTGATTGCCGACGAGACGGTCGATGCGGAAATGTGTGCTACCGACCTGCTGGGTCAGGCGGAGCATGGGTACGATTCGCCTGCCGTGCTGATAACGAACTCGCGCACACTGGCAGAAGGCACTCTCAGCGAAATCGAGCGCATCCTGAAGATTCTGCCCACCGCCGACACGGCATCGGTGAGCTGGCGCGATTATGGTGAAATCATCCTCTGCGACAGCTATGACGAGATGCTCGAAACCGCCAATGAACTGGCATCTGAGCATGTTCAGGTCATGACCGATCGCGATGACTGGTTCCTCGATAACATGACCGCTTATGGCGCGTTGTTCCTTGGCCCGCGCACCAATGTCGCCAATGGTGACAAGGTTATCGGTACCAACCATACCTTGCCGACGCGCAAGGCCGGTCGTTATACCGGTGGCTTGTGGGTAGGCAAGTATCTGAAAACGCATAGCTATCAGCGTGTCACCACTGATGAGGCGGCGGCCAGCATCGGCGCATATTGCTCTCGACTCTGTCTGCTGGAAGGCTTCGTGGGTCATGCGGAGCAGGCCAACCTTCGTGTTCGCCGCTATGGCAAGCAGGAGGTCGGGTACGGTGAGCCTGCGGTAATGGCGGAGGAGCCCGATGTCACTGCCTAACCCACCTTCCTTTTCTCTTGCGGGTAAGCGGGCGCTGGTGACTGGCGCCTCTTCCGGCATTGGCCTGGGGTGTGCTGTAGCGCTGGCGGATGCCGGCGCTCATACAGTATTGGCGGCACGCTCGCCGCAGAAGCTCGATGCCTGTGTCAGTGAGCTGCGTGCGCGTGGCCAGCAGGTAGAATCACTGGTGCTCGATGTCGCGGATATTGCGCATATGCAAGCCGAAATCGAGCGTAGTGGGCCTTACGACATCTTGATCAATTCGGCAGGCCTGGCGCGACATGGTCCGGCCCTGGCAACCGCCAGCGATGACTTCGATGCCGTCGTCGACGTCAATCTCAAGGGTGCCTACTTCCTGAGCCAGGCAGTTGCCCGAGGCCTTGTCGCAGCAGGGCGCGGTGGCTCACTGATCAATATCTCCAGCCAGATGGCGCATGTCGGTGGGCCGGATCGAGCGGTCTACTGTGCCACCAAGCATGCTGTCGAGGGCTTTACCAAAGCGATGGCCATCGAATGGGGACAGCACGGTATTCGCATCAACACCATTTGCCCCACCTTCATCAGAACACCGTTGACCGAGCAGACATTCGACGATCCGGAAAAGGTCTCGTGGCTACTGGAAAAGATCAAGCTGGGCCGAGTGGGCACGGTCGAAGACATCATGGGCGCTGCCGTATACCTGGCGTCTGATGCCGCTTCGCTGATAACGGGCACGTCACTGAAGATCGATGGTGGTTGGACAGCGGAGTAGGTGGTTTGCCGACTTGAACCTCAAGCGTTGAGTAATTGATTGAACTTGAAATGTATACAAGACAGCGTGATAGCGAGCATTGAACAGCGTGAATAAATGACTTCGCCGGCAAATTGCGGTGTCGTGCGGCGCAGTTGATGAGCGCCCTTGTGCGTCTTGTAAATGTCGAGAGAAGCGGCCATTGGCATTTAACCTGTGGCCGTTTTGTTGTGAAGGTGTCGCGTTATTCAGGCACCCAGGTCAACCAACTTGACCGTGCGAATCTCGATATGCTCCCAGACCTTTTGCGTAACGTAGGGGTCTCGCTCCAGCCAGGCATCCAGCTCGCTGCGGTTGTCGAACTGGCAGTGTACGTTTGAGCCGATCATCTTGCCTTCGTCATCCACAATCGCGCCGCCACTGATGAAGTTTCCCAGCCTGACGAGTTCTCGGATGCCTTCCAGATGGGCTTCGCGACAGGCCAGACGGCGATCCAGTGCACCATCATCCGTATAGTCGTATGCCACCAGAGCGTATTGCTGCATAAGTTATTCCCGGTTGGTTGTGATAATGACGATGCGCAACGCCAGGGCGTAGGCAAGCCCGAAGGGACTCTAGCATGTATGTATGATGCTTTGTCTCCGAGCCTCCCCCTGTGTTTCTTCGTCGGGGTGCGGTAGGATTGTTAGCAAACAAATCATAAGCTAGCTTGCAACGATCCCATGACTTGCTGTTTCCCCCTGGGCTGGCGTCTCCCGGATGCCGGCCTGATTCTCGTGTGTCATCTCGAATCATGCTCTGGCCAGAGTGTCCGTCGATGCCTCCTGGGTCATACTCTGACTGCATCAAGGAGAGCCCCGGTGCTGAATGACACTCTTCCGCTCCTGTCTCGACTCCGCGCGAGGCGCACTCCATGACCCAGGTGGAGCGTCTCTTCGAACGCTATGGCCCTCGCTATCGGCTGTGGGTAACCCTTACCGTGATGCTGGGCCTGGTGGCACTCGGTATGTCGATCACCATCGTCAACGTGGCGATTCCCTACATCAAGGGCGCCTTTGGCATGAGTGACTCTCAGGTGCAGTGGCTCTCTACCGGCTTCCTGGCGTCCACCACGGTGTCGCTGCTGGTGGCGCCCTGGTTTGTCGCCGCTGTTGGACAGCGTGCCACCTTCATGGGCCTGCTACTGGTGTTCATCGCTGCCTCGATCCTTGGCGGTATGGGGCAGGGCATGGCAGCACTGATTGCTGCTCGCATCATTCAAGGTGCGATGACCGGGCTGATTCGACCGGTAGCCATGCAGGCGTTGTTTGCTGCCTATCCGCCAGAAGGGCGCGGTATGGCTCTGGCCATGTACGGCATGTGTCTGGGGTTGCCTCTGACGCTAGCGACGGTGATCGGCGGCTGGCTGGTGGAGAACTTCACCTGGCGCTACGTGTTCTTCATCACCTTGCCGATCTGCCTGGCTGCAGTAGTGATGGGCTCTATCTTCCTGCCGCCCCGTGAGCAGAAGGGCCCGCGCCCGCCCTTCGACTGGGTGGGCGTTGTGGTGCTGTTCGCTGCGGTCTTCTCGATCCTGACCGCGCTCTCCAACGGGCAGCGCTGGGGCTGGGATGACCCTCGAGTGCCGGTACTGGTGCTGTTCTCGCTCTTCTGTGCCGTGGTTTTCGTGATCTGGCAGCAGCGCAGTGAGCATCCGTTGTTGGATCTATCGATCTTTCGCTATCGCATCTTCGTGGTCGGCACGCTGGCGATGCTGCTGTTCGGCGGCTCCTTCTATGGCGTGATGTACCTGCTGCCACAGTTCGTGCAGTCGGTGCTGCATTACAGCCCGGTGACCGCCGGGATGATCTTCGTGCCATCGACTGCGGTGCTCGGTGTGTTGGTGCCAGTGGTTGGCTGGCTAAGCGATCGTCATCCACCACATTGGATCACCCTGCCGGGACTGGCCTGCACAGTGTTCTCGGTATGGCATATGGCGCATATGGACTGGAATACATCCTTTGCCTTTCTGGCCGGCAACATGGCGATCATGGCGGTTGGTATGGCGGCCTATCCACCGCCGACGTTGTCCAATGCCATCGCCGCGCTACCCCTCAAGTTGACCGGGCACGGCTCCGGTGCGATCAACTTCGCCATGCAGTTGGGTGGGGCGCTGGGCACCGCAGGGCTGGTGATCCTGCTCGATCGACAAACTGCGCTGCATGGCAATCAGCTCAATGCTGGCGTCAATGCCGGTAACGCCATGGCCAACGAGAGTCTCGGTAGCTTCGCCGAGCTGGTTGCTCGTCTCGGCGTCCCGGATACCCAGCAGCAGGCCATGGCTGGCTACCTGGTAGGGCGTGTGGAGTCGATCTGGGCCTCCATGCTCGCCTACCAGGATGGCTTCTGGTTGCTGGTGGGTAGCCTGTTGATCATCTCTATCCCCTCTGTATTGCTCAGTCGCTGGCGTTATGCCTAATCCCTTTCGCTCGTTCGAGGACATTCAACATGACATCGCCATCTTCGCAAGCCGCTTCCCGTCGCCTGCCCAGTACTCTCCGGTTGGTGCTGATGACACTGTTGGTTCTGGCCTGCCTGGTCTGGGCCGGACTGGCGATCCATCATCGCCTGACCCATGTCAGCGCTCAGGATGCCCGGGTGATGGCCGATCAGGTGACGGTCAGCAGCCGCCTCTCGGGTTGGGTAACCGACTTCTCGATCATCGAGGGCGAGAACCTGGCCAAGGATGACGTCGTGGCACAACTCTACAGCCAGCCGGACGAGCGTGAGCTCGAGACGCTACAGGCGGGTGTGGCTGCCATGCAGGCGCAGGTGGATTACCAGAATTCACGGCTGGAGCTGGCTCAGGCACAGCTAGACGGCGGTGTGAATATTACCCATCAGCAACTGGAAGCCAGCCGAGCGGCGATGGATGCTGCCAATGCGCGGCTGGAGCAGGCCCGCAAGGACTACGAGCGTTCCAACTCGTTGCTGGCCAACCATTCGGTCTCACAGCAGCAGCGTGACGAGGACTATTACGTGCTGCAATCTGCCGAGGCAGAGTTTCATCAAGCGACCCAGGAAGTAGCGGTCAGCCAGGCCCAGGCCGACAATGCCCAGGTCGGATTCATCGGCGGCTCGCAGATGCCTCTGCCCAATCCCGATGTGATCCGCGCCGAACTGGCAGTGGCAAGCCAGGAATTGGCCCAGGCCCGCTCGCGGTTAGCCCAGCAGCAGCTTCGTCTTGACGATCTGCAGGTGCCGAGCCCGATCAGCGGGGTGGTCGACAAGACGCTGATCGATGAGGGGGAATACATCAGCGCTGGCCAGCCGATTCTGATGATGCATGATCCCGATGGATTGTGGGTCGAGGCCAACATCAAGGAAACCGATGTTGGCGAATTACGCCTTGGGCAGACAGTGGACATCACCGTGGATGCCTTTCCTGATGGTGATTTCCATGGCCATGTCGCCGTCATCGGACGTGCCGCGACCAGCCAGTTCGCGCTGTTGCCTGACCCCAACCCCTCCGGCAACTTTACCAAGATCACCCAGCGTATCCCGGTACGCATCGAGCTGGACGATGGTCCGATCGATCTGATCGGCCCCGGCATGATGGTCGAGGTCGACATCGATGCCACCGCGGATGGTCCTCGCCACGGCTGACGGGAGGTCAGGTGGAATCGTCGACGGTCATTACACTGTGTGCGAGGTAATGACCGACAACACTAGTTCTGCTCGGTGTCGCTGTCATCCTGCGTGCTACGCGCTGGTGGCGGAGTGGGCTTTCCGGGCACGCCTCGGCTCATGGTCTTGAACGCCTCCATGATGTCCATGGGCAGCGGGAAAACGATGGTTGAGGCGTTCTTGTTGCTCATATCACTCATGGTCTGCAGATAGCGCAACTGCAGTGCCGCTGAGTTCTCGGACATTACATTGGCTGCTTCGACCAGCTTCTTCGAGGCCTGCAACTCACCCTCGGCATGAATCACCTTGGCGCGCCGTTCACGTTCGGCTTCGGCCTGGCGGGCGATGGCGCGAATCATGCTCTCATCGAGATCAACATGCTTGATCTCGACGTTGGCGACCTTGATCCCCCAGGACTCTGCTGAACTATCAATGATCTCCTGAATATCGTCGTTGAGCTTGTCGCGCTCGGAGAGCATTTCGTCGAGGTCATGCTTACCCAGCACTGAACGTAGTGTCGTCTGCGCCAACTGGCTGGTCGCGGTGACAAAATGCTCAACCTGAATAATCGCCTTCTCTGCATCGACTACCCGAAAATACAGCACCGCGTTGACGCGCACCGTGACGTTATCCCTGGAAATCACGTCCTGCTCGGGGACGTCCATGGTGATGACGCGCAGATCCACCACCTGCATTTTCTGAACCAGCGGAATGATGATGATCAGCCCGGGTCCCTTGACGGCCTGGAAACGGCCGAGAAAGAACACTACGCCACGCTTGTACTCCGGCAGGATACGGATCGATGCCGCAATCAACAGCAGTATCAGCACCACCGGAACGAGATAGGAAATCAACATGATGAGCCTCCTTGAGTCGCAACGCGCTCGGTGTCGACTGACATCAGCTCGTTGCTGGGGAGTCGGCGGGTTTCACCTCGACAGTAAGCCCGTCGACGGCAACTACCGTGAGCCGCTGCCCCTGGTGCACGGGTATCGATGCGTGTGCATTCCAGCGTTCGCCATGCAAACGCACATGGCCATTGCCGGTGAAATCATCCAGCGCTATGGCTTCAGCGCCGATCATTTCTTCCTGGCCGGTGCGCACGCGTCGCCGACGCAGTGTCATGAAGCGCAGGACTATCCACAGCATGACGCCAGAGGCCACCAGCGCTATGCCACCGATCAGTGGGAGTGATACGGACATTTGGCGATCATCCATCAGAATTACCGAACCGAAGACGAAGGCGGCAATACCGCCGAAGCCGAGAATGCCGAAGCTTGGCATCAGCGCTTCGCCGATGATCAGCGCCAGACCGAGCAGAACCAGGGCCAGACCGGCATAACTGACCGGTAGGCCCTGAAAGGCATACAGCGCCAGTAGTAGGCAGATGGCACCGATCACACCGGGCACCATCGCGCCGGGATTGATCAGTTCGAAGATCAGACCGTAGATGCCGATGATCATCAGCAGGTAGGCCACATTGGGATTGGTGATGACGGACAACAGCTCGGTGCGCCAGTCCGGATCGAGGCGTTCGACGATCAGTCCGCTGGTGTCCAGTTGGCGCTGGCCATCGGCCATGATCACTGTTCGGCCATCGAGCTGTGTCAGCAGGTCGTCGATATCCGTTGCCAGCACTTCGATGACGTTGCGTTCCAGTGCCTCATCAGCAGTTAGATTGACGGCTTCACGTACCGCGCGTTCGGCCCAGTCGGCGTTGCGATCATGGCGTTGGGCGAGGCTACGAATCGTCGCGACGGCGTCTTCAAGCGTCTTGCGCTCCATGGCCGTCTCACCACGACGTTTTTGCGCTCCGCGCTGCTCGCCGTTTTCGTTGTTGCCAGCATTCTCACCGCCGTTCTCGGTGGCGCTGTCCTCAGTGGTGCTGTCCTGTTCATTGGTGCCGGTGCCATCGCTCGTCGAGCGATCATCGTCCTGTTCACCTTGTTGCGGCTCTTCGCCACCGATCCCCGGCAACCCACCGAGTTGCACCGGTGTTGCTGAACCGAGATGCGTGGCTGGCGCCATCGCTGCCACATGACTGGCATACAGTAGATAAGTGCCGGCACTGGCGGCCCTCGCTCCGGCGGGGGCGACATAGATCACCACCGGTACTTCAGCCGAGAGCATCGCCTGGATCATGTCGCGCATGGAGGCATCCAACCCTCCGGGGGTATCGAGTTGCAGAATCAGCAGCTCAGCGCGCTCTTCGGCGATTTCGATCCCGCGCTGAAAATAATCGCTGGTGGCGGGGCCAATGCTGCCGTCGATCGACAACATCAGTGCCTGGCGTGGGTTATCTCCGGCGGGCTCCTCCTGCGCCGATGCCAGCATGGTAAGTGCCAGGGCCAATAGCAGGCTCAGCAGCGATAACACCCAGCTCAAGGATCGAAGCCCAGGTGCCGACATGGCGACCTCCAATAACGAAAGGGCTACTTTTACTGTAGTTGATAGCCCGCTTCCGTTAATAGCTCGCCTCGGTTGATAGCGGAGAATTTTCTTCGCCATCGAGTCGGCCCTGGTGTGTTATCTCCTTCCGAGCCTCTCCCAAGCCCGATGATGCGCTACATCTTCAGCTTCATTGGGGACGGCGCACGACTCTCAGCATGCCGACGTCTCCACCACCGCAGAAGAACTGACCGTTGCCGTCACTTTCAAGTCCTGAGACCTCCTTGCCGGTCGGCATCTCGAGGCACTCAAGTACCTGGCCGGTCTGTGGGTCGATTCGCCTTATGTCACTCTGGTCATTTTCCCAGGTGCCATGCCATAGCTCGCCATTGCACCAGGTGACGCCGGTGACAAATCGATCACTCCTGATCGTACGCAGGATCTCGCCCGTCTCGGGGTCGAGTTGATGGATTCTCCGTTCCTTGTACTGCCCCACCCACAGTGAGCCCTCGCCCCATGCCATCCCTGAGTTCAAGCCGTCGTTGGGAGCGGGGATGGTGGCAATTATGCGGGCGTTCTGAGGGTCCACCTTGTGGATCTTGTCGCCTGAAAGCTGGAACAGGTGGTGGCCATCGAAGGCGGTTCCGGCGTCACAGGTCACATCAAGCGAGCGCAGTGGTTTGCCGGTGTTGGGGTCGATGGCGATCAGTCGCTCTCCGGTTGCCACCCAGACGCATTGGCCGTCATGGGTGACGCCGTTCACGCTGTCGACATCTGCCAGGGAATACTCGTGGATAACGTTGGCAGTCGATGGGGTCATGACATTGTCCTCGTTACTGGATTGGAGCTTCCAGCCTAGCCACCGGAGTACGGAGCAGGGAGTAACAAGGTTGTCGGGAATCCTGGCACAGGGATGATCGCCCAGCGGCGTGCTCTGCCCTGCCCATATGCCTGTACCTTATCGGCAGCCTGAAGGGTATCGAGCGCTCTCTGCACAGTGCGCTGACTGACTCCCTGGGCCATTGCCAGCGCCGAGCTGGACCACAGCTCGCCATCGGCAAGCAACGCAAGCAAGCCGGTATGGCGTTCTTCGACGGGGGGGAGGAGGGTGGCGACGCTGGCAGCCTGTTGCGGTATCAGCTTGAAGCCCTGTCGTGTGGATTGTAGCTCGGCCAGGCCACGAAGCTCCGTGCGTAGCCGCCCGATTTCGACTCTCAAGCGAACACGATGCGAATCATCGGCATACTGTGTTCTGAAGGCGCGAGTGATGAGCATGTCCCGCCGCACATCGCCTGGCCAGGCATCGCTCAATGCACGCGCGAGTGCGAACAATACCGGACGAGTCGCCAGCGAGACCTCGCAGTGAGTGTCACGTACCACATGGCGGCAGGCATCCACGATGAGAGTGTCGGAGGCTTCCAGAGCTTCGACTTCGTCAAGCAGCAGGGGCCGTTCACTACCTTCGGTGATCATGCGTGCCACGGGAGCATTCAGTACACGCGCAGCGTTTTCGATTTCCCCCAGCAGAGCGGGAATTCCCGCCTGGCGTGCGGCCTCCATGGCTCGGGCGAAAGCGCGACGTGCCGATGCGGCTTGTCGGCGTCGCATGGCGATGCCCGCCACCACCAGCTCATGGGTCGCTCGCGAGGTGGGGGGCAGGTGGGCGGGATCTCGCCTGGGAAGCATGGAGTCGGCGTCATCGAGACGTCCGGTCAGCAGCAGCAGTCGGGCTTCGAGGTAGCGCGCATGAGTGGCGTTGTTCCAGTCTTCGTGTGTTTCGAGCGTCTGCCTCGCGTCATCCAGTGCCCTAGCCGACCAATCGAGGTCACGCGAGACCAGTGCAATCTCGGCCTCGGCGACGACACATCGGGCACAGGCGACGACCTCATCGGGGCCGAATGCGCGTGCCGCGCTGTGCAGCAATTCCCGGGCGCGGGCGAGATCACCGAGCTGCGCCATGGCGATGCCCCTCAACGCCAGGCCATGGGCATCGTCTCGCAGGGCGACTCGGTTCAAGGCACTGATGGGGTCGCCAGCCTCGAGCGACTGCGCCGCAGCCGCTATCAGAGTGTCCATCGAAATCCTGCCACAGTTGTTACTCCCGCCCGTCGCCTACCTCTACTGAATATATCTCATGGCATCGCGCCTATGAGGTATATCGAAAGCAACAGCAACACACGTGGAATGGCTGGCAAACCACATAGCGCTGAGTAGGCAGGGCTGTGTGGAAAGCGGCCCCTGCTGGGGCCTCAGAACGCATAGCTCAGTGTCGCGGTAGCACTACGGGGGTCGCCGTAGACGCCATAGCCGTCGAGATAGCTGTAGTACTTCTCATCGAACAGGTTCTTGATGTTCACCTGCAGCGCTACCTGTGGCGTGAACTGGTAGCGACCGAAGAGGTCGGCCAGTGTATAGCTGCCCTGGCTGAAGGTGGTCGTGCCCTGGGGGCCGGCGGCATCATTCGTATAGGTATGGCTCTGCCAACTCAGGCCGCCACCCACGACCAGTTGCTGCCAATGCGGGACGCGATAACGTCCGAACAGGTCGACCTTGGTGCGTGGTTGATCGGTGTTGTATGGGCCGTCGCTATCGATGGCTGTGTAGTGCGAGGCTCCCAGCGTCAGGTCGAGGTTGTCGGTGACGGCGCCATTGAGCTCGAAATCGATCCCTTCGCTGACCACACCTTCTGCCGCGTGGTAGGTCGTCTCTATCGAGCCCTCGCTCAAGGGATCGGCCTGGGCAACATTGTCCTGCTCGATGCGGAACACCGACACGGAAGCGGTCAACAGTCCATCGAACCAGTCCGCCTTCAGCCCGGTTTCGTAGTTTCTGCCGACCACCGGATCGAGGAAGTCGCCATCGGCATCGCGATTATCCTGAGGCTGGAAGATCTCGGTATAGCTGAGGAAGGCCGACCACTGGTCATTGATGTCGTAGATCAGCCCGGCGTAGGGCGTGATCGACTCCTGGCTCTGGGAGCGTGAGCCGCCGCTGCTGGACCAGCTGTCGCCATCCCATTCGGTGTAGCGTGCGCCGAGGATCAGGGTCAGCGGGTCGGCCAGTGACAAACGAGTGGCGCCGTACATTGCGCGCTGGAGGACCTTGGTGCCTTCCAGCGGCGTCCATTCACTCCAATCGGGGTCGGGCGTCGAGCCATCCCAGTGGTTGAAGTCGCCTGCAGCAAAGGCTGGTGCGAAGGAGTTGTCGTAGTCGTTGGATTGGTTGCTGTAGCTGATACCGGCCACCAGCTCGTGTTCGCGTCCGGCCAGCTCGAACGGTCCACGAGTGTAGAGGTCCAGCGAGTCCAACTGGCGCTTGCCGCGATTCCAGCCGGTGAAGTTGGTCACGCCCAGTCCGGTATTACGGTCGGGGAAGCCACTGGCGTACATCAATCTGGCGTCGAGATCCGTTTTGGCGTGAGTCGCCGCGCCACGCAGTTCCCAACCGTTGGCGAAGCGGTGGCTGAGGTCGACAAAGACCTTCTCGGATTCAAAATCCTGGTAGGACCAGTCCGGAGCGCTGCTGAACGAGCGCGGATAGTCTGTCTCGCTGCCATCGCTGTACCACAGCGGCAGACCGCCCCAGGTGGGCGAGTTGGCGTGGGTGTTCTGGACGTCATACCCGACCGATAGCGTGGTGTCGTCGGTGATGTCGGCATCGATCACCAGATAGCCGAATGCCGTGCGTTCATTGTAGCGATCGAGCTCGCCATCGCTTTCATCGTAGCCGCCGATGAAGCGAGCGCGGACATTGCCGGATTCGGTCAGTGGAGTGCTGACATCGGCAACGGCACGCTGCTGATCCCAACTGCCAACGGAGCCGGACAGTGAGCCGGTGAGCTGCTGGCTGTCGGCGTGTTTGCGGATGAAATTGACCGAGGCGCCGGGGTTGCCGGCTCCGGTCATCAGGCCATTGGCACCGCGTACGACTTCGACCCGGTCATAGATGGCCGTATTGAGGGCTCCTTCACCGAAATACCAGCGATTGTCGGTGTTCAGCGTGGGGATGCCATCGTACTGGTAGCTGTTGATGCGGAAGCCGCGGGCATAGAAGTCGATGCGGTTGCTGTCGATCGAGCGCGTGGAAATGCCGGTGGTGTTGGCCAGCACATCCTCGATGGTCTCGAGGTTCTGATCCTGAATGCGCTGCTGGGTAATGGTGCTGATCGACTGCGGAACCTCGCGCGGGCTGAGCTCGAGGCGCGTACCGGCGCTGGTGCTGCGTCGGGTATAACCGACATTCTCGTAGAGATTGGTGGCCGTCACCGTCATGGTGTCGAGCTGACTATTGCTGGTGGTGGAGTCCGTACCGCTAGCGGATCCTGTGTTGCCAGGGCTGTCTGAGGTGGTTGGCTGGGCCAGGGCTGCACCGGACCCCAGCAGGACCAGAGATGCCAGGGTGGTCAGCGATATTGTTTTCGGTAGAGAGGGTGGATGCGTCGCCGAATCGATAGCTGTGTGTTTACTGCTCCAGCACAAAGTACGGCACGGTGACGACGGTTCCACGATGATCGCTCCCTTGATGGCACATGAGCGTGCCTGATTGGTATGGATTTTTTGGCGGGAAGCCAGATGTAATCTAGCTAATTTTGTTAATGCTAATAATATGGAATATCATTCGCAACCATTATCGGTGCGCGCAGAGCATATGCTTTGGACTCCGTATGGCGGCGTCGCTTCAAGCTGCGGTAGCCTGATGCTGCGAGAAGTGAGATCGTGGATTCCGCTTTTCAGCGTTTTCCATCGCCACGGGTGTTAGACCCAGGAGGGAGTCGACATGTTTTCGGGGCTCAGTGCGTTTCCGTTATCCCCCACTAACGAGAGCGGTCTCGATGAGTCGGCGTTTGTCCGCCTGGTCGAGCGACTGTCCACGGCTGGAGTCGACTCGATTGGTGCATTGGGATCGACGGGAAACTACGCCTATCTAACGCGGTCCGAGCGTGCGCGTATTGCCCAGCTCGCGGTGAATCATGCCGGGAATGTGCCGGTATCATCGGCATTGGAGCCTTGCGTACCCGCGATGTGCTGGCGCTGGCCGAAGATGCGCAGCAAGCCGGGGCGAGCGGAGTATTGTTGGCCCCGGTGTCGTATCAGAAGCTGTCGGACGAGGAAGTTTTCGGCCTCTATGACGTCGTGACCCGTGAGCTGTCGGTACCGCTATGTGTCTATGACAACCCAGGCACGACACGTTTTGAATTCAGTGATGAATTGCATGGTCGGATTGCTCAGCTACCGAGTGTGCGTTCGATCAAGATTCCCGGTGTTCCGGCAGGTACTGATGAGGCCAGAGCGCGTGTCGATCGCCTGCGCAGCATGATTCCGGCTCATGTGAGCATCGGCGTCAGTGGTGATGGCATGGCGGCCATGGGCTTGAATGCCGGGTGCGAGGCCTGGTATTCGGTAATTGCTGGCGTGTTCCCCGACACGGCGTTGGCCATCACCCGCGCCGCTCAGGCGGGTGATGCACAGCAGGCCATGCATCTGTCAGAACGGCTTCAACCACTGTGGGACCTGTTTCGTCAGACGGGTGGCAGCCTGCGTGCAGTGGCTACCGCTGCGGAATTGAAAGGGCTGGTGGATAGCCCTTGCCTACCTTTGCCTCTCAAGACGCTGGAGGATAGCGATAGACAGCGGCTTGCAGCGCTGATTGATGAGTTGCAACTGAGCTGAGACAGCCTCTCTCACGCTCTGCTTGTTCTCCCCCTGACGACCGGCAATCTGCTGTCGGTCAGTTTTGACTGCCTCGATGTGGTTGACCCTGCTCAGTGATTTTCTCGGAGCCTACTGGCCTACCTGCGGGCCAGGCGGTTGTGCTTCGTATAAGCCAGACAAATGCCATGAATTAAAAATCGCAAATTGTTTTATCTGACCGCCTGGCTGACGCTCGATGGTGCTGAATCATCACAATAACTACTGACAGCAGGTATCGACATGAAGATCAGAGCTCTCTCGTTGGCCATGTTTGGCGTGCTTGGTTGTGCATCGGCTTCTGTACAGGCAATGGATATCAAACTCGGCCATGTGCTGGCACCGACTCACAGTTGGCATATCGCTGCAGAAGGCTTCGCTGAAGAAGTCAGTGATGCCACGCAAGGACGCGTCAATTTCCAACTGTTTCCCAGCGGGCAGTTGGGCAATGAAAAGACCATGGTCGAGGGTATGCAGATCGGTAGCGTTCCGGCGGGGCTGATTGGTTGTAGTTCCTTTGATCCGCTCGATGCCCGTTTCGGTATTGTCGAGCTACCGTATTCCTGGGATTCCCGCGAGCAGGCCTATGCCGCCTACGATGGTGAGTTGGGTGCAGCGCTGGAAGACCTTGCCGAGCAATACAACATGAAGATTCTCGGTTGGTGGGAGTTGGGCTTTCGTCACGTCACCAACAACAAGGGACCGATCACCACGCCTGAGGACCTGGCGGGCCTGAAGATTCGTGTCACGCCGAACCGTATGCGTCTGGATACCTTTACCGCCCTGGGTGCCAGTCCCGCGCCGCTGGCCTTTGGCGAGTTGTATTCGGCATTGCAGCAGGGAGTCTTCGATGCCCAGGAGAATCCGCTGTCGATCATCGATTCCTCGTCGTTCTACGAGGTTCAGGACTATGTCTCGCTGACTGGGCACGTCTGGGTTCCGGCCTGCCTCACCATGTCTCAACATGTCTGGCAGCGGATTTCCGAGGAAGATCAACAGGCAGTTCAACAGGCGGCAGAGCATTGGGCGAACGAGCAACGCGCCATGGCGCAGCAGGATGATGAGCGCTTGGCTGCAGAGCTTGAGTCACACGGCATGCAGATCAATGAGGTTGATCTCCCGGCCTTCCGGGACGCGGTTCAGGGCGTGTGGGCGGACTATGAAGAAGTGTTCGGCACCGAGCTGATGGATCTGGTCAGGCAGTATCAGCAGGCACCGTAATGATCACTTCCCTGAGACGTTTGTGTCACGCCGTTGCTCAGCTGTGTCTCGCTGTGGCTGGGTTCGGTGCGGCACTACTGGCGATATTGGTCAGCTATACGGTGTTCATGCGCTGGGTGGTCGGTGCGCCGCCCCACTGGGCCGAGGAGCTTCCCCAACTGGTGCTGGTGTGGATGTCGCTGCTGGCAGCGGTGGCTTGTACCTACCGGCGCAGCCACCTCAGTGCCGGGTTGATGCCGATGATTGTCAGCTCGGTGTCGGCACAGCGGCTGATCACTCGGGTCATGGATGTGCTGTTGCTGGCGATGTTCCTGCTGCTGGCCAAGGCAGGTTGGGATCTGGCCTGGTTGACCATGTCGCAGACCACCACCGCCCTGCAGATACCGGCAGGAGTGACCTATATGGCGGTACCGGTCGGATGTATCGGCATGGCACTGATGCAGGTTGAACTGCTGTTGGCGCAGGAGAAGCGTTCATGACTATAGGTGCCCTGACACTGGTCGGTGTCTTCGCGCTGGCGATTCTGGTGGATATTCCCATCGCCTTCGGCCTGATACTGGCGGTACTGGCCTATCTACTGGCGTTTGGCGCGGCACCGATGATGGTTGCCGCTCAGCAGTTCGCCACCGGTATGGAAAGCTTCACGCTGCTGGCTATCCCGCTGTTCGTGTTGGCCGCACAACTGATGAACCACGCTGGCCTTACCCAGCGCCTGGTGCGCCTGTGCATGGCGATGGTCGGCGATATTCGCGGTGGGCTCGCGGTGGTCGCGGTGCTGGCCTGCATGATGTTCGGCGCACTGTCCGGCTCCGGGGTTGCAGACGTGATTGCGATTGGCAGCATGCTGTTGCCGGCGATGGAGCGCAGTGGTTATCACAAGGGCTTCAGCAGTGCGCTGGTCGGCACTGCGAGTTCGGTCGGTACGGTGATCCCACCCAGCATCGTGATGATCGTCTACGGCACCACTTCCAACACCTCAGTCGGCAAGCTGTTCATGGGTGGGGTGATCCCCGGCATTCTGCTGACCCTGGCGCTGGCCGGAGTGGCGATCCTGGTATCGCGGCGTCATGGCTGGGCGGGTGGCCAGCGTGCCGAGCCTGGCGAGCGCCGCAAGGCCTTTATCGGCGCGTTGCCGGCGCTGTTGGTGCCGGTACTGATCATCGGCGGTATTCGCTTCGGGGTGTTCACACCGACGGAAGCGGCTGCTTCGGCGATCGTCTATGCGCTGGTGGTGGGGCTGGTGGTCTACCGTAGCCTCACCTGGAAGTCGATCATCGACAGTGTGATCGCCACCGCAGAGACCTCGGGAGCGATTCTGGTGATCATCGGTGCTGCGGGCATGTTTGCCTGGGGGCTGACCTATGAACAGGTGCCCCAGGCGATAGCCACGCTGATCGGCGACTTCACCGATAGCCGTTTCGGCGTGCTGTTGCTGCTGATGGCGATCCTGCTGGTGCTCGGCTCGTTCATGGAAAGCATCGCCATCATCATCATTGTGACGCCCATTGTGCTGCCGCTGTTGTCGCAATACGGCATCGATCCGGTGCATTTCGGTGTGTTACTGACCATCAATCTGGCGATCGGCGCCAACACACCACCACTGGGCGTGGATCTGATGGCGGCCTGCCGCATCGCCGGAATCAGCGTGATGTACTCGCTGCGCCACCTGATGTTGATGCTGGCGGCGATGATCGCGGTGCTGCTGCTGGTGGCCTTCGTGCCTGAAATCGTGTTGTTCCTGCCGAATCTGATGGAGGGCTGAACATGGCATCGCCCACAAATGCTTCAGCCACTCGCATGTCACCGATCAGTGCCTCACGCAGTTGGTTGTTCACTGCAGGGCATGATCACGCCCGGATCGAGGCGGCGCTGGCTGCTGGCCCCGACGTGCTGGTGGTGGATCTGGAGGAGTTCACGCCCGCCAGCCATCGCCAGCAGACGTGTGCTGAGTTTGCCGAAATCAAGGCGTGTTGCGAGCGCCAGCATTGCCTGGCAGCCGTGCGCATCAATCAGTTGGATAACGGCGGCGAGCAGGAGTTGGCATGGCTGATGCCGGCTGGTCCGGCAGTGGTGTTCCTGCCTCAGGTGGAATCGGTGGAGCACATCGAGAGGCTCGATAGGCTGCTGACCGAACACGAACTGCGCCTGGGGTTACCTGTCGGCAGCACATTACTGATTCCTACCCTTGAAAGCCGCACTGGACTGAATCACGCAGCGGAAATCCTTCTGGCTTCCGGGCGTCTGCAGGCGGCGTTGCTGGGCAGCGGTGACCTGGCGGCCGACCTGGGGCTCGAGCGAGCCAATCGCGCATCGGGGCTGGTTGCCTGGCGAAGCCGGTTTCTGAATACCTGCCAGCGTGCCAACTGTGTGGCGATCGATGGTCCCTGGCCTGAAGCCGAGGGCTTTGTCGAGGATCAGGATTGGGCTCGACGCCAGGGCTTCCATGCGCGCTGTGTTGTCGATCCCCGCCAGATTGCGCCACTGCATCATGCCCTCGGACATAACTCTCAAGACACCACCAATAAAGAGAACACTCCATGACCAAGCAACCATCATCCGGCGCATTGGCGCGGCGCAATGGCGGCCAGATTCTGGTCGATCAGCTGCGTCAGCATGGCGCACGCCGCGTCTTTCTTGTGCCCGGTGAGAGTTACCTGCCCTGTATCGATGCGCTCAACGAGCATCGTGATGCCATCGAGCCTATTGTCTGTCGTCAGGAAAGTGGCGCCGCCTATATGGCCGAGGCCTATGGCAAGCTGACCGGTGACCCGGGTATCTGCTTCGTGACCCGTGGTCCGGGGGCGACGAACGCCTCGATAGGCGTGCATACGGCTTTCCAGGATTCCACGCCGATGATTCTGTTCGTCGGTCAGGTGGGTAATAACTTTGTCGAGCGTGAGGCGTTCCAGGAGATCGATTACCGCCGCATGTTTGGTCCCATGGCCAAGTGGGTGGCGCAGATCGACGCCACGGATCGTATCCCTGAGTACATCGCCCGCGCCTGGCGTGTGGCGACCAGCGGTCGCCCTGGGCCGGTGGTGCTGGCGTTGCCGGAAGACACCTTGTGGGGTGAGGCGGAGGTCGCCGATGCCGAGCCGATGCCGCGGTTGCATGTCTACCCCGGTCAGCCGCAGCTTGATGAGCTCAAGGCGCGTTTAGCCAAGGCCGAACGCCCCTTCCTGCTGCTCGGCGGTAGCGGCTGGACAGCTGAGGCTCAGCAGCAGATCGCCGAGTTTGCCAAGCGCTTTGCACTGCCGGTGGGGGTCGCCTGGCGTCGCCTGGAATGCTTCGATCAGCGTAACCCATTGTTTGCTGGTCATGTTGGGATGGGCATGGATGGCGACCTGCGCCAGCGGCTGATCGATTGTGATCTGTTGATTGCGGTAGGGACACGTCTCGGTGAAGCGACCAGCGAGGGTTATTCGTGGATTACTTCGCCTGAGCCGCGGCAGTCACTGGTGCACGTCTATCCCGACCCGGAAGAGCTGGGGCGTGTCTATCGAGCTGACCTGGCGATCAATGCCGATGTCGTTGGCTTTGCCCAGTCATTGGGTGAGTTGCAGCCGGACAGTGAGCCTCGCTGGCAGCAGGCAACACATCAGGCCAACCAGCAATACCTGGCGACGCGGGAGCCTCAACCTGCACCGGGAGAGCTGAACCTCGACCGCGTCGGGTTGTGCGTGGATCGTCTGCTGGATGGCAAGGGTTGTGTCACCGTAGGGGCGGGCAACTACGCACTCTATCCACACCGCTTCGTACGCTTCTCGGGGTTGGGCAGTTCGCTGGCACCGACGGTCGGTTCGATGGGCTACGGGCTACCTGCGGCGATCTCATCGAAGCTCGAGTTTCCCGAGCGGCCGGCGGTGTGTTTCGCGGGGGATGGCTGTTTCCAGATGAACCTGCAGGAGCTGGGTGTGGCCTTGCAGTATCGTCTCGGCATTGTGGTGCTGGTGTTCAACAACGGTATGTGGGGCACGATTCGCGCCCACCAGGAGCGTGACTTCCCAGGTCGCGAGATCGCCCTGACCTTCACCAACCCGGCGTTTACCACTCTGGTCGAGGCCTACGGTGGCCAGGGGCGGGTTGTCGAGCGTGACGAGGACGTTGAGCCGGCGTTGCGCTGGGCGCTGGAATTTGCCGAGCGCGAGCGGCTTCCGGTACTGATCGAGTTGCGCTACGAGTCCGATTATATCGCCCCGGGTCAGCGACTCAGCGAGATTCGCGATGCCGCGCTGGCACGCATCGCCGAGCAGACTGCCGCTGACTGACGCGGTAGTTTCAGTGCCTTCAGGCTGACGGCCCGCTGTGATAGCTCCCGGGAGGGGCTATCACAGTGGACCATCACGGCGGGTCATCACGGCGGGTCATCGTAGCAGGGCCGCACTCAGGATGCGGCGCTCTGTTTGAGGTCCGGTGGAGCAGTATCGATGCCCCGACTCAGTCGGTCTTCCAGCGGCACTTTGGCCAGCGCATTCTGGAAGAATTCGATGAAGGTCCGTTCGACGACATTGAAGCGCTCATCGCTGTGCCACAGCACGTTCAGGTCGATGGGCGCGACACCATCGTAGGGCGGCAAAGGCCATAGTCGACCTTCCTTCACATCACGCATCACCGTGTATTCAGGTAAGCAGCCGATGCCCATGCTGGCCTCGATCATGCGCTGGATTTCCTGTAGACGACTGGACTGGCCGACCACTGGCCCCTTCAGCCCCTGATTGGCGCGGAACACGGCCAGCGGCGAGAGAACACCATCCAGCTGTTCACTACTGAAGGAGATATACGGTTCCAACTTGAGCTCATCCATGGATAGGTTGTGGCGCCCGAACAGGTGATGATGAGGGCCGCAGTACAGGCGGTATTGCTGGCGGGCGAGGGTATGGCCAGTCAGGTGATCCGGCGTGCGTTGCATCAGGCAGATTCCCAGCAGGCTCTGGCGCTGCAGAAGCGCCTGCTGAACCTCCATACTCGACATGTCCTCGATCTCGAAGGTGACATGCGGGTGTCGCTGATGGAATTGCTCCAGCACGCTGTCGAGGAAGCAGCACTCGATACCGGTAACGAAGGCCAGTGAGATATGTCCGGCAATCTCCGGGTCCGATTCGCCGACTGACGCTGCGAGTCTGGCGACATTGGCGTAGATCTCCACCGCTTCGCGATAGACGAGATGGCCGGCTTCAGTGACTCGGAAGCGATGGCTATCGCGCTCGATCAATTTCTGCCCGAGGCGTTCCTCAAGGCGTTTCAGCGATAGGCTGACGGCAGGCTGGGAAAGGTACAGGCGAGTGGCCGCCCGACTAACGCTTTGTTCCTGAACGATGACGATGAAGGTACGCAGCAGATTCCAGTCGAGGGTGTCGTGGATGGGGCGCATGGCATGACTCCCTGACCAATGAGTGGAGCGGGCGGCGGGCATTGCGGCACCGCGCGGGATCTGTGTTGTTATATCACAGCGGCTACCCGACGGCGTCGTGCCCGACGAGGTCGGGCACGAGTGGCATCATCAACAATGTCGTTCCAGGCAACGTCACGTCACACCGGCTGGTGGTCAGTCGTTGCCAGCGGTGTTGTTGGACTCCTGTACCCCACACCATTGAGCGATGAATAGTGCAATCGTCTTGGTGATCAGCTTCAGTGATTCGAGGTGTACACGCTCGTCGAAGCCATGGATATCCTTTGATACCGGGCCGTAGACGAGAGTCGGCATATCACCATAGATGGTGAAGACTCGTGCATCGAGGTAGCCGGGAGTGGTGAAGCTCTGTAGTTCGCTCTTGAATGCGGTCTCGTGGCACTGGCGCAGGGTCTTTTCTGCGTCCGAGCCTTCTTCCAGCACATAGCCCTCAGCATAGAAGCCGGTATAGGTGATCTCCGGCATCTCACCACCCAGCCGTGTATCAGTCTTGACCGCTTCGGCCAGCGTCTGCTCGATGCGCTCGCGTGCATCGTTGGCGCTCATGCCCGGATAGATGGCGGCACGCACATCGAACTCGCACCAGGGGGGCACCGTGGATGGCCAATCACCACCATTGATCTGACCGATGTTGAAATTGATCGGGTGTTCGAGGTCCTCGAAGTAGCGGTGCTGGTCCTTCTCGTCGTTCCATTCCTTCTCGAGCCCGCGCAGTGCCTGGATAGCGGCATAGGCAGCATCGATGGCGTTGAAGCCGGAAGTCATTTCACGGGTGTGAGACGGCTGGCCGAGCATGCGAACCTTGAACCACAGTACGCCGACATTGGCGCGTACCAGCATGTTCTCTTCCGGCTCGGGAATGATGACCGCGTCGGCTTCATAACCGCGTAGCAGAGCGGCGAGAGCGCCATTGCCGGTGCACTCCTCCTCAACCACCGACTGGAAGTAGATCGGTGCCTGGGGGCGCAGGCCTGCAGTGCGTACCGCGTCGTAGGCGAACAGATTGGCGACCAACCCGGCTTTCATGTCCGCCGCGCCGCGGCCATACATCCAGCCATCGATGATATCTGGCTGCCACGGTGAGCGGCTCCACATCTCCAGCGGGCCGGTAGGTACAACGTCAATATGGCCGTTGAGGATCAGCGAACGACCCTCGGGGGCATCGGCTTGTGAAAGCTGGGAGTCGGGGCGATAGGTACCGACGACATTGAAGGCATTCTCGTAGGAGACCGTGACCGGACCAAATCCCTCGTGGTGCTCAATATCAGCAACATCTATTTTCCAGCGATCCATGGAAAACCCACGCTCGGACATCGCCTTGAACATCAGATCCTGTGCGGTATGTTCCTGGCCACGTAGCGAAGGAAACTTGACGAGTTTCTGGGTGAATTTCAGTTGCTCATCAAAAAGTATGTCAACCGAGTTTGTTATACGTTGTATCTGGTTTTCGGATAGCATTGCGGGATTCCTGTTTCGACAGAATCATGATGATCACTGAGATTTGCATGGCGTCGAAAGAGCGGTCAATGGATCAATTCTGATAGTCGATATTACCTATACTGATATGCTTCAATGCCGAGATGGCTGCATGCGGGATTGATGCCGGCAAGAGGACAACGCAAGTGAGCGATGTGGGTGAACTTGGGTGAACAATAAAGGGGAGTGCTGATGGACAGGCTGGACTGGAATCTCCTGCGCACCTTTCAGGTTATTGTGCAGATGCAAAGCATCAGCGCCGCCTCGGCTCGGCTGCACCTCACCCAGTCTGCCGTCAGCCAGGCGCTGCGCAGGCTCGAAACCCAGCTCGACAGGAAGCTGATCGAACGCAGTGGCGGACATTTCTATCTCACCAGTTCCGGCCAGCATGTCTACGATATCGCCGAGGCAGTGAATGGTGATATTGCCAGGCTGCCACTGCTGCTGTCGTCGGTAGACAATGATGTCGTTGGTGAGATCAAGGTGCTGGCCGCAAGCCGCATACTCTCGGATGCCTATGACGGCTTCTGGAGCCACTTTCGGTCCCGCTTTCCAGCGATCAATGTCCATCTGGAAGTGATGCGCAGCGACGACATTATCGATACGGTCAAGACGGCGACCGCTACCATTGGTATTGGCCTTGCGCCGCGGCCGGTCAAGGGGCTTGAGCGGCACTTCTTCCTGCGACAGCGTTACTCCATGTACTGCGGTGTTCACCATCCTCTGTTTGATAGTGATTCAGTTGGCCTCGAGGCGCTGGCCAATGAGGAGTTCGTGTCTTTCTCCAGCGATATGATTGGCGGTAGCCTCTCGCCGTTGACGATCTTTCGCGATCAGCATGGGTTTACCGGCAAGGTGATCGCTACCTCTCCTGACTATGACGAAATTGTGCGGCTGCTGGTGGCTGGCTACGGTATTGGCTGCCTGCCCCAACACAGTGCAGATGTTGAAGTGGCAAGGGCGAGATTGAAGAAGCTTCCGCCAGATGGCGGCATCTGCGATATCGAGCTGTACCTGCTGTGGAAGAAGGATGCATTGACGCTGGCAGGGCAAGCCTTTGTTGATGAATTTATTCGATATATGGATAGGTTTAATGAAGATGAAAGGGCGAAATGCAGTGATTTTTCGTGCTGATTAATTGAAATGTTTTCTAGTATAAATTTTATAAATTCACAGTATTAAAAATACCAAGAACCAACCGCTTGTTTCTCGTTGACTGCAATGGTCACGACTGGCTAGCCTGAAGCAGTACGGCTGCGACAGAGATTTCCTTACCGATTCCAGAACAAGACACAAAGGTTGCTCTGAAAAGTCACCGAGCAGAGTGAGTCACCACGCGACACCGTGCTCACCTGTGACGGCACTTGATTCAGAGGATCCACAAAACAATGAGAGAATCCCATGAAACCTGTACTCAAGACCCTGAGCCTGGCGGCTCTGGTGCTGGCATGTAGCCAGGCATCGGCCACTGATCTGCGCATGTTGACCAGTTATACCGCGACATCGGCCTATACCCGGGAAGTGGCGGAGCGCTATATCGACATGGTAGAGAGCGCTTCGCAGGGCGAGTTATCGTTCAACCTCAGCGGCCCTGACGTTGTACCTCCTTTCGAGCAGTTGGAGCCGGTCTCCGCCGGGGTATTTGATGTGCTCTATACCCATGGTGCCTACCACACCAATACCACCGGGGTTGGCGCGGCCATGGATTCGGTTCCGGTGGATCCCGCTAGAACACGTGAGTCTGGCTTGTGGGACTTCATCGACGGCCAGTACAACGAACTCGGCATCAAGCTGCTGGCTATCGTTCCGCTTGGCTCCAGTGGCTTCCAGTATGTGCTCAAGGAGCCCATCGATGGTGCTCCCAGCCTTGAAGGGCGGCGCCTGCGTGGTAGTCCGTCCTACTCCAGCGTCACCCAGGGACTGGGCGGTACACCGGTACTGATGGCCAGCGGTGATGTCTATTCGGCACTCGATCGTAACGTCATCGATGGCGCTGCCTGGGGGCTCAATGGCGTCAAGGACCTGGGCTGGGATGAGGTGGCTGGTTATTTCACCAAGCCGACCTTTGGCCAGACCTATACCTACCTGCTGATGAACCTGAACCGCTTCCAGCAACTGCCTGAAGCTGAACAGACCGCATTGCTGGAGCAGGGTAAGGCACTGGAAACCGAGATCGTGCCGGTTCTTGATCAGTTGGCGAGCGAGGAATGGGCGGCACTCGAGGAGTTGGGGATGCAGGAAACCCACTTTGCTGCCGAGGATGCCGAGCGTCTGGATGAGCTGATGACTGAAGGCATCTGGCAGTTGGGTATGGAGAAATCGCCGGAAGCCGTGACCCGCATGCGTGAGATTGCCGAGCAGAACGGCATGACACCGTGAGCGTGAGGCAATGAATATGCTGAACGCATTGCTGCGTGTTCAGGACCGGCTGACACACTTTGGTTTCCTGCTTGGCGGTGCCGCATTGTGCGGCATCGTCGTCGCCTACTGGATCGAGGTAGTGGCGCGCTATTTCTTCAATGCACCGACCCTGTGGTCGAGCTCGGTGATTGCCTATTGTCTGTGTATTGCTGCGAGTCTGGCGATGCCCGAGCTGGCGAGGCGTCAGGGACATATCGCGATTACAGTTCTCCAGGAGCAGATGGTGGGGCGTGTTCGTCGCCACTATGAGCGCGTTATCGCGCTGGTGGCCGGGGCCATCTGTCTGATTGCGGCCTGGATGCTGGTCAGTGAGACACTGAGGCAGTTCAGTAGCGGCACCACAACCGCCATGGGTCTGAGTATTCCCAAGTTCTGGATATCGGCCTTTATCGGCTATGGCTTCGTCGGCACTGCGCTGTACTTCCTGCGCCGCTGTCTGTTGCCGGACAGCGTTGAGTGGCCGCATGACGACATTGAGCAGGAGCGCTGATTGATGGAATGGTATGTCACGCTCGGCCTCGCCATCACCCTGCTGATGATCCTGTTTGCCATGGGGGTGCCGATCTTCGTGGCCTTCCTGGCGATCAACGTCATCGGCACCCTGTGGTTGATGGGTACGGCGGGCTTCGGGCTATTCTCCAATAGCGTCTATGACACCGTGACCTCTGAGACACTGACAACCATTGCACTGTTCGTGCTGATGGGCGAGTTGCTGTTTCGATCCGGTTCCATCGACGTGATCTTCGACTCACTCGATACGCTCATGGGGCGTATCAAGGGACGCCTTTACTTCTTCGTAGTGGCGTTATCGACACTATTCGGCGCGCTGTCAGGCTCAGGGCTGGCTGTCACCGCAATGCTCAGCCGCTCTGCATTACCGACCATGCAGGAGCGTGGCTACGAGGATCGCCTGTCGATCGGCTTGATACTTGGGGGCGCCGGCCTTGCGGCGATCATTCCGCCAAGTCTGATGGTGATCATCATCGGTTCGATGGTCGATGTCTCGATTGCCAGGTTGCTGATTGCCGGTGTCATTCCCGGTATCGTGCTGGCACTGCTGTTTGTGGCCTATGTCGTCTTCTGCCTGATCAAGGACCCATCCTGTGCACCGGCTGCCGATGATGTCGGTGATCGGACCTGGAAAGAGCGAGTGAAGGCGTTGGCCAATATGGCGCCATTCAGCATCATCATCTTCGCGGTGCTGGGGTTGATGATGCTGGGTGTGGCGACGCCTTCCGAATCAGCAGCTACCGGCGTATTGGGCGCGATTCTGGTCGCCTGTTATTACCGTCGCTTCAGCCTGAAGATGGCCGGAGAGTCACTGCTGTCGTCATTGTCGATCAGCGCCATGATCATCACCATTCTGGCCTGTTCCAAGCTGTTCAGTCAGTTGTTGTCCTTTACCGGTGCCACGGCCGGTCTGGTGGCGACAGCATCCAGCCTGAATCTCGACCCTGCGTTGATGTTCCTGGTGCTGATGGTGATCCCGCTGCTGGCCTGCATGTTCATCGATCAGATCGCCTTCATGATGGTGGTCATCCCGATCTATGCACCGCTGGTAAAAGCCTATGAGTTCGATCCAATCTGGTTCTGGACGCTGTTTTTGATCAACCTCGCCATCGGCAGTTTGACGCCGCCGTTTGGCTATAACCTGTTCGCCATCAAGGGTGGTGCACCGAGTGTCTCGATGCCGACCATCTTCGCGGCAGCCTGGCCGATCGTGCTGTGTTTCCTGCTCGGTATGCTGCTGTTCTATCTGCTGCCGGGGTTGGTGACTTTCCTGCCGAGCCTTGTTTGAGAACAGGCCACCTTTCGAGCATGGTCCGAGTAACGGCCTGCGCAGGCCGTTATCGAGCTTGTCCCGAGGCTGCCCACACCTGGAGATTGATGACCCATGTATACGATTGCGCCCATGCCCGAGCCACTGTCCGAGGAACGTCGGCAGCGCCTGCTGGAATGTGAGACGGCGACCATCGGCCATTTCCATCATCGTGGCTTCGTCGAACCGCAGATTCGTTGTCAGTTGGATGAAGTGCGTATCGCGGGGGTTGCCGTCACCTTGTCGCTGCCAGCGGCGGATGGCACCTTGCTCAGTCACGCCATGCGCCTGCTGCGTCCTGGCGATGTGTTGGTGATCGAGCGTCAGGGCGATCGTCGTCATGCCTGTTGGGGTGGGGTGCTGACGGAGGTCGCCAGCCGTGCTGGTATTGCTGGTGTGGTGATCGATGGCATGGCTACCGACCTTGCAACCATTCGTCAGCGGCGCTTTCCGGTGTGGAGTCGTGGAGTCTCACCCTTGACCACGCGACTGCTCAACCAGGGCGGCAGCCTGAATCACCCGGTCAGCGTCGGCGGTGTATCCGTCAACGCCGGTGATATCGTGCTGGCCGACGAGAATGGGGTGGTGGTGCTGACGCCAGACGAAGTGGATGCCGTAGCGGATCACACCCTGGAGCTACAGCGTCAGGAACTGCAGATTCTGGAACGGCTCGCTGCGGGGGAGTGTCTACCAGATATCAGCGGTGCCACCGCGCTGGTCGAAGCCGGACTGATTACATCTACGGAGTCGTGAGGCCAGCGGCCATGGAGGCAGGCGTGTTACCCTGACGTCAGCGACAGGAGCCATGAATATGCCGGTCGATCCCGTCAGCCGGGTAGACAACGCCTCGACAACCCCAGCAGCTTCAGCTCAGGAACCGGATGGGCTGATGGTGTTCGATGGGCTGTGCAACTTCTGTTCTGCACAGGTCCAGTGGTTGTTGCGCATCGACCGCCACGGCGCTATCCGCTTCTCCGCGATCCAGTCGCCTTATGGTCAGTATCTTGCCGAACGTTTCGGGATTGATTCCTCAGACCCTTCAACTTTTCTGTTCTTCGCCAATGGTCGTCCGCTGCAGGAGAGTGATGCGGTGATTGCTGTGCTTGGTCGCCTGCCTGGCCGCTGGCGATGGTTACGGGTGATTCGGGTGATACCGCGCTCCTGGCGGGATGCCGGATATCGCTGGCTCGCCCGTAACCGGTATCGCCTGTTTGGTCGTCGTGATCGCTGCATGGTGCCATCGCCGGAGGCCAGAGCGCGCTTCATTGATGATATTCCCCGAGAACCGCGCTCGACCGGTCTTGATGACGCATTACGGCCAGATGGTTGCGCCGATCAGTGTCAGTCCAAGGATTGTCAGTGACACCAGCGCTTCGCCGAGTGTGTAGGTCTTGAATCCGCCACGCACGCTGAAGCCCGCCAATTGGGTGGTAATCCAGAAACCACTGTCATTGACGTGGCCGATACTGATTCCTCCAGAAAGGGCGGCGAGTGCGATCCATAGTGGGTCAACCGTTCCTGTTGCAGCGGCTCCAGCCATGATGGTCATGGCGGTAATACCAGCCACGGTTCCCGAGCCTTGAGCGATACGAAAGATCGCGGCCAGCCCATAGGTAAGCAGGATCATGCCGAGTGCAGACTGTGTTTCACGGAAGACGCTGTCGACCAGCATGGTGCCGATCTCGGTGGCTTCAATGACACTGCCCAGCGAGCCACCTGCGCCGGTGACCAGCAAGACCATACCAGCTGTCTGCAATCCGCTGGCGGCGGAGGTATCGCGCTGGTTACGGTCCATGCTAGGTGATGCCACGGCATAGGCGGCGAGGGCGCCAGCCAGCAGAGCGACGATGCGGTCGCTGATGAAGGCCACGGCAGCGGGCAATTCGCTGCCACTCAGCAGCCCCGTCTGCTGGCAGAAGTCATAGAGCGTGCCCGTCAGGATCAACAGAATCGGCAAGGCGATAGGGGCCAGTGCCTGCCACAGAGGAATCGCATCGAATCCTTCCGGGACCTCACCATCACCATCACCATCACCACCGACACCCGATACTTTCAGCTCGTCCTTGCTGGCATTCCACAGCCCACGGTCGAGGATCGTGAAATAGACCTTCATCACTACCAGCGCCGTGACAAGACCGACCGCAAGTCCTGCGAATGTCATCACTCCGATATCGAAGTTGAGGATCGTTGCGGCAGCCAGCGGGTTGGGTGTTGGCGGTACGATGGTATGTGAGGTGGCGGCACCGATGACCAGCGCGCCGATGGCATAGGGCAGCGGCTTGTCGAGTGTTTTTGCCAGTGCAACGCCCAGCGGCACCAGAATCACGAAGGTGACGTCGAAGAACACCGGGATCGACAGCAGAAAACCGGTCAGCCCCAATGCATAGAGCCCGGCGCTGCGAGGCGCGCTCTTGACCAGCGTATGTGCGATCTTGTGGGCAGCGCCGGAGTCGCTCATCAACTGACCAATGATGACACCGAAACCAATCGGCAGGCCGATACCGGCCATGATGTTGCCGAAACCACGGCTGATGGCATCCACTGTACCGGTCATGCCCAGTTGCATGGCCAGGCCAAGGTAGAGACTACCGATGACCAGGCTGATGGCCGGATTCAGCTTGAAGCGGAGGATCAAGACCAGAATCAGAAAGATAGCTATCGCAAGATGCAGAACTTCCACAGCAGATGCTCCATGAGGGTGTTGCAGTAAGCCAACCGCTACCTGCAGTCGAGTTAATCAGCGTCGAGAAAATTCGCCGTCATGAACTGTTGCATGAACGCCTTGGCCTCAGGGATATCCTTGTGATCAATCTCATCCATGATGATATTGATGCCAGGCTTGTGGTCATTCAGGTAGCGCATGATGGTGGTGTATTCCATCAGCCCTGTGCCAAGCGGGACCTGCGCTACCTTGCCATCATTGATCGCGTAGTCCTTTGCGTGCAGCACAATGATGTTTTCCCCCCAGAGGTCGAGTGCCTGCTGGAAGATCTGCTGTTGATCCTCATGGTTATCTATGGTGATCAGGTTGGTGGGGTCAAAGATCACCTGAAGGTTGCTCGAGCCAACTTCCTCAAGTAGTCGGTGCATGGTTTGAGGTGAGTAAATCGGATGGTTGACGCCAGGCTCGATACCTACGATCACACCATATTTTTCTGCCTCGGCAACCAGCAACTTGACGCTCTCGACAACAGCCTGAAAGGCCTGCTCGTTGAAATTGTCGGTGGTATAGGCGATCTCTTCGTTGACGTTACCTGTCTCCGTGCCAACAACACCGCAGCCGAAGTCTCGACAGAATCGGATATATTCCTTGAACCGCTCCAGCTCGGCGCTTCTGATATCGATATCCGGGTGGATGATATTGATGTAGCAACCCAGCACGGCGATTTGAACATCATTGGCCTGAAAGGCCTTGCCCACCTTGTGAGCGAGCCCCGGCGTCAGTTCACCGACCGAGGTGCCAATGTTGAAGGACCTCGGGAGTGCCAGTTGCAGGCAGCCAAGACCGCGTTGGGCGATCTCGGATGCCAGTTGGTGGGGAGATGTTGCAGATAAGTCGTGACCTCTAATGCCAAGTGCCATTGGTTCTCTCCCTGTTGGAAAATAAACAAACATTGATGGGGAAAAAGACAGCCGATAGCTCGTGCTACCGGCATGTTGATAGTGGTGTGCTTACTGCTCAGCGCTTCCTTCCGCTACGATGGATTCATAAATGGCGTACTGTGCAGGATGCTGCTTCAGCTCTTCGTACATCGGTGCAACCGCATCCCGGAAGGAGGATTTATCCACCTCATTGATGGCGACGCCGAAATCATCGCTGATGCTCTTCTGCGCCTGCTGGATAGCATCGTTCCATTCTTCTACCTGGAACCTGGTGGATTCGCTGATGGCTTCATGAACGGCAACCTTCTGCTCGTCGGATAGGCGTGCCAGAGTATTGTTGTTGATCAAGATGATATCCGGGACGCGTGTATGGCCATCGAGGGAGTAGTACTCGACAACTTCACCATGTCGTGCACTGGTAAGAGCAAATTCGTTATTCTCCGCACCGTCGAGAATGCCCTGTTGCAATGCTGTGTAGACTTCCTCCTGTGACATCACCACGGGAGACGCGCCCAGAAGCTTCATCATGTCCACCGCAGCCTGGTTTTGCATAACCCTGATCTTCTGTCCTGCAAGATCATCTACGGTATCTATCGGACCTTTGTTGGAGTAGAAATTTCGCTGTCCGGAGTCATACCAACCGATGCCGACGAAACCTTGATCTTTCGTGGATTGATAGATATCGGACATGATCGAGTCGTTGTTCATGACATGATGAAAATGCTCTTCATCATCGAAAAGAAATGGCATGGAAAAAACGTTGTAGAGCGGCGAAAAGCTTCCCATCAACCCGCCTGAAACCTTGGTCATGTCGATGGCACCGGTCTGTAGAAGCTCAACGAGCTCGCTCTCGCCGCCAAGCTGGCTATCGGGGAAGTAGGTAACGGTAACGGACCCGTCGGTCTTTTCTTCAACCAACTCTCCAAACCTTGCCAATGCATCTTTTACTGGCTGGGAGTTCTGGGCGTAGGCAAGTCTCAAGTTGACATCGGCCGCCATTGCCAAGGGCGATACCAGCATGGATGACACGATGACTGCGGTGGTGATAGCTGAAATCTTCACAGAGTTTTTCATGTTGTTGTCTTCCTTATTGTCATGTCTTTATTGCCAAGGATGGCGTGCTCTTCTTGCGTTCTATCTATAGATACGTTCTTAGATATTCGGAGAGACAAAGAATGGCCATGGATTGCCCATAAGGCATTGAAGTAAGGGGGATGTTTCTGTAGTAATTCAAGTCGTCGCCCATTGCAGTACCAAAAGATACCTTTTCCAACTCTCCCTCAGGATTGATATTGGCAATCACCCCCATCACCGCCTTCTCCGCGACTTGCTGGTAGTCATTGCTCAGGTAACGCATTCTGGTGCCTTTGAGGATGCCGTAAGCGAAGCCTGCCGTTGCTGATGCCTCCAGGTAGGAGTCAGAGTCATCGAGTAGCGTATGCCAAAGGCCAGATTCGTCCTGCCAGCGCGCCAGGGCTTCAACCTGAGCCTCAAGCACATGGATAAGATGGCGACGGAATGCGTCATTTTCGGGAAGGTCGAGCAATTCGAGGAACTCGGGAATGACAATCGTCAGCCAGCTGTTGCCACGTGCCCAGCGAGCCTTGGCGAAGTTGTGATTGCCATCGAACGTCCAGCCATGGAACCAGAGCCCTGTCTCGGTATCCATCAGGTACTGGATATGCAGCAGGAACTGATACTTTGCCTCTTCAACGTACTCGGGCCTGCCGAGCAGCAAGCCGATCTTTGCCAACGGCAGTACACTCATCATCAGCGTGTCATCCCACAGCTGCTGATGGTTCTCGCTGTTGTAGACGATATGCTGCAAGCCACCTCCAGTGGTACGCGGCATGTCGTGCATGACCCATTCAGCCCAGGCTTCCAGGTAGGGCAGCCAGTCCTTGCGGCCCGTCTCTTCATAGCGATAGGCCAGAGTCAGGAAGGGACAGACGGTATTGACGTTCTTGGTCGCCAGCGGAGCTGAGAAGCGATCCTTGAACCAGTTATCGATGATCTCGACCGCGTCAGGTTCGCCAGTCTGCTGGTGATACTTATAGATGCCGTACAGGCCGATGCCATGGGTCCACTCCCAGCCAGCCCAGCCTTTGGTATCAATCGTACGTCCGTCATCAAGGTGCAGAAGAAACTCCCCTGTCTTGTCCTCGATATTGATCAGGTTGTCGATGCATTTATCGATCAACTCCATGACTCCATCTCTGGAAATGGCTCTTTCATCCTGACGGAGTAGCGGGCTGTGTTTGACGCTGAATACTTTCATCTGGTGCTCCATTTATTTGATGATTTTATGGGAATCCATAACAACCTATGGATTTACAAACCCAGCGCCTTGGGCAGGAACAAGGTGATGCTGGGCACATAGGTGATCAGTAACAGAATGAATATGATGACGGCATAGAAAGGCAGCAGAGGAAGAATCAGCCTTTCGACCTTTTCCCTGGCAATTCCGGCACCAATGAATAGCCCAGTGCCGACCGGAGGAGTGATGGTACCGATGCACAGGTTGAAGACCATGATGATCCCGAAGTGAATAGGGTCGACGCCGATGGCATTGGTGATGGGCAGGAAAATTGGCGTAAAGATCAATATCGCCGGTCCGATATCCATGAAGCAGCCAACAACCAGCAGTACCAGCGTGATGATCAGTAATATGGCGATCGGGTTTTCGGAGACGCCAAGAATCAGTGAGCTGATTTCTGCAGGCAGCCCGGTTATCGACATCGCAAAAGACATCGCCGAGGAGGCCGCAAGCAGGAACATGATCACACCGGTTGTCTCCGTGGCCCTGCGCAGCGATGCCAGAAACGACATCAAGCCAATGGTCTTGTACAAGACCATGGTCAAGAACATGGTGTAGATAACGGATATCGCAGAGGCTTCGACGGCAGTGAAAATACCGGCAACAATGCCGCCGACAATGATGATGATCAGTAGCAGACTCGGCAGTGCCTCAAGCGTCACCCGGCGTGTCGAACCAGGCTTCAGGTCTACTTTTGAGGTGTAACCTCTTGATCTAGCGACGATGTAGACCACGAGGATGCAACCGAACCCCCATAGACATCCCGCTATCAAGCCTCCCGCGAAGAGCGCCGATATCGAGGTTCCGCCACTTGCTAGAGCATAGAGAATGAAGGCCGTGGTCGGGGGAATAAGCATGCCGGTTGGCGCTGAGGCAATGTTGGCCGCCGCTGAAAATGGACGGCTGTAGCCTTCCTTGACGCCCATGGGCACCATGACGCCACCGATCGACGTCGATGCGGCTATCGCAGAACCGGAAACCGCGCCGAACATCATATTGCCGACAATATTGGTATGGGCGATGGAGCCGGGAACCTTGCCACTGAATAGTTTGGCAAAATTAACGAGCCTTAGCGCTATACCGCCATTGTTCATCAGAACTCCGGAAAGTATGAAGAAGGGCACGGCCAGCAAGGTGAAGCTATCCAGACTAGCTACCATCTTCTGCGCAGTAGTGAAGATGGCAATGTCAGCGGGTAGCGCCAAAAGAATAGTGAGTGCTGATGATGCGGCAATACAAATGCCTATCGGAACTCCGACTACCAGCAGCAGGAAAAAAGATATTATAAGTATGTATCCGGCATCCATCATTGCTCGTCAACTCCTTTAATGGCGATATTTCTGTACAAGGAGATGCAGTTGAGAATGCAGTAAATGGTGATTATTGTGCCGGCGACAGGCAGAGATACGTAAATAAATGCTTTGGGTATCTGTAGCATTGGGTACGTCTGGCTCATGGTGTTTGCGGTTGCCTGTATGCCGCCATAGATGAATACGGATAAAGCAAACACAATAAATATTGCTTCTATGGATATATCCAGGAGCTTTTTGATACTTCCTGTCAAATGGTCACCAAGAAGTGTCAGGCTAACGTGCCCTCTTTTCCCCGAGACGTAGGCAATAGCCATCATTGATAGCCATATAAGAAGGAACCTCAGTAGGGCTTCCGACATGGTGCTGGGGCTGTTCAAGATATATCTGGTAATTACCTGCCAACTTGCCACCCCCACCATGCATACAAATAATATGCAACAGAATACCTGGAGGCTGCGATCAAGCAGAGCGCGTATCATGTTCATGGGGACTCCCGGGTGGCAAGTGCTAAGCATATAGCCAAACTGGCTTTTTCTATCAGAATTTCATCGTGTAACCGAGGAGCCAGGAGCTATTTCGCTGTCCAGGGTCAACGCCGGCATCGTCGCTGTTTCTGTCTCGTTGTATATATCCACCAAATAATGTGTGTTCATCACTTAATTTGTAGAATGCGATGAATTCATTCTCTATATAGTCACGATCACCGGTACCAAAATCGGGGGAGTCACTTTCTTGTTTGAAGTGATAGTGAGGGTTGTACAACAGGCTCCATTGATCATTGATGGAGTAGTGGGCGTAGATATCAACTCGACCAACACTACTTTTTTCATCTGTTGTGCTGTTGTTGGTCTCCTGTTCATACCGATAACGTCCGGCCAGGCTCCAACCTTCTCCATGATAACCAAGCCTCAAGGCAGCAAGAGCACGAGTATTGTTTGAACGAAACTTTGCTCCAAGCTGTGGCGTAAGAGACCAGGCCTCTGCATTGCCGAATTTGAAGGTCGGGAGTGAGTAGTTGACAAAGGCTTCATCATGCTTTGGCCACCCGCTGTCGTGATACTCGTCCTGCCAATACCATGATTTTTCCAGCATCAATGATGAGCTGTCTTCAAATCTTCTCGTATAGGCAATCTTGGGTAGTGTCAAGGCGTGATCATTGGTGGTCGTTTCCAGCTTGAACGTAAGTTGGTTTTCCGCTGCGAGCGCTGATCCAGAAGCGGAGATAGCGAGAATTGCCGAACTAGCGAGTAGAACGCTTCCAATGTTTCTTGTAGTTTTCATCATGTTCTCCATTTTTTGTGTTGTGTTTTTAATGCTTTCTCGGTTTTGCCTGGTTAGATTGATGTTGAACTTTCGCTATAAATGTGGCCATGTTTCGTTAAAAATGAAACATTGGTTCATCTGTGTTTTGGCCATCACCTTTTCTACTCGATTATGAGTTGTATATGGAAAATCACCTTTGTTTGAGATAGATTTAGACCAGCATTCCAATTTTAATGAAACGGAGGGTTGTATATGTCAGTGGCGCAGAAGCCCGATAATGTGGCTGCCGTTATGAAAGTGTTTTCTGTCCTCGAAGGCTTGGCTGAGCAGGGTGAGGTCGGCCTGTCTGAGCTGTCGCAACGAACATTCATGTCGAAAAGCACTGCATATCGATTTCTCCAAACGATGAAAGAGTTGGGCTATGTACGTCAGGATTCTGATACAGAAAAGTATACTTTGACGCTGAAGCTTTTCGAGATTGGGTCCTCTGCACTGGGAAGTGTTGACTTGATTGATGTGGCTAATGTCGAAATGAGAAAGCTGTCCGATCTCACCCATGAGGCTATTCACCTGGGGTCTCTGGATGAGGATCAGAGAAACATAATTTATATTCATAAGTTCGATTCCCACTTCAACTTGTGCATGCAATCGAGGATCGGGCGCCGTAATCCTGTCTATTCGACGGCCATCGGCAAGACCTTGCTTGCGTGGATGGAGCCGGAAGATGCCCGGAATATCCTGTCGTCGGTCGATTTCGTTGCCCATACGGAGCACACCTTGATCAGCGTGAATGCCGTTATGGAGGAGCTTCCTTCCATACGCGAGCGAGGCATTTCCGAGGATCGTGAGGAAGCTGAACTTGGTGTGCGTTGCTTGTCAGCTCCGGTTTTTGATCGTTTCGGTCAAGCCATCGCAGCACTCAGTCTCTCGTTTCCGGTGGTTCGCTATAATGAAGAAAAGCGTGCCGAGTACGAGCGGTTGCTGCATGACGCTGGAAAACGCATATCGCATGGACTCGGATTTCATGGCTATGGCTTCTCCAGTGCTTCTGAAACTCTCTGATCCTTTTTCGCGGAACTTGCAGGAGCGGTGACGAGCGCTCCTGCAAGGATTTCTTCACCGCACTTTTCTACCGAGTCTGCTTCATCACACTTACCTGGCTAGCCAGCCACCATCAACGGCGAGAGTATGTCCATTGACATAGTCCGATGCCGAAGAAGCCAGGAAAATGGCGGCGCCACTCAGGTCCTGGGGATTTCCCCAGCGTCCGGTAGGAATACGGCCCAATATTTCCTGACTACGTTGTGGATCGTTACGTAGCGCTTCGGTGTTATTGGTTGCCATGTAGCCTGGTGCAATGGCATTCACGTTGATGTTCTGCGACGCCCATTCATTCGCCATCAGCCGAGTCAGGCCCAGCACACCACTCTTTGACGCGGTGTAGGAAGGCACCCGAATGCCCCCCTGGAATGAAAGCATCGAGGCGATATTGATGATCTTTCCCGGGCGCTGGTTATCGATGCAGGAGCGTGCGAAACCCTGGGAGAGAAAGAACAGACTCTTGAGGTTGACGCCCATGACATCGTCCCAATCCTGCTCGGTAAACGACAGTGAATCCTCGCGGCGGATTATCCCCGCATTGTTGACCAGAATATCGGCGCCGCCACATTGGGCTTCGGTCCGCGCCAGGATATTGTCAACGGGATCGGTGGACGTCAGGTCCGCCTCTATCGCCAGGAACTTTCTGCCCAGCGCCTCAATCTGTTGCTGGGTCTCTTCCGCGGAGCGGCGATTGACGGCGACGATATCGCATCCTGCGCTGGCCATCCCTATGGCCATAGCCTGGCCAAGTCCTGTATTACAACCAGTAACGATGGCGGTTTTTCCCGTTAGGTCAAAAAGTTGCGGATACACGATAACCTCCGGTATTCAGCGTAGATCTGCCATATCAATGTGATCCATATCCGAGAATGTCTGATTCTCGCCCGCCATTGCCCAGATGAATGTGTAGCTTCCTGTGCCAACACCAGAATGCAATGACCAACTGGGAGAAAGGACTGCCTCACGGTTCCTTACCACCAGATGTCGAGTTTCCTGTGGCTCGCCCATCATGTGGAAAACCAGACTGTCGTCCGCCATATCAAAGTAGAAATATGCCTCCATCCGTCGATCATGGAGATGGCAGGGCATGGTGTTCCATAGACTGCCTTCTTCGAGGCGAGTCATTCCCATCAGTAGCTGGCAGGTTGGCAGCACATCCGGCACCAGATACTTGTAGATAGTGCGTCGGTTGCTGGTGCTTGTATCTCCGAGGGTCTGCGGTGAAGCCTCGTCCAGTGTGACCTTGCGGGTTGGATACACCTGGTGAGCGGGAACACAGCTGAAGTAGAACGCGGCAGGGTTGGTCGGATCACTACTCTCGAACTGGATACTGCGACTTTCCTTACCGATATACAGCGCTTCATGAGTACCGATGTCATATCTAGTGTCATCCACTGTCACGCTACCGGGCCCACCGACATTGATCGTGCCCAGCTCTCGGCGCTCAAGGAAGTACTCGGTGCCTGTGTGTTGGTTCATTGAGTCCGGAACGATGACTACCTGATCCACGGGTAGCACACCACCGATGATATTGCGGTCGATATGACTGTAAACCAGGTTCATCTCGTTCTTGATGAAAAGGTCCTGAATCAGGAATTGGTCACGTAGCCCTTGGGTATCCAGGGTCTTTGCGTGCTCGCTATGAATGGCTTGACGAACTTCCATATATTCTCCCGAACCCTAGTGCCGTAAAAAATGAAACAATGGTTCAAAAAATATCAGTTGCTAAGGTATCTATCAAGATAAATACCGTAATATTTGGCATTATTCTTTAGTCGTATCAAGAAAGGGTTTGTTAGAGTGAATTACAGTTTTTAATGTAGAAATTCACTCGATTTTACTCGTCTAAAGTGTTGCCTTATTTCACTTCGGATGGGTGCTGGGACTTCGGCCCATCCATAATGGGGTCGCAATGAACCAGACGATAGTAACTACCAGCATTCCCCATTTCATTGATGCCTCATTTATGCCATCAAATAGATAGAGAGTGGGCAGCACTACCGTTAGTATAAGCATTGATATCGAGATCAATTGAAGCATGATTCGCATAGTGGTTACTCTCGATTTTCTGTAGGTTTCATGACCATGTCGACAGGCGTGGTGACCGAGTAATCACCCTGCTGTTGCCGCTGTGCGATGAAACTCAATGCGATAAAAAGAACTCCGGCAATGAACCAACCTGGCAGGGCGACAAAAAAGATCTCGATGTTGGCGAACTTCACCAATGCAAGGCAGATTGCCAAAGTGATCAGCCAGGTGCCCAGCACAGGCAGGGTGAGCCTTTTTCCTGCGTATTCAGCATGGAAGCTGTGTAGCCCCAGCTTCGGTAGTACCCAGAAGTCGAGGACAATGACCGCGCCGATAGGCATCAACAGCAGCCCATACAGCGCCACGAAGCCCAGTAATTGCATCGCTACACCAGGAAACATGGCGACAAAAGTGGTCAGCAGGCCGGTGCCGATGGTGACCTTGAAACGAGAGACATGCGGAATGACAGCTTGAAAGGCGAGACCCGCTCGGTAGATGGTCGGGTTGGCAGTGGTCCAACCGGCAATGATCACACAGATCAACCCGGCAACCCCCAGTGCTTGATTTGCCAGCGGGCCTGGCAGGGGATCTGGAATGGTTCCGGCCTCGGCAGCAGCCATCACCGCGGCGTTGCTGGTCAATCCACTGTCATACATCTGGAAGGCAAACAGCATGGATGCCGCCAGCCATGCCATGAAGTGTCCGACGTACATACCCGCAGCGGCAGCAATGCTGTACCAGCTCCTGCGTGCGAAGCGCAGCACTGACAGGTCCGACATGCCGATATGCATGGCCATATTGGCGAACCAGGCGAAGAAGATGACATGCCAGATACTGAACTGCGGTTGCCCAGGTACACTGACACCGGTCCAGATGGCCGATTCCGCCAGTGCCCAGAGGTCGCCGGGGGAGCCGATATCTGATCCGGTGGCGTCGATGAACCACTTGAGCGAGACAATACCGAAGCCGAGGAAAATCAATACCATCCACGGCGCAGCGATATTGGCGAACCAGGCGACGAAGCGGTAACCATAAGCCGCCACGAAGGTAATCACCAGTCCTACGCCAATGACACTGAGCACCCAGCCGAGGCTGTTGGGCATCAGGTCGGAGAGTGTCGGCAGCGGAAACCCGAACCAGACTCCCACTGCGGTTGCCGACACGGTGATCATCGCTCCCGCCAGAAAGCAGAAGGCCAGACCATTGGCGAGGTTATAGAGGATCACCGTATAGCGACCGGCGATCTTTTCCAGCTGGTAATAGAGCGTCAGTCGCGCGCGGGTGCCAATCGGAGCAGTGAGCGTCAGCCAGCTCAATACTGCCAGAGCGTTGCCGATCAGCAGGCCGACGACGACGTCGAATGCCGAGACCCCTGCCAACACGAACAGCGGCCCGATCATCAATTCGGTACCGGCAGTATGCTCACCGGCATACATGCCGAGAAAGCTCTTGAACCCTAAACGGGCGTGGCCAGGCACAGGCTGGCGCTCGTATTCACCGCCTGCAGCGCCGGTGTTCGCTTGTGCTTGGGCTTGTTGCTGAGGAGTGGCACCCATGGCGTGTGACTTCCTGTTTTATTGGAATCTGTGTTGCTGGAGATTGTCTTCGTCGACCTTTCCGGAGCCTCCCTTGTTGTCAGGAGTGGCCTTCAGCACTAGATCTCGAGGTAAACCACGTGTGTACGGGTGTACTCGTACAGACCATGCTTGCCATCGGCGCCGCCGATGCCTGACTTGCGGGTTCCGGCATGGAAGCCTTGCATCGCCTCGAAGTTCTCGCGGTTGACGTAGGTTTCGCCGAAGTCGAGCTCGCGGCACGCGTGCATGGCACTGGAAAGATCGCGGGTATAAACGGAGGAGGTCAGGCCGTAGTCCGAATCGTTGGCCATAGCGAGGGCCTCATCGAGGTCATCGACGATCTGGATCGGCAGTACCGGCCCAAAGATTTCCTTACGCATGATTTCCATGTCGCTTTGGCAGCCGGTCAGCACCGTGGGCTTGTAGTGGAAGCCCTGGCCCAGGTCTGCGACCCCACCACCTGTGACCAACTGCGCGCCAGCTTGATTGGCGCGTTCCACCATCGCAGCAACCTTGTCGAGGCCTGCCTGGTTGATCAACGGCCCCATTTCGATATCCGGTTGTGCCAGAGGGTCACCGTACGTGGTCGACGCCATGGCCTGGCCGATTCGGTCGGCAAACTGTTCGGCAACACCGCGCTGTACGTAGACACGCTCGGCGCAGTTGCAGACCTGGCCGGTGTTGATGATGCGTGAGCCACGAATGGCCTGTACGGCGAGGTCGAGGTCGGCATCGTCAAGGACGATAGCCGGTGCCTTGCCGCCCAGCTCCAGATTGACCTTGGTGATGTGATCAGCGGCATTGCGCATGATCGCGGAACCGGTCTCGACGCTACCGGTAAAGCTGACCATATCGACGATCGGGCTGGCGGTCAGTGCATTACCGGTACTGGCGCCACTGCCACTGACGACATTGAACACCCCTGCAGGGAGACCGATCTGGTCGAGCAAACGGGTGAATTCGAAGCAGTTGTTGGGGGTTTCCTCACTCGGCTTGATGACAATGGTGTTGCCGGTCACCAGCGCGGGGGCCATCTTGCGGGCGATCAGGAAGAACGGAAAGTTCCACGGCAGGATGCCCGCCACTACCCCCAACGGCTTGCGGAACAGGAAGATGTTCTCGCGGGGGCGATCACTCTCGATGATCTCGCCCTCGATGCGCCGTGCCCATCCGGCCATGTAGTCGAGATAGTCGGCGGTGAAGTTGACCTCGACCTCGGCCAGCCCGGAAATCTTGCCCTGTTCCGCGCTGATGACACGAGCCAGAGCGCTGGCTTGACTGCGGATCCTGTCTGCCAGCGTGTTCAGGAAGGCGGCACGCTCTACCGCGGGCAGCCGCGCCCAGGGCTTCTGTGCCTCACGAGCAGCATGCAGTGCACGTTCTACATCGTCGGGACTGGACTCGGGAATTCGCGACAGCAACTCTCCGTTGGCTGGGTTGCGAACGTCGATATGCTCCTGTGCCGAGACGAAGGAGCCGTTGATGTAGTTCTGATAGGTAGTGACTTCGTTGGCCATTTTGAGTTTCCGTTGTTTTGGCAGTGGCGTGCTGTCGAGCAATGATCTTTGAGCCTGGCTTCAGTAGGTTCGTGAACTGTTGGCTTGCGGTGCGTCAGCCTTGTAGCGGGCGATGGTCTGCATCGCGGCCTGGCGCAGCAGGCTGATATCGATGCCCACGGCGATGAAGTCGAACCCCCACTCCGCGTAGCGTTTGGCGTCTTCCTCGGCGGGAGCAAGGATTCCGGCGGCCTTGCCTGCGTCCTTGGTGGCCTTGAGGGCATGGCGGATCATGGCCTGCACATCTTCGTGACCTGGGTTGCCGACATGGCCGACGCCGGTGGACAGATCGGCGGGGCCGACGAACACCGCATCGATGCCGTCTGTGGCGGCGATCGCTTCGACATTGTCGATGGCTTGCCGTGACTCGACTTGAGCGATCAGCGTCAGCTCTTGATGGGCGGTCTGGATATAGTCAGGAACCGCATCCCAGCGCGTCGCCCGTGTCAGGCCGCCACCGACACCACGAAAGCCATGGGGTGGGAAGCGTGTAGCCCGCACCAGCGCTTCTGCCTGTTCGGCGGTATCGACCATCGGGATCATCAAGGTCTGGGTGCCGATATCCAGCAATTGCTTGATCAGCGCTGGGTCGTGATTGACGGCTCGTACCACCGGCGCGCTGGAGTAGGCGGCGACAGCCTGCAACTGAGCAAGAATCGAGGGCACGGGGTTGGGCGCATGCTCGCCATCGATCAGTAGCCAGTCGAAGCCGGTAGTGGCGAGAATCTCAGCGGCATAGGCGGTGCCGAATCCTGCCCAGCAGCCGTAACGCGTAGTGCCATTGAGTGATGCCTTGAACGGATTTACTGGAAGTTCCATGACCACACTCCTATTGCAGGCTGACGAACATGCCGCCATCGACCAGCAGTGATGCGCCGGTCACATAGGCCGCCATATCGGAGGCGAGGAAGACGATAGGACCGGCCATATCTTCCGGGCGTCCCAGCCGTCCCAGCGGCGTGCGACCGATCATGTAGTCGCGCTTCTGCTGGTCAGCGAGGTCGTCCTTGTTGATATCGGTTTCGATAGTGCCGGGCAGCAAGGCATTGCAGCGGATGCCGTAAGGGCCCAGCGCAACGGCGCAGGATTGCATCAGGGACAGCACGCCCGCTTTGGTCGGGGTGTAGTGGGTCTGCATCGCCCCCCCCACCAGCGCGCTGATCGAACTCACCGCAATGATGGCGCCGCCGTTGCCCTGATCCTTCATGCGGTTGGCTGCTGCCTGAACGGCGAAGTAGGCACCGTTGAGGTTGGTGTTGACGGTTTCCAGATAGGTCTCGCGCGGCATATCGAGAAAGCTGTGGAACGGACAGATGCCCGCGTTGTTGACGAATACGTCGACACTGCCGAAATTTGACACCGCGGACTCGACCAGCTTGTCACCGGTTTCCGGGTCTCCGGCGGGTGCGCCTACAGCACTGGCATCGCGGCCCAGCTCACGAATTTCCTGAATCAGCTTGTCGACCAGTGGACGGCTACTGTCACTACCGCTGTAGCCGATGACCACGTTGGCGCCCTGGCGAGCGCATTCGACGGCGGCCGCGCGACCAATGCCACGTGACGCGCCGGTGATGATGACGGTCTTGTCGTTGAGCAGCATAAGCTCCTCCTTCATGAAGTGGGTGTCGCCAGTGAGAGGCGGTAAAGACGTTGCGCATTATCGACAAACAGCGCCTGCTTCTCGGTTGCCGAGGCCTCGGCAACAATCTCGGCATAGGCACGCCAGGTGTCGTCGTAGCTGGCATAAAGGCTGTCGACCGGAAAATTGGAGGCAAACAGGCAGCGCTCCACACCGAAGGCATCGATCGCTTCCAGAATCAGTGGCCGAATGCTACCGGCGGTCCATTGGTGGTCGAGCATGCCGAAGCCACTCAGTTTGGTGGCGACGTTGTCGCGGGCGGCCAGCTCGCGCATGCCATCGCGCCAGGCACGCCATCCAGCGACTCCCTGGCGATCGACATACATGCCAGCATGGTTGAGCAGGAACTGTACTTCGGGGTTGGCATCAGCCAGTTCCGCCGCTTGCGCCATTTGAGAGGGATAGATCTGCAGGTCAAAGGACAGACCGAGGCGCGCTAGATGACGGAAGTTGTCACGCCAGGTCGACTCGCTCATGTAGTGGCGACCCACATAGTCGAATAGCGGGTTCGCATGGACATTGAGGATCTGACGGATGCCGCGTACTCGGTCACTCAAGGTCAGTTGCGTCTCCAACTGCTCGACAGCATCGGCTTGAGAGAGATCAACACCAACCACCAGTGCCGATGGCAACGGGTCGTCGAGACCAGCCAGCCAGCGAGTTTCCTTGATCGGATCGACAGCATCAGCCTCGATATGCACGGCGCCAACCAGCTCAATGGCCTGTCCAGCAACAGACATTCGGCTTTCCGAGCGCAGCGCGTCGGGGCCGTAATCGCAGGCCATTGGTGAATAGTCGCCGAGCAGGTTGGGCTGTGGGTTCAGCAGCCATGGCTGGTTGCCCAGGCCTAGATCCCAGAAGTGCACGTGGGAGTCGATCACTTGCATGGCGTGTTCTCCCCGGCTGAGGTGTCTTCATGTGTGAGAGAGAACACTTCCTCCAGTCCGATTTCCGTGGGGGAGTTGTCGGTCTGGGTGTCCATGATATCGGCCATGTAATCCCACCAGCGCTGCATGATCGGCAGCGCGGGTAGCTGATCGACACTGTGGTTGTCGGTCAGTGTCATGATGGCAAACAGGTGATGCGATTGCGGGTCGAGGAAGATGCGGTAGTCCTCGATTCCTGCCTCGCGCAGGGCAGCATCCAGCTCGGGCCAGATGGCGTCATGACGCCTGCGGTACTCCTGCTGTTGGCCGGGGTGAAGTGTCATGCGAAAGGCGCGAATCGGCATCTTGCGTTCTCCTGGATCAGTGGTCGTAGGGGCGCGCCAACTGACATTCCGGGTTCAGGCGTACACCGAAGCCCGGAGCGTCGAGACAGGACGCGCGCATGCGACCATTTTCCGGGACCGGTTCATCGAGCAGCAACGGGTTGAACATTGGTACGACTTCGTCGGCGTTGGGAGCCATCATCAGGAATTCAGCGAACGGACTGTTCTGGCGCGTAATGACGAAGTGGTAGCTGTACACCGATGAGCCGTGAGGCACCACCAGCTTGTTGTGGGCATCGGCCAGCGCCGAGATCCTGATCAGCTCGGTGACACCACCGCACCAACCCACGTCAGGCTGAATCACATCGCAGCAATCCATTTCCAACAGCATGCGGAAGCCCCAGCGGGTTGCTTCATGCTCACCGGTATTGACCAGCATGCCCTTGGGAACATTGCGCTTGAGCTCGGCATAGCCCCAGTAGTCATCGGGCGGAAGCGCCTCTTCGATCCACTTGAGACCGAATTCCTGAGCGCCATGCGCCAGTTTGGTCGCGTAGTTGACGTCCAGGCTCATCCAGCAATCGAACATCAGCCAGAAATCATCTCCGACCTTTTCACGCATGTCGGCGAGTTGAGCGAGGTTCTTGCGTAGCCCTTCGTCGCCCTCGGCAGGGCCGTGCTTGAGCGGCATCTTGCCACCGATGAAGCCCATCTGTTTGGCTAGATCAGGACGTGCTCCGGTGGCATAGAAGGTCAACTCATCGCGCACCGGCCCACCCAGCATGGCGTGAACCGGCTCCTGACGAATCTTGCCGAGCAGATCCCACAGCGCTAGATCGACACCGGAAATGGTGTTGAGAACTACACCTTTGCGACCATAGAAGAGCGTGGCATTGAACATCTGATCCCACATCTTCTCGATATCGGTGACCCGCTGGCCTTCGAGAAAGCGTGCCAGATGCTTCTCGACGATATAGGCACCAATCTCGCCCGCCGTGGTAACGGCAAAGCCGACAGTGCCATCGCTGGCTTCGACTTCCACCACCAGAGTACCCAGCACGTTCAGGCCGAAACTCTTGCGGGTCATCCGGTATTCCGGGTACTTGCTCATTGGCGTCGAGATCTGGCTATCGATCCAATGGCCGTCGCCCTGATCGTGGTAATCGGCGCCGCCACCACGAACGGTATAGGCGCGCACCTGCTTGATCGTCGGCATCGACATGGACATTCCTTTCTACATTGAGAACAAATGAGATAGGACTATGAATACCCTCGAACGAAAAGTATGACTAATGCGCAGATCAGCCTTTCCGATACCTTTTGGTTATCAATCGCCGCTAGCCTAGATATGATCAAGCTCGCGACTGAGCGCATTTCCATGCGCCTTTGTGTGTTTTAGACCAATGTCGTATGTGTCGGCGCCGCTATAGGCTGCAGTTATCGTTAGCCTAGCGGCTCGATAGAGAGGAAGGTGACCATGTCAGAAGCCATATGGCAGGCAACTCTGCTCAATCGCTTGCGTTACAAGCATCTGCTGTTGATCTCGTTGCTGGACGAACATCGTAATCTTCACCAGGTGGCGCAGGCACTGAACATGTCGCAACCGGCGGCCACGCGGATGCTGCGCGAGATAGAGACCACCTTCGAGTGTCAGTTGTTTGAGCGCTTGCCACGAGGAGTGAGGCCGACCCAACTGGGTGAGATTCTGGTTGAGTTTGCGCACAGCGCCCTGAGTCGATTGGGACGTTGCGCAGAGTCATTGCATCGCCATCAGTTGGGTGACCAGGGCCAGCTGGTGCTGGGCGCAATCATGGGCGCCGCACCGGACCTGGTGGCGGAAGCCGTGGTCGAAATGAAACGCCAACGCCCGCTGTTGCAGGTACGGCTGGTGGGGGAAACCAGCGATCAACTGGTCGAGCTGCTGGCGCAGAGCCGCATCGATATTGCTATCGCACGCTATGTCACCGCCTTGCAGCATAACCTGTTCGATTTCGAACCGTTGGGTAACGAACAAATGATGGTGGTGGTGCGCAAGGGGCATCCGCTTGATGGTCAGAGCGTGATGTCGCTGGAACGGCTGCTCGAAGATTGGCCATGGATACTCCAGCCAGTGGAAAGCCCGGCGCGACAGGCACTGGAAAAGGAATTCGAACTGGCAGGGCTGATGTCACCGCGGGACATCATCGAATGTGGCTCGATCTTTGCGGCCTTGCAGTTGGTCATGCGCAGCAACGGGCTGCTGGTCATGGCCGAGACGGTATTGCGCGACTATCTGGAGATGGAGCGTGTCGTGGCGCTACCGCTTACGCTGGGTACGACACTCTCCTCCTACGGGATATTGTCGCGCCGGAATGAATCCCTGAGCGAACCGGTACGTCATCTATGCGGCATTTTGAGAGAGATTGCCGCCAGTGATGACCTGATCGTCCGTGGATGATCAAGGAGTTGCACCTTTAGCGTGGGCCAGACAGACAGACAGACAGACAGGTGGCGTGGCCAGGCCTGAGGGTCGTTGGCGGAAGGAGACGTTGAATGGACGGTTGGTGGGGCAGTGCTCGGCACAAGGCTCAAGGCAAGGCGCTGAATGGACTCTTGTTCGGCCAGCCACGGCTGCTGGTCCTGGCGGTGCTGTTGTCGCTTGTCGGGTTATTGCCACGGGCAGTGCAGGCTGCAGATGACAATATGTCACCGGTTGATGGCTCGGTGCAGATGGTAGTGCACCTGTCGAATGGAGAGGGACAGGCGATCACTTTTCCCAGCATGGACGAGGTTGCGCCGGTCACCCGCTGCAGGCCGGATTTGCGTGATTTGCCACCACTGGCCTCGGAGAACATCAGCGCGGAGCAGGCCGAGCTCCTGCATGGGTTGAGTACCGAGTTTGCTTCACCGCGTGTCCAACTGCACCCCATGCTCTGGGTCCTCGACCGAGGCAAGCTGGCGCTGGACTTCGCCCCCGATGAGATACCGGGGACTGAACCTGAGCAATGGGTGCCGGATGGCGAGGCCTCCCACTTCGACAAGCGCTGGTATCTGAAGTTGGGCTGGAATTTCGCGCCTGGGCGGATGGCCGAGTACCGGCGCGATACTGCCATCACACCGCTACCCAGTGCCACGATACTGCCTGGCTCTGGGCTTGATGCCATCGGTAGGCCAATCCCGTGTCCATCACCGGAAGAGCTGATTCCCCAAGCTCAGCGATGAGCGTCTGTCTCCGGCGCGACGAAAAAAAGCCGCCCCGGAGGGCGGCAGGCTAGTCACGGCCTTGTTGAGGCCGCTGGCACCGGCCGAGGGATGGGAAGGTCCTCGCTGGTGCCGTCAGGGAGCGACATGACGTCGCTGGAGGGAATCGTTACTGTCGAACCAAAGTGGCTACTGGCGAATGAGATAGTCGAAAGCACCCAGTGCCGCCGTAGCGCCGCTGCCGACCGCGATCACGATCTGCTTGTAGGGCACGGTGGTGACATCACCGGCGGCAAAGATGCCGGGGACGGATGTCATGCCATGAGCGTCGGTGATGATCTCGCCGCGCGGCGACAGCTCCACCGGTGACTCCTTGAGCCATTCGGTATTGGGCACCAGGCCGATCTGCACGAACACACCTTCGAGTGCCAGCTGCTTGATCTCACCGCTGGCGCGCTCTTCATAGCTCAGGCCATTGACTCGGTTGCCGTCACCGTTGATCTCGGTGGTACGGGCGCCCTTGATGATGTCGACATTGGGCAGGCTGGCGAGTTTCTTCTGCAGTACTGCGTCGGCACGTAGTTCGTCCATGAATTCGAACAGGGTGACGTGAGCGACGATGCCGGCCAGGTCGATGGCGGCCTCGACGCCGGAGTTACCACCGCCGATCACTGCCACATGCTTACCCTTGAACAGCGGGCCATCACAGTGCGGGCAGTAGGCCACGCCCTTGTTGCGATACTCGGCCTCGCCGGGCACGTTCATCTCACGCCAGCGGGCGCCGGTGGCCAATACCAGCGTCTTTGACTTGAGGCTGGCACCGGAAGCGAAGCGTACCTCATGCTCTCCACCGGGAGTGGTGGCCGGCACCAGCTCGACGGCGCGCTGCAGGTTCATGATGTCAACATCGTACTGTTTGACATGCTCTTCCAGCGCAGTGGCCAGTTTCGGGCCTTCGGTTTCCTGCACCGAGATGAAGTTCTCGATTGCCATGGTATCGAGTACCTGGCCGCCGAAGCGCTCGGCTGCGACACCGGTACGGATACCCTTGCGTGCGGCATAGATGGATGTCGCTGCACCTGCTGGGCCACCGCCGATGGTCAATACATCGAAGGCGTCCTTCGCCGAAATCTTCTCGGCCTCACGCTGCTCGGCACCGGTATCCACCTTGGCGAGAATCTGTTCAAGGCTCATGCGGCCCTGATCAAATGGCTGGCCATTGAGATAGACACTGGGCACCGACATCACTTCGCGGGCTTCGACTTCGTCCTGGAACAGCGCGCCGTCGATGGCATCGTGAGAGATGCGCGGGTTGAGAAGCGCCATCAGGTTAAGCGCCTGGACCACGTCCGGGCAGTTCTGGCAGGACAGCGAGTAATAGGTCTCGAAGTGCATGTCGGCATCGAGCGCCTTGATCTGCTCGATAACCTCGGCACTGGCCTTGGGCGGATGACCGCCAACCTGCAGCAGTGCGAGCACCAGAGAGGTGAACTCATGGCCGAGCGGAATACCGGCGAACACGATACCGGTCGCAACGCCGTCCCGATGCAGCGCAAAGGAAGGCGCGCGCTGATCGGTGCCTGTGGTGGACAGAGTGATGTTGTCCGAAAGCGCTGCGATATCGCTCAACAGGCCATGCAGTTCTCTGGACTTGTCGCCGTCATCGAGAGTGGCGACCAGCTCAAACGGTTGCGTGACCTTTTCCAGATAGGCTTTCAGCTGTGTCTTGAGTGAGTCGTCGAGCATGACGGCGTCAATCCTTGAATGGGGTAGTGGGCGCACGTGTCCCCCGCGCCATGAATAGTGGCGTGAAACAGGAGAGGCACGGATGCGGGAAATTCAGTGGCCCCATCGCGGCAGGAGCCCGCCGCGATGGGGAAAACCAGTCATTTAGTCAGTGCTGGGGCGTTCTGAAAACGTCGCCGAGCAGGATGAAACACAAGGAGTCTGGAGCGCATCAACCGCAGCATATGATTAATATGTGAGGATTGAGAGCACCACGCGACGCCGTGATTCGCCTGCGCAGGCAGTTATTCAGACGTCCCTTACTTAGATCTTGCCGACTAGATCCAAAGACGGCGCCAGCGTTTCTTCGCCTTCCTTCCACTTGGCCGGGCACACTTCGTTCGGGTTGGCCGCGACATACTGGGCAGCCTTGACCTTGCGCAGCAGCTCTTCGGCGTTACGGCCGATGTTGCCAGCGTTGATCTCGACGATCTGGATCTTGCCTTCCGGGTCGATGACGAAGGTGCCGCGCTCGGCAAGGCCAGCGTCTTCGATCAGGACTTCGAAGTTGCGTGAGATCTGCAGAGTCGGGTCTGCCAGCATCGGGTACTGCAGCTTGCCGATGGTCTCGGAGCTGTCGTGCCATGCCTTGTGAGTGAAGTGGGTGTCGGTGGAGACGCTATAGATCTCGACGCCCAGCTTCTGGAATTCTGCGTAGTTGTCGGCCAGGTCACCCAGTTCGGTGGGGCAGACAAAAGTGAAGTCGGCCGGGTAGAAGAAGAAGATGTTCCACTTGCCCTTGAGGCTTTCTTCAGTGACATCGACGAATTCGCCGTTGTGGAAAGCAGTAGCGTTGAACGGTTTGACTTCAGTGTTGATCAGGGACATTCCCATCTCCATACGTTGTGTAGCCGTGCAGTGAAAACACTGGCCAATGAATGGTGTGTTGCGAAGACGGGAGCCAGCATAACGACCTTGGTCTTATAGAATAAATTGAATGAGATCATTGCCATGATAATGTTTCGCTATTTATCGCCTCGAAACGGCTGTCATGTGGCGCTGAGCGGCGGGAGCGCTAGCTATTCCTCGAAGAGCAGGTGGGTATACTCCATAGAGCCATGGAGTATATGGACGACATTCACTCGTTCAGCGTCGATGCGATAGAAAATCAAGTAGTTGCCGTGTGGTCGGCGGCGGATACCATGGTGCTCAAAGCGTGCCACCAGGGGAAATCCGAGAGGGGCATCCGCCAGGCTCAGGCACTTGTCGTGTAACTCGAGCACGAACGACAATGCTCGACTTGGGTTGTCTTGTGCGATGTAGTCACCGAGCTGTTCCAGATCGCTTTCTGCCTCGGCAGTGAGGTAGGCAATCATTGAGGCTTTTTGGCCATCGTTCGATATTTGTCTTCCAGGCGCTTGAACACGTCATCCGCAGGGGCGACACGGCCGTCCTCGATATCAGTGAGCCCTCGAGCAATGGACGCATCAAGAGCAGCAAGGCGTGCTTCTCTGTCCTGAACCAACCTGATCCCTTCGCGCAGCACCTCGCTTTTCGAGCCATAGCGGCCTGTTTCTACCAACTGCTGGATATAGGCTTCCAATGATTTGCCCAGTTCTGCGCTGATCATCATGTGTTCTCCCGCCGATTGATGTTGTCAGAGTACGTCGCTTATCAACTATTATCAAAATACCACCAGCAGGGTAGTTGTGATCTCGCATATTGTTCCTGTCGTGCAGTCGGAGACCTCTGTCATCTCTTCAATGACCGGCCAGCCAGCCGCGTAGGCGGCTGACCGCCTGACTGTGCAGCTGACAGACGCGTGATTCACTGACGCCCAGCACTGCACCGATCTCCTTGAGGTTGAGCTCTTCCTGGTAATAGAGCGCCATCAGCAGCTTTTCGCGCTCGGGAAGTTCGGCGATGGCATCAACCAGCGCCCCACGACGCTCGTCACTGATCAACTCCGCGAGCGGGGTGGCACTGACCTGTTCTGAAAAGTGGTGTTCACCGCCGTCAGCCAGCAATTCCTCAAAGGGCATCAACAGCCCATTGTTGATGTCACCCAGCAGGCGGCGGTAGGTGCTCAGGTCCATGTCCAATGCCGCCGCGATTTCATGTTCTTCCGGGGCGCGGCCCAGTTGCTGCTGGAGTTCACGAGTAGCCTCATCCACAGCGCGCGACTGACGGCGCACGCTGCGTGGCAGCCAATCGCGACTGCGCAGTTCATCGAGCATGGCACCGCGCACGCGTTGACTGGCGAAGGTCGTCAGCTGTGTTCCCTGGCTGGCATCGTAGCGCCCCAGTGCCTCAATCAACCCGACCACACCGGCCTGGATCAGATCGTCGGTATCAACACCGGCCGGTAGCCGTACCTGCAAGGCCAACGCATGGCGCCGGACCATGGGTAGGTAAGCCTCGATTTGAGACTGTTGCTGCATCTTGCCTTGTGCTGTGTACATGGCGCTTCCCTCACCTGCACCGCATTGCGGTCAGCGATGATTGACGATCAGCTGCATCGCATCGACGACGACCGGAGACTGGTCATCGGCGAGTCGAAAACGAAACTCAAGGGGGCCGCTGGCTGGCAATCCCGTGAAATGGCGGCTGCTACCACGCGCCGTATCGAGGCGCAGACAGCGTTGCTGCAGGCACAGTCGTGCTTCCAGATCCGCACCAGGCGCTACGCGGTATTGCCAGCTGATGCTGTCGATGACTCCATTGGTATGGCCGCTGGGAGGTGTCAGTAGCGCCGAGCTCTGGTCCAACTGACGGGAGGCCACGGTGAGGCGTGGGGCGGCAGCCACCCACGAGCCCGGTGCGGCGAAAATGGGGGTGGCAGTGCTCAGTGCCCCTGCACTCAGCAGCACCATCAACAACCAACGGCAGCCGGCAGTGAGTGTCATGACGTTCCTCCCACCAGAGTGGTGACCCGCAGCATGCGGTCGTCAGGAATCTCGGCCTGGGACATCACCACCAGATGTTGCAGGCGACGACGCAGGAAGCGGGCCAGCACCGGGCGCAGGCTATGGGTGACGACCATGACCGGTGGCTCGCCACTACTCTCATGGCGCTGCAGGGCACTTTCGGCCTGGCTCATCAGGGTCTGGGCCAGGCCCGGTTCCAGCGCGCCACTGCCGTTCATGGCCTGGTTGAGCACCTGCTCGAGTTGTGGCTCCAGCCCCATCACGTTGAGCGTTTCCTGACCGGCGAACCACTGCTGGGTGATCGCACGTCCCAGAGCGATGCGCACCAGGCTGGTCAGTTCGGTTGGGTCCTGCTGATGTGGGGCATGCTCGGCGAGGGTGTCGAGAATGGTGCGCAGATCGCGAATCGAGACATCCTCGTCGAGCAGTTGCTGAAGAATGCGCGTGAAAGTGGTCAGCGGGATGGCCTTGGGCACCACTTCCTCGACCAGTGACTTCTGTTCCTCGCCGAGCTTGTCGAGCAACTTCTGGACTTCCTGGCGGCCCAGCATCTCTGGTGCATGTCGATGGAGAAGGTGATTGAGGTGGGTGGCGACCACGGTGCTGGCATCGACCACGGTGTAGCCATAGACCTGAGCCTGTTCGCGCTGGCTGGTGTCGATCCAGACTGCCGGCAGGCCGAAGGCCGGATCCTGGGTCGGTGTGCCATCGAGTTCCCCGGAGACATGGCCGGGGTCAATTGCCAGCCAGCGCCCTGGCCAGGCGTCGGCGCGACCCACCTCGGCACCCTTGAGCGTGACGCGATAGGTAGTGGCGCCGAGTTCGAGGTTGTCACGGATATGTACCACCGGTGGCAGGAAACCGACCTCCTGGGCGAACTTCTTGCGCACACTCTTGATGCGTCCAAGTAGCTCGCCTTTCTCCCGGGCATCGACCAGCGGAATCAGGCGGTGGCCCACTTCCAGACCGAGGGTATCGACCAGTTGTACGTCGTCCCAGCTGGCTTCCGGGGCTTCGGGCGCTGGCTCGGATGGTTGCGCCTCCTGTTCGGCGACCAGGCGGCGCTCCGAGGTGCGAGTCATCCACCAGGCGAGTCCGCCCAGCACCGCGGTGAACAGCAGGAACACCAGGTTGGGCATACCCGGCACCAGACCGAGCAGACCCATGACACCCGCGGCCAGCAGCAGTACCCGCGGGTTGGCGAACAACTGGCCGATCATCTGCTGGCCGACATCCTGCTCGGTGTTGACGCGGGACACCGTGACACCGGCGGCGGTCGAGATCACCAGTGCAGGAATCTGCGCCACCAGGCCATCACCGATCGCCAGCAGAATATAGGTGCGGGCAGCGTCGGAGAACGCCATGTCATATTGCAGCAGGCCGATCATCAGGCCGCCGAGGATATTGATCGCCATGATCACCAGCCCCGCCATGGCATCGCCACGCACAAACTTGCTGGCGCCGTCCATGCTGCCGTAGAAGTCGGCCTCCTGAGAGACCTCTGCGCGGCGCTGGCGAGCATCGTCCTCACCGATCATCCCGGCATTGAGGTCGGCATCAATGGCCATCTGCTTGCCGGGCATCGAGTCGAGCATGAAACGAGCGCCGACCTCGGCAATGCGGCCCGCGCCCTTGGTGATGACCATGAAATTGATGATCACCAGAATCAGAAATACCACCAGGCCTACGGCAAAGTTGCCACCTACGAGGAACTGGCCAAAGGCTTCGATGACCTTGCCTGCGGCATCGCCACCCTCGTGGCCATCCATCAGCACGACACGGGTCGAGGCCACGTTCAGCGATAGACGCAACAGGGTGGTAAACAGCAGCACCGCCGGGAAGGCCGCAAAGTCCAGTGGCTTGCTGGTGAACATGCTGACCAACAGCACCATGATCGAAAGTGCGATGTTGAAGGTAAAGAACAGATCGAGCGCGAAGGGCGGCAGCGGCAGGATCATCATCGACAGGATCATGAGGATCAACAGCGGGCCGGCGAGCACCTTCATCGGGATGTCGGCCATCCAGTCGCGCCGGGTCAGATAATGGCTCAGCGCCTTCATCGGCGATCTCCTGAAGCTTGCGGGTGTGGCCGGCAGTCACGATTGTCAGCGCTGGCTAGCGGATAAATGGTGGTCATGGGGCAGTGCCGTTGGTGTCCGGAGCCGGGACAGCGAGGCTGTCCGGGACTGCGATGGAGTCGGGTGTCGGAGGCGGCTCGCCGCCCTCGGTGGCCGCGCGTTTCAGGCCGAACGCCCAGGCGAGAACTTCGGCCACGGCGTTGTAGAGGTCGAATGGGATTTCGTGTTCGAGGTCGACATGCTGATACAGGGTTCGCGCCAGCGGAGGAGCCTCCAGCAGAGGGACACCTGCTTCACTGGCGACTTCACGAATACGTGCGGCCACCGTATCGACACCCTTGGCCACCACCCGTGGAGCACCCATATTGTCTTCTCGCCAGACGAGAGCCACGGCGTAATGGGTGGGGTTGGTGACCACCACATCGGCATTGGGCACCTGGCTCATCATGCGACCGCGAGCGATGGCCTGTTGCTGCTGACGGATTCGGTTCTTGACGTGTGGATCGCCCTCGGACTCCTTGAACTCCTGTTTGATATCTTCTCGGGACATGCGCAGCTTCTTGGCGTGACTCCACATCTGATAAGGCACATCGATCAGGATCACTACGATCAATGTCATCACCATCAGTGCACAGGCCTTGGCGATCAGGCTGAGTGCCGAGGCGAGGGCGGCGCTGACTGGCATCGCCATCAGGTCGAGTGCCTCGCCAAGGTGCAGGAAGATGAAGTAGACCCCGACACCACCGACAAGCACGGACTTGGCGATTGCCTTGGCCAGTTCAGCCAGTGCCTGGCTCGAGAACAGGCGTTTCATGCCCTTGGCGGGATTGAGCCGCGAGAACTGCGGCTTGAGCGACTTGCCACTGAACAGCCAGCCGCCGAGCAGCGCCGGAGATAACAGCGCGATCAGCATCAGCAGGATGAAGAGCGGAATCAGGCTGAACAGCGAACGCTGTCCCAGAGACAAGGCCTGGGACAACATCGGCATGGTTTCCATGGCCTCACGGCGCTCGAAGAGGAAGGCCTGCTCCATGACGCCGCCGAGCTGGTTGTAGAGCATGGCGCCTGTCGACCACAGGCCGATGACACCACCCAGCAGCAGTGTGAAGGTCGCCAGTTCGCGGGAACGCGCAACCTGGCCCTCCTCACGCGCCTTTTCCAGGCGCCTGGGCGTGGCCTGTTCGGTCTTTTCCTGATCGCTGCTCTGGTCGGCCATGTCGGGTCATCGGGCACAAGAACTCATCTCGATCTATTGTGCGCGTGCCCGACAGGGCTAAAGGACGGAATAGCGCTTGAAAGCGAGCCTTATCCAGGCAAACCACGAGCTATGCTGGGCGACGGCCAATAGCGGCCGTCGCCCAGCATGCAGACGAAGGTGTCACCTATACCAGTGTCTTCGTGGCGTTAGTGAGTGACCTCGCGCAGACGCTTTTCCGGCTGAACCTAGAAGCCCAGCTCGTCGAGGAGATCGTCAACCTGAGCCTGGCTGGCGACAACATCCTCGGCTTGCTTGTCGATCTGTGGACCGTTGAGCAGCTGCTCCTCGCGCTCGACCTTACGCTTGAGGGAGTCCCGAGCCTCGCCGTCCGGAGCATTGTCGATCAGTACCTGGATCAGTTGGGTCTCGATCTCCTGGATGACGTCCATCATCTTCTTGATCACCTGGCCGGTGAGGTCCTGGAAATCCTGGGCCATCAGAATCTCGAGCAGTTCCTGCTGTGTCGCTTGAGTATGGTTTGGCACCATCGTCAGATAGGCCCGGGTGTCGCTGACCAGGTCGCGTGCCTCTCCCAGATCGCAGGGCGCGTCGAACCAGTCGTCCCAACGCTGCTGGAGCGCTGAGGCATGTTCGCCGAGAGTATCCTGCAGAGGCTGGGCCCGGTCGATGGCATTCAGTGAACGGTCTGCAGCCTGCTCCGTCATCGACACGACGTAGTTGAGACGATCCCGGGCATCGGGAATGGCCTCTGCGGCTCGCTCGATCTCCTTGTCGAGGCCCAACTCGCGCATGCTGTCACGCAGCAGACGGGTGACATGACCGATGCGCTGCACCAGATCATCGGTCTGGTCCGGTTGGTAGCTGCTGGCGGTTGGTGGTTGCGTCATGCTTGTCTCCTGCTGGTGGTAGGCCAGGTCGATTGGGTTACCTGTCACATGCCCAGCTTCTCGAAGATCTTGTTCATCTTTTCTTCCAGGGTGGCGGCCGTGAACGGCTTGACCACATAACCGTTGGCGCCGGCCTGGGCAGCGGCAATGATGTTTTCCTTCTTGGCTTCGGCCGTCACCATCAGCACTGGTAGAGCCTTGAGGGCATCATCGCCACGAATGGTCTTGAGCATCTCCAGGCCATCAAGGTGGGGCATGTTCCAGTCGGATACCACGAAGTCGAAGCCCCCTTCACGCAGGCGTGTGAGGCCTTCCTGGCCGTCCTCGGCCTCCTCGACATTGGTGAAGCCAAGCTCCTTCAGCAGGCTGCGGATGATGCGGCGCATGGTAGGGAAGTCATCGACGATCAGAACGCGCATGTTCTTGTCGGGCATTTGCCAATCCTCTCAAGGTGGTTATGACGAGTAGTGGGGGCTGTGACCAGTGCTCGGGTTGATGAGGAGCACCTGGATTCATGAAGCGCATCTGGGTTCATGAAGCGCACTTGGGTTTATAAAGCGCAAGCTACACACGTTGGAGACGGCCAGAGGCAGCCACCAACGCCAGCAGTCGGGCGGGAATATCCGCCAGTGCGGCGACTTCCGTGGCCGCGTCGATGGCAATCGCCTCGCGTGGCATGCCGAACACCACACAGCTCTGTTCGTCCTGGGCAAGTGTGGTGGCCCCGGCCCGGCGCATCTCCAGCAGACCTGCCGCGCCATCCTTGCCCATGCCGGTGAGCAGCGTACCCACGGCATTACGCCCGGCATGACGTGCCGCCGAGGCGAATAACACATCCACCGAAGGCCGGTGGCGATTGACCGGCGGTCCATCGTGCAGCCGTGTGATGTAATTGGCACCGGATCTGGTCAGCTCAAGATGGTGACCGCCAGGGGCGATGTAGGCATGACCAGGCAGTAGCCGTTCGCCGTTTTCGGCTTCCTTGACGGTGATCTGGCACAGCCGGTTGAGTCGTTCGGCAAAGGATCGGGTGAAGCCACCAGGCATATGCTGGGCAATCAGAATTGCCGGGCTGTTGGCGGGCAACGGTTCCAGCACCTGACGAATGGCCTCGGTGCCACCGGTGGAGGCACCAATGATGATCAGCTTCTCGCTCGACACCATGGGAGCCGACAACCTCGTCACCGGACTGGCTGTCGGGCGACTCTGGCGTGGGCGCGAGCGTGCGGCGGCGCGAATACGGCTGACGATCTCTTCGGCGTATTCCAGCATACCATTGCGAATCCCCAATGACGGTTTGGCGATGAAGTCCACCGCTCCCAGTTCGAGGGCACGCAGCGTGACTTCCGAGCCAGCCTGGGTAAGTGATGACACCATCAGTACCGGCATCGGGCGCAGGCGCATCAAGCGCTCGAGAAAGTCGAGCCCGTCCATGCGCGGCATCTCTACATCCAGGGTCAGCACATCCGGGGAGTGTTGCTTGATCAGGTCGCGGGCAACCAAGGGGTCTGGCGCCACCGCCACGACCTCCATATCGGCCTCCGCGTCGATGATTTCCTTGAGTAGATTACGGACCAGCGCCGAATCATCGACACACAGCACCTTGATTCTGGATGCGCTCAATCGGTTCTCCTTGGCGGCAGAAGTGCCATGACGGGTCTGACGGGGCGAAAAATCATGACAGCCATATCGGCACGCTGGGAAAAAGCTTTAGGGACGGCCCGGGGGCTGTTCGCGGCTCAGGTCAGTTGGTACACCGTCTTGCCGCGTAGGCGGTAGGTGCTGTTCAACCAGGCGAAGTTCTCGGAGTGTCCGGCGAACAGCAGTCCATCGGGCTGCAGGTAGGCAACGAAGCGCTCGAGGATGCGCTGCTGGGTAGGCTTGTCGAAATAGATCATGACGTTGCGGCAGAAGATGGCATCGAAGCGACCCTGCAGCGACCACTGCGGGGCAAGCAGGTTGAGGATGTCGAACTGCACCCTGTCAGCAAGTTCCGGTCGGATACGTGCCAGTCCTTGCTGGCGTCCCTTGCCACGCAGGAAGTGTCGTCGTATCAGCTCCTGATCGAGTCGTGCGACCTGCTCGATGTCATAGACCCCACGCCGGGCGCACTCGAGCGCGTCGGTATCGATATCGGTCGCCACGACCTCGAAACGGTTGCTGGCGGTTCCGCCCAGCGCGTCGGCGAGCGTCATGGCGATCGTCCAGGGCTCTTCTCCGGTTGATGAGGCCGCGCTCCAGACGCGAATTCGGCCACTGCGCTGGCGCACGTGATCAGCGAGCAACGGGAAGTGATGAGGCTCGCGGAAAAAGGAGGTGAGGTTGGTGGTCAAGGCATTGATGAACGCTTGCCATTCGCTGGCCTGAGGATGGCGTTCGAGCTCGTTGAGATAGTCACTGAAACGCGTCAGGCCGTGATGCCTCAGGCGCTTGGCCAGGCGGCTGTAAACCATTTCTCGTTTGTGTTCGGCCAGCACGATACCGGCGCGCTGATGAATCAGCACGCGTACGCGGTGCAGGTCTCTGTCAGTGAGCACCAGATCCTGGGTGATGGGCGCCGCGTAACCGGTGTTGTTGGCCGTGGTGGTGCGGCTTGCTGATGACTCGTTCAAGCGGGTTCCTTTATTCCTGACAGAAGGTGGGGCGTAAGGCCGCCCCGTCAGTGAGTGCTGGTGCTGTAATCAGGTCAGTGGCGCCCGTAGGGCTCCCATTCCTCACTGCCATGCGGTTGGCGGTTCATGTCCGTGGCCAGCGTAGGCATCCAGCGTGCCAGGTTGCTGTCATCCGGTTGCTCCTCGCTGCCGTGCTGCTCCTTATAACCGCTCTGTTGCGTGTGGCTGTGCTGATCTTTGTAGCTGGGCTGATCTTTATGGCTGGGCTGATCGTCGAGTCGGAAGCGGCCCACCGTCGTCGCCAGCTGGCGGGCTTCAGTTTCCAGCTCGTCAGAGGCCGATGCCGACTGCTGAACCAACTGGGCATTCTGCTGGGTTACCTGTTCCATCTGAGCCACGGCGTCGTTGATCTGTTGGATGCCATGGCTCTGTTCTGCCGAGGCAGCGGCAATGTCATCCATGAGCTCACTGACGCGGGCCACTGCGCCGACGAGGTTCTCCATCACACGGCCGGCGTCATCAACGCGGGTGGACCCGGTTTCGACGCGCTTGAGAGAGTCATCGATCAGCGCACGGATTTCCTGAGCGGCGCTGGAGGAACGAGTGGCCAGTTTGCGGACCTCTTCGGCAACGACCGCGAAACCACGCCCATGCTCTCCAGCACGGGCAGCTTCCACCGAGGCGTTGAGGGCGAGGATATTGGTCTGGAAGGCAATGCCATCGATGGTACCGATGATGTCGGAGATGCGATGGGAGCCGCTGCGGATATCGTGCATGGTGCTGATCACTTCACCCACCACGGTGCCCCCTTCGCTGGCCACAGAACTGGCCTCACGCGCCAGTTGACTGGCCTGGAGGGCATTGTCGGCATTCTGGCTGACGGTCGATGACAGCTGCTCCATACTCGAGGCGGTTTCTTCCAGTGAGGCGGCCTGTTGTTCGGTACGCGCTGACAGGTCGGTGTTGCCGGCAGCGATGCGATGGGCGCCGAGATGAATTCGTTCACCGCTGAGGCGCACGCTGCCGACCGTAGTCACCAGCGCCTGCTGCATTCTGGCCAGATGGCGATAGAGATGACCGATTTCATTGTTGTTGAGTTCGGGAATCGGCTGCGAGAGATCACCTCGTTCAACGGCCTCGAAATGTCCCAGCAGATTCTTCAAGGGGCGCACCACATTGACGCTGACACCCCATAGCACGCTGATCATGGTCAGCACGGTAATGGCCATGATCACTGCCATTGCCCACTGCATCTGTCCGACACGGGTCATGAAGTCGCTGAACAGTGTCGTGCTGTGCTCTCTGGCGTTGGCAAAGAACGCCTGGCTGGCACTGTAGAAGGCATCGTTGAGTTCAACCAGCTCAGCGGTGTGGCTCTCGAAGGCTTCAGCATCACCGCGTGCCAATGCCTGTTGCTGGGGACGCAGGCCGCGCGCTATCAGGTTGGTGAAGGCCGCTTCCAGATCGCTGATCAGCTGGCCCTGGTCCTGTTGTGCCGGGAGCGCCAGAAAGTCGGCGAAACGCGTTTCGAGGCTGCTGATCTGGGGGCCGATACGCTCGGCTGACTGGGTCAGCATCCGCCGCTCGGCCTGTGCTGTGGCTTGTTGCAGCCCGGAGTGGAGCCCGCGCAGCTGGAGTTGCAGGTAGAGCTGCCTGGAATCGGTACGGTTGAGTGCCGCCTGCTGCTCGAGGTTGAGCTGGTTCAGCTCATGTATCGATGACTCGCTCAATTTGGCGGTATACAACCCGAGTGCGCAGAGTATGCCGACCAGGATCACGAAAACGCCCATGGCCAGCGACCAACTCAGGCGGATGCTCATGTTTCGGATGAATTTCATGCTCAATCTCCCCAGCAATCAGGCATGCAAGCCTGAGACCTGTCGCTGGTGTCTATCGTTGTTGTGGTGAACGGAAAGCGGGCGGAGCCTGGCGCTGTCCATGTACTTGCCATTCATGAACTTGCCATTCGTGAACTTGCCGCTCAGGAATTGCCATCGAGTTGCTCGACCAGCGCCATTTCCTCGTTGCTCAACAGGCGCTCGATGTCGACCAGCACCAACATGCGATCGCCAACACTGCCCAGACCGCTCAGATAGTCCGAGGACAGCGTGACGCCGAAGTCAGGGGCTGGCTTGATCTGCTCGGGAAGCAGGGCCATCACATCGGAAACGCTGTCGACCACGATGCCGATCACGCGTTGGCCGACATTGACCACGATGACCACGGTCTGGTTGTTGTACTCGGCACTGTCGAGCGCGAAGCGCAGGCGCAGATCGACAATCGGTACGATGACACCGCGCAGATTGGTGACACCCTTGATGAATGCGGGAGCGTTGGCGATACGGGTGACGTTGTCGTAGCCGCGGATCTCCTGCACCTTGAGGATGTCGATGGCGTATTCCTCGCTACCGAGGGAGAAGATCAGAAACTGGCGCTGGTTGAGATCAGCGGCCGCCGAGCCGCTGCTGTGGCCAAGATCGGTCATGGCGTATTGTCCTCCGCTGGGGTGGTGGAAGGAGAGGTGGAAAGCGAAAGAGCCTTGTCCGGTGACGTAGAGAGCTCGCGGTGCTTCTTGCGCTGGTAAAGTCGGTGCAGGTCGGCAATATCGAGAATCAAGGCCACGCTGCCATTACCGAGGATGGTGGCCGCAGAAACACCGGGGACTCGGCGGTAGTTGGTCTCGAGGTTCTTGACCACGACCTGCTGCTGGCCGATCAAGTCATCGACCAGCAGGGCATAGCGACGGCCTTCTCCTTGTACGATCACGGCGATGCAGTCTTTGGGCTCGGTGCCGGCATGGGCTACGTCCAATGCCTTGTGCAAAGCCACGATTGGCAGGTATTCCTCACGCACCCGAAGCATCAGGTCGTCCCCGGCCATGGTGTAGAGGTCCTGCTGAGTGGGCTGCAGCGATTCGATGACCGCCGACAACGGCAGGATGAACATCTCGTCGCCGACCTTGATCGACATGCCGTCGAGAATCGCCAGGGTCAGTGGCAGCACGATGCGTGTGGTGGTCCCTCGGCCGGATTGGGAATGGATCTCGACATGACCACCCATGGCCTGGATGTTGCGCTTGACCACATCCATGCCCACACCGCGCCCGGAGACATCACTGACCTCGGCAGCGGTGGAAAAGCCCGGGGCGAAGATCAACTGCCAGACCTCTTCATCGCTCATCGACTCCGAAACACTCAACCCACTATCGATGGCCTTGGCGAGGATGCGCTGGCGATCGAGTCCGGCACCATCGTCGATCACTTCGATAAGAATATTGCCACCCTGGTGCTGAGCCGATAGCGTCAGGCGCCCGGTGGGCGGCTTGCCGGCGGCTTCGCGAGCCTGCGGTGACTCGATGCCATGATCGAGGCTATTGCGCACCAGGTGCGTCAGCGGGTCGATGATGCGTTCGGTCAGGCTCTTGTCGAGCTCGGTGGCTTCACCTTCGGTGACCAGTTCGATCTGCTTGTCGAGGCGCGCGGCGAGGTCGCGGATCAAGCGCGGAAAACGGCTGAACACATAGTCCATGGGCACCATGCGAATCGACATCACCGCTTCCTGGAGGTCTCGGGCGTTACGCTGCAGCAGGCTCATGCCACTGACCAGCCCCGGATGATTGATGCCCTCCAGTTCGCTGACGGTCTGGTCGAGCATTGATTGTGTGATGATCAGTTCGCCCACCAGGTTGATGATCTGATCAACCTTGTCCACCGAGACACGAATCGAGCTGTTCTCGCGTGGTGCTGGTTTGCCGTTGCGGGGCTCCGAGGGGGCCGCCTGGGGAGTGGATGTCGCGGCAGAAGCGGCACTACCGCGCTGGGTGACACTGAGGTCATGATCGGCACCGATGGGGGTGTCGGCCTCCAGCGGGGGCGTGTCGGCTTCCAGCGGGGGCGTGTCGGTTTCCTGCGAGGGCGTGGCACATTGCTGCTCTACGCGGGTGACCTCGACCTGTTCCGGAGCGGCGATGAAGCACATCACTGCCTCGATATCCTCGGCACTGGCGCTGCTGGCCAGAATGACTTCGTGGCGCTGATCGCTGCCACGTCGTGCGATGACCTCACCGAGCTGACCGAGTTCTTCAATCAACAGCTCGCGATCCTTGTCCTGCAGGCCGATCAGCGTTACCTGCAGCAGGTTTTCCGCGTTTTCTTCCATGGTGACTGGAGTGGCGGAGGTGAGGTCTTCCTCGCTATCTTCTGTTCGGGCTTCCTCTCCGTTCTTGTCTGGTGGAGAGCTGGGTGTCTGGTCGGACTGGCCCGGAGTGCCGGTAGCGTCAATGCGTTGACCGATCTCTTCCTCGGCAATCTGCTGCAGTGTTTGGCAGATACGCTCGTAGGCCTCGGCATCCGGTGATGTGCCATTACGATAGGCATCGAGCTGATCGTTGAGCATGTCCTTGGTTTCCAGGAAGGTGTCGATGGTCTCGGCACGCAGCGCCAGCTCGCCCCGCCGAGTATGGTCCAGCAGGTTCTCGAAGATATGCGTGGTGCGCTGCAGAATATCGAAGCCGAAAGTGCCGGCCCCGCCCTTGATCGAGTGTGCGGCGCGGAAGATGGCGTTGAGCTGCTCAGTGTCGGGAGCGGCTGGGTCCAAAGCCAGCAGATGGCCCTCCATATCGGCCAGCAGTTCCTCGGCTTCCTCGAAGAAGGTGTCGTAGAAGTCAGAAAGGTCCATACCGATTACACCCTTGAATGATTATTGTGCGGCGACAGCAGATGCGTCAGTAGGGTCATCCGTGGCAACTCCTTGCACTGGGGCGGCCTGGTCGCGTGCTCGGGCAACCATGGTTTCGGCGCCCGCCATGCGTGGTGGCTCAGCCGCCGGTGCCAGAGTGCCGGGATGACGAATAAGCTCGGCGACGCTGGGGAACAGCACGATCAGTTCGATACGACGATTGATCGGGTCTTCCGCCTCGGTACCGGGCATCACTACCTGGTCGGCCAGACCGGCCACGCGCAGCAGTTTGCTGGCGGTCAGGCCTCCCTCAATCAATTCACGGCGTGAAGCGTTGGCGCGGTCGGTGGAAAGCTCCCAGTTGCTGTAGCCCTGATAGCCGTTGAGGTAAGCGAGGCTGTCGGTATGTCCACTGATGCTCAGCTCGTTGGGCAGGTCATTGAGCAGCGGTGCCATGGTGTACAGCAGGTCACGCAGATAGGGCGCAATGGCGTCGCTGCCGAGGGCAAACATCGGGCGTTGCTCATTATCGAGTAGCTGGATGCGCAGTCCTTCCTGGGTCATATCGAAGCGCAGTTGATTACGGATGCCTCTCAGGGTCGGGTCCTGTTCGATCGCCAACTCGATGCGACGCTGAAGGTCGCGGAAGGCGCGTTTCTGCTGCTCGCTGGGACGAGTCTGCATGCGTACATCGATGCGAGCTCGTTCCCCCTCGATGCTCATCGGGTCCGGTCCGCCTCCGGGGATTACCTGAGGACTGACAGCCTGACTATCTCCATTGGTCAGGGCGGTGAGTAGCGGGGTACTGAAGTAGTCGGCAACACCCTCACGGGTCTCGCGGCTCGATGACGACAGAATCCACATCACCAGAAACAGCGCCATCAGGGCGGTCATGAAGTCGGCCAGGGCAATCTTCCAACTACCGCCGTGGTGTTTGTGAACGACCTTGCGACGCCGAATGATGATCGGGCGGCGCTCACCGGGCGTGCTCATGCGCCCCCCGCACTCGTCTTGGCTTCACGGACATATTCTTCCAGCTCGGTGAAGCTCGGACGCTCGGCGGTGTGTAGTGCCTTGCGACCAAATTCCACTGCCAGTTGCGGTGGATAGCCGTGCAAGCTGGCCAGCAGCGTGACGCGCAGGCACTGCAGCATCTTTACCGATTCGCCGACCTGGCGCTCGATGCGGCTGGCCAACGGATTGATGAAGCCGTAGCCGAGTAGAATGCCGAGGAAGGTGCCGACCAGAGCATGGGCAATCATCACCCCCATCTCGGCGGGATCGGCTGCGGTGGTGCTGAGTGCCTTGACCACCCCCATGACCGCGGCCACGATGCCGAACGCCGGCATCGCATCTCCGACCTTGGCAATGGCATCCGCCGGGATGTGGCCTTCCTGCTCGAACATCTCGATCTCATGGAGCATCAGCTCATCGATTTCCATGGGCTCCATGCTGCCGGCGACCATCAGGCGCAGGTAGTCGGTGAGAAAGTTCATGATCATGGGGTCCGCCAGCACTCGCGGGTATTCATTGAACAGCGCGCTGTCGTCGGGGCTGTCGATGTCCCGCTCGATGGCCAGCATGCCGTCGCGCCGGGCCTTCGACAGCAGGCGGTACATCAGCGCCATCAGCTCCATATACATCTCCTTGTTGTAGCGCTTGGAGCGCCGCAACCGAGAGAAGATGCGCCAGGTGGCCTTGAGGGCCTTGCCATGGTTGGAGGCGATAAAGGCACCGAGACCAGCGCCACCGATCATCAGCAGCTCTGTCGGCTGAAACAGAGGGCCAAGACTGCCGCCGGAGAGCACGAACCCGCCGAATACAGACAACAGAACGACCAGAAATCCAATAGGTATCAGCACGACAGCTATCCTCTGCGAGCACGAATTGAGGTGTTGTAAGAGGTTATCGGCGGTGCGGCCCTGGACTTGAGCAAAAAGCTGGGTCACGGCCAGTGCGAGTCGCGACCAGCAGCAGTAGGGGGCGAGGGCAGGAAAGTACAGTAAGCGAGCGGCGTTGCTTGAAGGGAGTCAGGCGGCCCGGAGGCCGCCCGAGAAGGCGTGTCGATCAGGCCTGATGACTGAATATGGTCTGTGCTTGTTCGGCCTGGAGGCCGCGTTGACGCTGGCGAGTCTTGCCAGCCCGTGAGGGTGGCTGACAGATACCGCACACATAGTCGTGAGACGGTGAGTGCGCATGGGCAATGAAACCACCGCTGCAGCGTGTACAGGTCGACAACTGAAGCATGTCGCTCTCGAAGAAGCGGACCAGGGTCCAGGCGCGAGTCAGGCCGAGAACCGGCTCGGCGGCATCGATATCGATCTGCTCGGTATAGAGACGGTACGCTTTGATGAACGCTTCCATACGCTGACAGCCCTGCCCCAGCAGACGCTGGTAGAAGGCGTAGAACAGCGAGGAATGGACGTTCGGCAGCCAGGTAATGAACCAGTCGGTGGAGAACGGCAACATGCCCTTGGGCGGGGACATGCCGCGAACCTCCTTGAACAGGCGGATCAGGCGCGCACGGCTGAGATCCGTCTCGGTTTCGAGCACTTGCAGGCGGGCACCGAGTTCAATCAGATCGATCGCCAGCTGCACCTGCTGCATCTCACCAACAAGACTCTTGGTCGTTGCCATGCTCAATCTCCCAGCTCGGCTTGCAGCTGGGTACCCGCCATCAACAACGATGAATGCAGATGGGATAGCCCCTGTTCACGAGGGTTGTCGACGATCTGACGCAGCTGCTTGACGCTGCCGAGACTGAGATGGCAAAGCAATTGATTGGTTCGTGATACGCGCGTCAGCTGACGGGAGTTCAGACTGAGCAGCATATCCGCCTGTTCTTCAGTGATTTTCAGTCGTAGTAATGCGGTAGCACGATCGTCTGCCAGCAGCCTTCTGGCCAGCAGAAGATAGGCAAGATTCATGTCCTGAATCTCGTCGACCAAAGTGGTGGAGCTCATGATTCCCTGCCTCGTTTTTTCATTTTACCGCCGATCATCGCCGGCGTTGTCGAACGTGAAATGTTGCAATTTCGTGCTTGATTGGCCTGTTCTGCACGCATTTCCGCTCGTTTTGTTATTCAGCGGCGCTAGTGTGGCGTAATGACTTTGCTGCACAAGCACCGTTTCGCTCTGCTGTTGATGTAAATCAACGAATCGTAATCTTCTTATAAATAGCCCAGCTTTGGCTCCATTTCATGCCAATAATACTTAGGTTGAAAATAAAAATTACAAATATTTGAGAATTGAATCTATGAGTAACGCTTGTCGCGAAGTTCGTAAGTCCAGACCAACAATTCCGCGATAACGTCGTAGAGCTGCGGAGGGATTTGCTGATCGAGCTCCAGCTGCATCAACAGCGCCACCAGGGCCGGCTCATCGTGGACATGGACACCCTGGGTGCGAGCCTGCTCGATGATGCGCTCGGCGACATTGCCATAGCCCATGGCAACGACACGCGGCGCGTCAGACTGTTCACCGTAGGCGAGTGCTACGGCCTGGCGGCGGGGAGGAGAATCAGTCATCGGTTGGTGGTTCCTTGGCGAGGTGGTTCCTGAGCGATAGGGGAAGAGTCGCCAACGATGACATCGATCTGATCGAGACCATGGGCACGTAGTCGGGCGGTCAGGTCCTGTTGGTGCTGGCTCAGTTGCTGTCGGAGTTGTGTGCTGTCGGCGCCCAGTGTCAGGGCAAGTCGCGATTGCTGGAGGCGGGCGTCGATGGATACTGTGCCAAGCCCTTCCACTTCGAGGCGCATGGAGGCCTGCCAGGCTTGCTGCTGTGGCTCATCCTGCGTTTGTGAGTCCGACGGTGGCCTGTCGGGGTCGTGATACCTGTCGTCGGGCTGCACCATCAGCGCCATGAACAGGCCGGACCACACATCGCCTTCCCAACGCAGGACAGGAGTGGACAACAGTTCCAGTTGATGACGCACCAGCGTAGCAAGCGAGGGGTGAACGATCTGGCGAGCGCTCTGTGCCAGGTCTTCGGTGCGCTGTGGCTGACCTGAGGTGATGGGTTCACCGTCGCCTTGAACCCCCGCTAGCGGAGATTCCCTGGGCAGGAACCCTGAGGGTTGGCTGGCGCGCCAGGGAGCGGAGGCCATTCCCTGAAGCATGCTGTTCGCTTCGGCGGCGGCAGCGGGGCGGAACAGCAGCGCACGCCACATCTGCGGTTCCCGTGCCAGTTGCTCGCGGGGCATATCGCCCTTGAGCCAGTGGGCGAGGTGAGCTTCATAGAACAGCCCGCTGTCGCGGACACTATGACTCAGTCGAGTGGCGAGCTGGGAGACCAGTCCGTTGGAAGCCTCAAGCGTAGGGTTGGGGTTGATGGCGCTTGAGTTGATGGCGCTTGCGTTGATGGCGCTTGCGTTGATGGCGCTTGCGTTGATGACATTGGTGTTGATGGCGACGGTGGGGTGTGGCGAAGAGGTGGTCTGGCTCTGAAACGCCGGTGTATTGGCGGGAGCAGAGTTCAGTGTATTGGCGGGAGTAAAGTTCAGCAGGGGCTGACGAGGCAGAATCGCTGAGGACGGTGCGGGGAAGCGCAGCAACAGGTCTGCGATATGTTGTGCCGGCGCGCTCAGGCTGGTGATTGTCGATGGAGGTGTGCCGGCGTTGGGCGATGTGACAGCTGATCTGGTGCCGGACTCCCGGGAAGTTATGGCCGAGGAGCCACGGGCATCGAGGCGTGAATCGCTATGAACTTCGCGCGGGCCACGCCCCGGGTCGACCGCCTTGATCGGAGCGTTGAGGTCCCGTGGTGGAGGCAGATCGACACGCTTGCCCAATACCTGGTGGAGAAGCGTGTCGATCAGAGTGGTGATGCCGCTCACGACGTTTCCTGACGGAAGCGATTGCCAGCGTTGATGACCTTGCCACCGCTGTAGGCTCGGTGTAGGTCCTGTTGGCGACGCGATACCTGCAACATGTCTCCCAGGGCGTCACGGCGTTCGATCAACTGTTGGCGCAGCCGCATGTCGTTGTCGAGGATTGCCTCAAGGAGTTCACCGATGCGCGCCTGAGTGGCTTCATCGAGATGCTCGATCGGTAGCGGACCGCCGATGCTGGCAACCTCGGCGATGTAATCCGTTTCCATGGCGATCAGCTCGTCCCACTTGTTGTTGTGGCTGAGCTTCAGCATGCGCTCGGTGAGTTGCAACAGAGCTTCATATTGCTCGATGAGGCGCGCGCGCTCAGCAGCATAGGGGCATCGGGCGTAGGGCATGAGCACCTCGGTCAGTTGGGAGTAGAGCCAATCTCACGCCAGGCCGAGGCAATCTCCTCGATCAGGCGCTCGGATTCATCGAGGGCAGTAACATCCTGACGGAGGTTGGCTTCGATGAGGCGTCTGGCAATGTAGTCGTACAGACTGTCCAGTTGGGTTGCGATCGCTCCTCCGCGTTCACTGTCCAGCGCGGCACGCAGGCCATTGTTGATGATGTCGAGTGCCTTGGAGATGGCTTCCGCGCGGGCTCCGATTCGGCCATCCTGAAGGTGCAGGCGTGCGGCACGTATCGAGGCCAGTGCCCCATCAAACAGCATGACGATAAGCTGATGAGGGCTGGCGGACATCACCCCACTTTCGATACCCACACGAGCATAGGCGCTGGCTCCGCGGCCATAGGCGGCACTCATGGTCATGTTGACGTTCCTCCTGATGATAGCCCGCGGTTGGCGGGGCATGGTGCTGGTTGAGTCTGGCGGTGCTACTTACCGGTCTGGGCGTTCAAGGCATCGAACTGCTGTGTCAGGTAATCGCTGGTCTGGTTCATGTTGGCGATCAGGGTGTCGAGTTGACCGAACTGCTGCCGATAGCGCTCTACCGTGCTGTTGATGGTCTTCTCGGTACGCAGGTACTGAGCATCGAGAGTCTCGAGACGTGACTCGAAGCCGGTGGTGGCGTTATCCAGCAGACCACCATCATCGAGGATATTGCCGAGGGTGGTCGCCAGTTGGGTGGCGAAGCCTGCTGCCGGGGGCTCGCCGGAAGCGTCTGTTGTGCCGGAGAAGAAGGTAGCGAGGTCGCCGCGCTGGTGGGTGATGACGTCATCAAGCTTCTCGGCGTCGAGCTCGAGGGTGCCATCCAACTGCAGGGTAATGCCCAGGTCGCTCAACGAATTCAGGCTGCCGGCAGCGGCACTCGAGGTCAGCCCATTGCGCAGGCGCGCATCGATGTTTCGTAGAGTGGCATCACCCAGCAGTTCCCCAGCAGCGCCACTCTCGGAGTCGAAACTGGTCAGGCTGTCGGTGGTGCTCTGGAGGTTGTTGTAGCTGCTGACGAAGGTCTTGATCGCATCACGCAGTGCGAAGTTGTCGTTCTCGACCTTGATGGTGTTGTCGCCAGTCTCGTTCAGCGTCAGAGTGACACCCTCGATGGCTCCCTCGACCTTGTTGGAGGGACTGCTGATGGCGATGCCATTGACCGTGAGCTCGGCATTCCGCGCGCTGACGGTTTCTTCCATGGCATTGGTGGCCGCAGTGGCATCGAAGCTGAGCACCGACTCGAGCCCGGTTTCGGAGCCCGAGGCGCTGAATGACATGCTGGAAACGGACGCTTCGCTACCGGTTTCCTTGCTGGTCAGCACCAGACGGTAGGGTGTGTCCGGGTCACCATCATTGACGATACTGGCGCTCACGCCGGCATCCGAGGCGTTTATCGCGTCCCGAATGCCTTCCAGGCTGCTGTTCTCCTCACTGATCTCGATATCGACGTTCTCGCCGCCTACGCCCAGCGACAGGGTGCCGCCGCCCAACTGGCTATCGCGCTCGGCCATGCCGGATGTGGCCAGACTCTGGGACCGGGCAAGCTGAGTGACACTGACTTCATAACGCCCCGCCTGAGCGCTGGAGCTGTCGCTGGCGGTAATGCCATCACCTTCGACGCTGCTCGACAGGCTACTGAACAGCGCCGGATCCTTGAGCTTGCTGACCGCATCCTGGAAAGAGCTCAGCGCACTTTCGAGTTTGCCATAGGCCGAGATCTTCGCCTCGTAGCTGTTCTGTTTGGCGGCGATGGGTTCGAGTTGCTTGCGTTCCGCGGCTTCGAGCTGGTCAAGCAACCCATTGAGGTCGAGGCCAGAACCGATACCGAGTGATGAGATCGAGGGCATGACGTAATTTCCTTGTCGGTGGGCATAGTCTGCCAGCGAGACGCGTCTCTGGTGGTCAGAACAGACGCCAGATGTTGCTATATTTCGAGCTATCGGCAGGCGGAGAAGGAACTTGAGCGAGTATGAGTTACAAGAGGGAAGAGGGAAGAGGGAAGAGGGAAGAGGGAAGAAGTAAGAAGGAAGAGGGAAGAAGTAAGAAGGAAGAGGGATGAGTGGTGTGCTCCGCTGGAAGCCCGCAGCTTGCTGGCCCGAAAAGAAATTTCCCGCCCAGCCCTAAAGGTTTTGCGGCAGGCACCGATAACTGGGGTAACGGCCACCGGCGCCGTTGCGGCAGGCCAGAGAGGCCAGCCAATGGAGCCCCAACAACTTTATCGGGAAGGAATTCATCATGTCAGTGATCAATACCAACATCACCTCCATGATCGGTCAGCAGAACCTGGGCCGTTCACAGAACTCTCTGACCACGGCAATGGAGCGTCTGTCCTCTGGTCTGCGTATCAACAGCGCCAAGGATGATGCGGCAGGTCAGGCCATCGCCAACCGCATGTCTTCTAGTATTACTGGTCTCGCTCAGGCTCAGCGCAATGCCAACGACGGTATTTCTGTGGCCCAGACCGCTGAAGGTGCACTAAATCAGGTCAACGATAACCTGCAGCGTATTCGTGAGCTGACCGTTCAGTCTCAAAACGGTACAAACTCCACCGAAGACAAGCAGTCTATCCAAGACGAAATCAACCAACGCCTCGATGAAATCGACCGCATTTCAGGAGAAACTGATTTCAACGGGGTAAAGGTCCTAGCTAGCAATCAAACCCTTAGCATCCAAGTCGGCGCTAATGATGGCGAAACCATTGGCGTAAACCTGAATAAGACAGATCGGGAAAGTCTTGGTCTTGATGGTTTTAATGTTAGCGCCTTGTCTGGCCCTATCACCGAGATCACCGACACTAGCGCTGCTGGCGTAGTAACTACTACAGAAGTTGATTTTAGTGGTCTGGATAGCCTTACGGATGCAGGCGGAGCTCTTGAAGGTCAGAACCTGACGTTACGTGGTTACGGTGCTTTTGATGAAAGTGCCGGTACGTATGCTAATTATGCTATCGAAGATGAAAACGGTAATACTTACAAACTTGATAGTACTGCTTCTGCGACCGCTATCTCTTTTGACTCAGCTGCTGGAACATTTGCAATCGGCACAACAGCTGACACAGACTCAACAACACAAACAACAGCACTTGATGCAGCAGCTGCAGCATACACAACTGATGTGGAAGCAGGCCTGTCGTCTACTGCCAATCCGCTCAGCACGCTTGATGATGCACTTAAAATGGTAGACCAGCAGCGCTCAGACCTTGGTGCTGTCCAGAACCGCTTTGAGTCTGCGATTACCAACCTGAGCACCAACGAGACCAATCTCTCCGCGGCTCGTTCACGCATCGAAGACGCTGACTACGCGGTGGAAGTGGCCAATATGACCCGTGCGCAGATCCTGCAGCAGGCCGGTACTTCCGTGCTGGCTCAGGCCAATCAGGTGCCGCAGGGCGTACTGTCTCTGCTGCAGTAAGCGTTTCACTGCAGCAATGATCGGGACCCCCTCAGGGGAGACCCTTCGACAGGCGCCTTCGGGCGCCTGTCGTGGTTATGAACCCGGATCAAGACAACGTAACGTTTCTCTCCCTCGAATGGCTTTTCGACCAGGCTTGTGGTCATTCTTCGAGAAAAAGTGCCATGATGACTTTAATCGTCTGATTTTGTTGTTTATATCGTTATATTGCCTGTGTCGAGTATGAAATCGCCGAATTGCCACAGGTTTGTGCTTTTCCACGTCTGATTGGGGCTTGCCGAGCAGCGCTATCGTCGGTTCAGCGCACACTTGTATCTTGACGGGTATACATCATGGTTGATGATCGGAGGTCGTTGATGAAGGCGACTGCTGTTAGCCGGGCGCTGGGACAGGGAGACACCGCGCAGCATCCTGCGCTGATTGCTGGACTGGTACTCGACCATATGCCGGTGGGTATGGCGCTGGTCGATGCCGGGGATCGTATTATCTGGGCCAACGAAGCGCTGGTGAGCCTGTCATGCCCAGGTGGCGGTGATCTGGTGGGCCGGCGCATCAATGAACTGTTGCGACCGTTTGTGCATCTGCTTGGCGAAGGCGGCAGCTACCATACCCTCGACTTGACGGATGAGTGGCAGCAGGCGTGGCTGGCGGTGGACGATACCAGCAAGGCACGGCCTGGTCTGGTGTCCAGTGTGGCTTTCCACCAGGGGGGCGATGCCGGCATCTCGCTGCTGACGTTTGTCGATCTCGTCTCTGATACAGAACTGTTCCAGGCGCAGCCTGATGGAGATCTCGGCAGTATCGCCAGCGCCTGGATCTTCGAGGATCGGCTCAATCATGCCTTCGAGCGCGCCGATCGCCGCGAACAAGGCCTCGCCGTGATGATCATCCAGCTGAGTGGGTTGCCGCGAGTCATTATGGACCAGGGAGCGGAGGTTGCTTCACGCATCTCGCGCAGAGCCGGACGCCGCCTGCTGGCGACCTTGCGCCGCGAAGATAGTGTGATGCAACTGGATCGTCAGCGTTTCGGTGTGTTGGTGGAGTTACCGGCGACGCCCGAGGGCTTGCATGTGGTGGCGGAGCGCTGTCTTGAGGCGTTGGAGCCGCCATTCGTGCTGGCAGGGCATTCCAATGTGCTGATCGAGCCGAGTATCGGCATCGCCATGTATCCCGAGGACGGTGAGAGCGCCGCAGAACTGATGATCAACGCCGAGCGGGCGACAGCCAATGCCGCTCCCGGTACCCGCGCCTTCTTCGATGGCAGTATGCAGCGGCTGGTCGAGGAGCGTCAGGCGTTCCGCGATAGCCTGCAGGAAGCATTGATGTTTCCGCATCAGCATTTTCATCTTGTCTACCAGCCTCAGTTCAGTTTCGAAAACGGTCAGTGCTGTGGCCTCGAGGCGTTGGTCCGTTGGAGCCATCCTCAACACGGTGAGATCGAACCGGAAGTCTTCATCGGCGTCGCCGAGGAGATGCACCTCATCGAGCGTCTGGACCGCTGGGTCGTGGGGGAAGTGGTTGAACAACGTCGGCGTTGGCGACAGCGGGGTATTCCGCTGGGAGAGTGGCAGGTCGCCGTCAATGTCCATTCACGCCTGTTCGACCAGAATGCTTTCGACGGTCGGCCGTTGGATGTGTTCCTGCGCCAGTTGGATGATTCGCTCGACTGGTTGACGCTGGAGATCAACAGCAGTGGGTTGTTCGAGATCGGTGAGCGCCACTCGCACCTGTTGCGCCGAGTCACCTCGCTAGGGGTGAAGCTGGCGATTGATGGGCTGGGGAATTCGCCGATCGACCTGCTGGCATTGGCGGTTCTGCCGGTATCGGTGGGTAAGGTATCGCCACAGACCATACTCTCGCTGGGCCAGGCACCATCTTCGATGCGTCAGAGCATCCTGGCGCTGGTTCAGTGCCTGAAGACACTCGAGCTCGAGAGCGTCGCGGTCGGCGTTGAAACTACCGAGCAATGGGGAGCGGTGCACGAGCTTGGATTGAGCCGCGTGCAGGGCAACTTGATGAGCGTCCCATTGGATGCCGCGGCGCTGTATGACTGGGCGGTCGAAGCCGGACACTGCAAGGCGATATCGTGACGGGTATCGAGTTGCGCCGAGCCACTATGCAGAGGCCTGACGCGCGGTAGTTCGTCGTGGCGTGAGCCTGATAATACCCGGCATGGCTCTCGATGCTGGGCCTTTTGCGTTACCACGATCCCTGCAGCTCTCGGATATCTGAGCCCGACGATTCTTGCCCTTCGTTTTCGTCTCTGCGTTTTCGTACCTGCCTTTTCTGCCGCTTTATCCCTGACCTTTCCTTTTCCGGCCTACTCCAGATGCCTGAGCGATCTGGTTGTGCAGTGGTGATGTGACGCCTTGCCTGATATGCATATTATGCGACTACGTATGCGCATGGCTAATACCAAAGTATATTTTCTTTTAAAACAAATAATTATATAAAAATTATGCATGATCAAAATAGAGCATATTGCATACGTATGTCATTGCGGCTAGAACTAACCCACATGATCGGGGCGCTTGATCGATCAGCAGCAATATCAACAACAACCTCCAATTTGTACACGACGCAGCGCGGGCCACCGCCTGCAGGGAGTTACGCCATGTTCTTGTCTCGTCCACTGTTCTCGACTGCTCTGGCATGTGTTGCCCTGAGCACTTCCTTCCATGCCCTGGCAGCACCGGAGCGGGTCATTGATGTCAGCCTGCCGCTGGGCCCTGAATCACAACAGGGCATCGGTGTGCTGCGGTTTGGCGAGGAGTTGAAGCGCTTGTCTGAAGGGCGTCTGGAGATAGAGCCGCACTATGACAATGCGCTGGGCGCTGAACGGGAGGTCGTTGAAGGCATGGGATTCGGCATCATTGACGCCGGCATCACGTCCACTGGCCCCATGGGTGGCTTCGTCGATCAGTTCATGCTCTTCGATCTGCCGTATATCTTCGAAAATCATGCACATGCCTATGCTTTTCTCGACAGTGAGTATGGTGAACAACTCGCCCAGCTCGCAGAGCAGCAGATGAACGTCAAGATACTGGCGTGGATGGAAAATGGCTTCCGCCATGAAACCAACTCTGTGCGTGTCATCAATACACCTGATGACCTTCAGGGTATCAATCATCGTACTCAGGAAAGCCGAGTTCAGGTGGATACCTGGGAAGCATTGGGCGCCAATGCGACGCCTATGGCGTGGACTGAGGTCTATACCGCGCTTCAGCAGGGCGTTATGGACAGCCAGGAGAACCCGCTGGCGACTATCTACGACGTCAATTTCTTCGAGGTTCAGGATTATCTGAACCTGACAGGGCATGTCTATTCACCGGCACCGCTGATGATGGGCCTTGATCTGTTCAATTCGTTCAGCGAGGAAGATCAAGCCATCATCCTCGAAGCGGCACAGATCGCACTTCCGGTGCAGCGTGAAGCCAGCCAGGAACTGGAGCAGCGTTACCTCACGCAGCTGGAAGAAAAGGGCATGACCGTCACCCATCCTGAGTTGGCTCCCTTCAAGGAAGCCGTCCAGCCAGTGATCGACGAGTGGGCCCCCACCGTTGGCGAGGAACTGGTCCAGGCGGCCATCAACTTCGATTACTGAGCGTCGTTCGCCACCTGGCATCTCCCTGGCAGGTGGTGATCGCAAGGTTCCCCATGGTGTCTGCCATCAGGGCGGCACCATGGCCCGCTGCAGAGGTAATTCATGAATCGTTCGTTGTCTGCATTACGTCTCGGTATCGATGGCTTCAATCGTGCCATTGGCTGGTTGCTGGCCTTGCTGCTGCTGGTCATGACGGTACTGATCTTCTGGCAATTCTTTGCCCGCTTCGTGATTGGCAAACCGCTGTTCTTTTCTGAAGAAATTGCCCGCTTTGCCATGATCTGGCTGACCTTCCTCGGTGCCGGCTACGCCTACCGCAAGGGTTTGCTGATCTCGGTCGATATCGTTCTCGAATACGCGGGACCTCGATTGGCTCAACTTATGCGCGTGCTGATCGTGCTCTGCTCGCTGGGCTTTGCGCTGGTTCTGGTTGTCTATGGTTTTGAACTGGTCGGGCGCGTGTCCCATCAGATTGCGCCCAGTACCCGAGTCTCGATGATGTGGCCCTATATGGCGGTACCGCTGGGTGGAGTGGTGATTGTCATCAACTCGCTTGGCCTGTTGTTGGATGAGGTGGCTGGGGCGACGCGTGACAAGGAGGTCTACTAATGGCTCTTCTGCTGTTTGTCGTGTTGCTGGTGCTGTTCATCCTTGGTGTGCCGATCGCCTTTTCGCTTGGCCTGGCGTCAGCGATAACAGTATGGCAAGGCGACCTGATGCCGATGCTGATCATTGCCCAGCAGTTCATCGCATCGGTGAACTCCTTTCCGCTGATGGCGATTCCCTTCTTCATCCTCGCGGGGTACTTGATGCAGAGCGGCGGTATTTCGCGAAGGCTGGTGGATTTCTCCAATACGTTGGTGGGGAGCATGACCGGTGGTCTAGCGATGGTCGCGATCCTCACTTCGCTGTTCTTTGCCGCCATTTCCGGGTCTGGTGCGGCGACGACCGCAGCCATTGGCTCGATCCTGATTCCAGCCATGGTCGCCAAGGGCTATGCCAGTGACTATGCGGCGGCCAACCAGGCGGCATCCGGTGCCTTGGGTGTGATCATTCCCCCCAGTATCCCGTTGATTCTCTATGCGATTGCCGCCGATGTTTCGGTTGGCGACATGTTCGTAGCCGGTGTGCTGCCAGGCTTGATGCTGGCGATGACGCTGGTGGTGTATGCGTGGTTCTATGCGCGCCGCCACCATCATGGTGGAGAGGCCCGTAGTTCGCTGGGCGATATCCTGCGTGCCGGACGCAAGGCGCTATTGGCGATCTTCATGCCAATGATCATCCTCGGCGGCATCTATGGTGGAGTGTTCACGCCCACCGAAGCTGCGGTGGTTGCGGTGGCCTACTCCTTTGTCGTCGGCACCCTGGTCTATCGTGAAATTCGTTGGAGTGAGTTGCCCAGCATCTTTCAACAAGCGGCGGTAATGACCGCGGTGGTGTTGAGCATTATCGGTGCCGCAGGCCTCTATGGCCGCATCCTGCAGAGCCTGAGAGTGCCGAGCATGATCTCGGATTTTGTGATGGGGGCTATCGACAGTCCGCTGCTGTTTATCCTGCTGGTCAATCTGTTGCTGTTGATCGCCGGGATGTTCATTGAAGCCGCCGCTGCGATTCTGATCTTCGTGCCCATCCTGCTGCCGATCGCCGTGAGCTTCGGATTCGATCCAATTCATCTCGGCATCATCATGGTGGTGAACCTTGCGATGGGCATGTTCACCCCGCCGGTGGGACTCAATCTTTTCGTCGCCTCACAGATTGCCCGGGTTGGAGTGGCGCGACTGACCTGGTCGATTCTGCCCTTTGTTGCCCTGGTGCTGCTCAACCTGTTGTTGATCAGTCTCTTGCCTTTTCTCTCCACCTGGCTCCCGACGCTGAGATAGATGGCCAGATAGGTCGGTGGCTAGTTGAGATGGCTAGCCAATGCTGATTTCCCCACAAGGATATTTCGATGAGTGATGTCATGAATATTGCTGAGAATGCGGCTGCGGTAAACGTCGTCGAGAGCCTGGTTCCGCGTCCCGGCCTGCGTGTACTGGTCACCGCTGGTGCCAATGGCATTGGTCTGGCGATTGCCAATGCCTTTGTGCAGGCGGGGGCCCGTGTGCATGTCTGTGATGTGGATGAGCAGGCGCTATCAGCGCTACCCCAGGGCATCAGCTCGACGCTGGCCGATGTCAGTGATGAGTCCCAGGTTGAGCAACTGTTTGCCGACGTTGCGCAGTTTGGCGGACTCGATGTGGTGGTCAATAACGCCGGGATTGCAGGCCCTACGGCGGCCATTGAGGAGATTGAGGGAGAGGCCTGGCGGCGGACCATCGATATCAACCTCAATGGGCAATATTACGTTGCTCACCACGCTGCTCGATTGCTGCGTGAATCGCAGGGGTTGCTGATCAATCTTGCCTCGGTGGCTGGGCGTCTGGGATTCGCTTACCGCACACCTTATGCCGCCAGCAAGTGGGCGATCGTCGGTTTAACCAAGAGTCTGGCTTGCGAGTGGGGGCCGGATGGCGTGCGCGTCAACGCTATTCTGCCGGGCATCGTACGCGGCCCTCGCATCGAACAGGTGATTCGTGATCGTGCCGCCAAGCGTGGTATTGGCTACGCCGAGATGGAAACCGAGAACCTCTCGCGTATTTCGATGCGCAAGATGGTGGAGCCGACCGATATTGCCGCCATGGCGCTGTTCCTTGCCGCTCCGGGGGGCAGCAACATCTGTGGCCAGGCGCTGAGCGTGTGCGCCAACGTTGAAAGCCTTTAAGCGATGGAGCGCCAGTCACTGATACGTCGGTGGGATCTGTATAGCCGTTGGAGAACCTCATGAAACAACCGATAGCCGTTGTAGGAGCGGGATTGATTGGGCGTGCCTGGGCGGTGGTGTTTGCGCGTGCCGGGTACGAAGTCCGCTTGTATGACGCTGATGCTGACGTATTGCAGGGTGCGCTCGATGCTATCGCCGCCGGGCTGGATGCGATGCTGGCCGAAGGTGTGCTCGATGATGCCAATGCGGTGTTGACGCGAGTGACGGTGCAAGCCGACATGGCGACCGCGCTGCGTGATGTTGGCTATGTGCAGGAGTGCGGCCCCGAGAATCTGGCCATCAAGCGAGAGCTGTTGGTTGCGATCGAACAACATGTCAGCGACAGCACGGTGCTGGCCAGCTCGACCTCGGGCATTCCGGCGTCAGAGTTCGGCAGTGGTCTGCAACGTCCCGAACGCTGCCTCGTAGCGCACCCCATCAATCCGCCGTCATTGATTCCCTTGGTCGAAGTGGTACCCGCTCCGGCCACCGATCAGCACTGTATTGATGCCACCATGCAGTTGATGGCGGACGTCGGGCAGCAACCGATTCTGGTCAAGCAGGAAGTCCAGGGCTTCGTGCTCAATCGTTTGCAGGGTGCCTTGCTCAATGAAGCATTGCGCTTGTATCGCGACGGCGTGGTATCGGTTGATGATCTCGACAAGACCTTGCGCTACGGCCTTGGCTGGCGCTGGGCATTCATGGGTCCAATGGAAACCATCGACCTCAATGCGCCTGGCGGTATCGCCGACTACGGACACCGTTACGGACCGCTGTATCGGGATATCGATGCTCAGCGTCGTGATCCCGCGCCCTGGCATGATGCGCTGCTCGATCAATTACAGGCCGAGCGTCGTCAATTACTGCCGATGAGTGATCTTGAAGCACGCCAGCAGTGGCGCGACCGGCGCTTGATGACGCTGCGCCGCCATCTGCTGGAGCAGTCCTGAACTTGAGCAACCCTGAACCCCAGTAGCCTTGAACCTCAGCAGCCTTGAACCTGAGTTTTCCTTATCTGAACGTTCTTGATAAAGAGGATATGCCCATGGCAACCCAACGTAAGGCCATCATCACCTGTGCGGTCACCGGTGCGATTCATACACCGTCGATGTCGCCTCATCTGCCGGTCACGCCCGAAGAGATCATCGAGGCATCGATTGCTGCCGCAGAGGCCGGGGCTGCGATACTGCACTTGCATGCCCGTGATCCGAAAACCGGCAAGCCCACTCAGGACCCGAAGGTTTTCGAACGTTTTCTACCGCAGATCAAGGAGGCCACCGATGCGGTCATCAACTTGACCACTGGCGGCAGCCCGCATATGACGGTAGAAGAGCGCATGCGACCGGCGATCGAGTTCCAGCCGGAGTTGGCATCGCTCAATATGGGATCGATGAACTTTGGCCTGTTCCCCATGCTGGACCGCTTCAGCGAGTTCACCCATGAGTGGGAGCGCGAACACTTGCAGAACAGCCGCGATCTGGTGTTCAAGAACACCTTTGCCGATATAGAGAAGATCATGACGCTTGGCGCCGCCAATGGCACTCGTTTTGAATGTGAGTGCTACGACATTGGCCATCTGTATAGCCTGAAGAACCTGCGTGATCGCGGGGTGGTCGAGGGCAAGGTGTTTGTGCAGAGTGTGTTCGGCATACTGGGAGGGATAGGCCCGCATCCCGAGGATGTTATCCATATGCGACGCACGGCTGATCGACTGTTTGGTAACGACTACGAATGGTCGGTGCTGGGTGCCGGTAGCAGTCAGATGCGTATTGCCGCGCAATCGGCGGCGATGGGTGGCCATGTGCGTGTCGGGCTGGAAGATTCCCTGTGGTTGGGGCCAGGGAGGCTGGCCGAAACTAATGCCGCACAGGTCAACCAGGCTAGGCAGATGCTCGAATCGTTGTCCATTGGTCTGGCGACACCTGACGAGGCGCGGGCTCTGTTGCAGTTGAAGGGTGCCGATAAAGTGGCATTTTAAACAGAGCCGTCAGCTTTAACAGAGCCGTCAGCTTGAAAAGAGCCGTCAGCTTGGAAAGAGCCGTCAGCTTGAAAAGAACCGTCAGCCCATCACTGGTTATCGGCAGATGTGACGGAATGACTCCATGGAATGGAATCATTCCTTGAATACTCAGGGATTAGCGCGAGGTGGCATGAAGAAGAGAGGCGTGACCTCAAAAGACGTTGCCAAACTGGCCGGTGTCTCGCAGTCGGCAGTCAGTCGCTGTTTTTCTCCGCATGCCAAGGTGTCAGAGGCAACGCGCCAGAAGATCCACAAGGCCGCCAGAGAGTTGGGTTACAGGCCCAACTCGATTGCGCGCTCACTGATTACGCGGTCGAGTCAGACGGTTGCGGTGGTGTTCCAGAGTCTGGAGAACCCGTTCTACTCGACCATGCTTGAAAGGGCATCGCGGTTTTTTCAGGAGCAGGGATACTTCCTGCAGCTGTTCGCCGCCTCGCCCGGCGATAGCATCGATGACGTCATTGATGGCCTGATTCGCAGCCAGGTCGAAGGCGTGCTGATGCTTGCCATTACGCTGGATGCTGAACAGGCGGCGATGCTTACCGACCTGAGTATTCCGATCGTGATCATCAACCGCACCGTGGCCTATGACGGCGTCAGCCAGGTCAGTGGCGACAATTTTCATGGCGGCTATTGGGCGGCCCAACACCTGGTACGTTGTGGACACCAGCGGTTTGCCTATCTGGCAGGACTCGACGGAACCTCGACCAGCGACCAGCGCCGTGATGGCTTCATCGCCGGTCTGGCAGACAAGGGCGCTGAACTGCACAGTCAGGATATCGGCAACTATCGCTACGATGATGCACTGCTCGCGGCTCGGCGGCTGCTGTCTTCCAGCACGCCACCGGATGCCATCTTTGCCGCCAACGATCTGATGGCGCTGGCGGTCATGGAGGCCGCCAGGCATGAATTCCATCTATCCGTGCCAGAGGAGCTGGCGATCATTGGCTTCGACGATGTGCCGATGGCCGCGTGGCCAAGTCACGCACTCACTAGCCTCGCACAGCCGGTGACGGACATGATTGCACGGGCGACGGAGCTGTTGATGACGCAGATTCACGATCCCGAAACAATACCGCAGCACATCAAACTGCCAGTGGTGCCGATGGTCAGGGGCAGTACGCGCTCTCTGCGTTAAGCCGAGGCGTTGAGGCGAGAGTTCTGCAGGCGCGCGCGGCCATCGGCGTGATAGACATTGGGGTTGGCCAGTCGGTGAATCTGTTCGAGGATTCCCCGGTTCTGATCCATGCGTAGTTGCAGGATCTCACCGCTGCGCCGGTTGGCGTGGGCTGTATCCTCGGCACGTTGGCGCAGTTGTTCCCAGAGGTCTTCGCAGCCGGCATCGCAGGCGGCACGGTATGCTCCGGCGTTACTGTCTTCATAACCCAACCGCAGTTGAACCTGGTGGCGCTTGTGTTCGGTATCGGCCAGTGCCTGCTGTAGTACGGTCTTGTCCCTGGCCAGCTGTTGCAACTGCCCACCATCGACCCGGCCCGCCACCAGACATGCTTGCTCTGTTTTCAGTAGTTCCAGCAGATCGCCGAGTCGGGCGTGCTGCTGACTGAGCAATAGTTTCAGGCTCATTATTTCCTTTCCTGCCCAAGCAGATCTCGCACGCTATCGATCAAGCCATCGGCAATGCGTTCCGGATTGATGTCCAGTCGACCCTCGCGGATGGCATCACGAATTTCTGCCACTCGTTCGACATCAATGTCCTGTCGGCTATCGCCATTCAGGTGAACCATGCTGGATGGCTCGCCATCGGTGGGCTTCAGCGATGTACTGCTATCCACCGTACGGACATCTCTGGCGGACTCCGATTGGGATGGACGAGTCAGCGGGATCTGCGGGTCGATTTTCACGGGCCTGGCCTCATGTTCCGGGGTGCGCGGAAGGTGTTGCTTTGGTTATCGGCGAGCTGCGGGAGAACTTTAGGTGTCGAGTGGGTTCCGGGCTGGTGGAGAGCTAGAAGGCGACTGTCAGCGCGCCCGGGCCGGTGATCTGAGCTTCGACAATTTCCCGGTTTGCCATCCTGATACGCACGATATCACCCTGAGCGCCGTTATCCAGTGCTTCGCCCTGGCGGCGGATACGGAAGCCTCTGCCATTGGCTTCGATGCTGACCCTCTGACCACGTTCCACCAGCTGCGGAGCGCTTAGCGCGTAGGCGGAAAGGCCCTGACCCTGACGCAGAGGACGGCGTGCCTGCTGGCCGATGGCGGCGTTGAGATCGGTAACCGATTGTGCCGGCAGGCGGCTGAAGTCGACGCGTTCGGTGGTGAGCATATCGGCGCGAATCATCTCGCCAGGGGCAATATCACGCGCGGCGATCACTCGTTCGCCATAGACATGCAGTTCGGCTTGCATATATCGCACGCGATGAGCTTCCGCGCCGCAGCGCAGCCCGACAGAGACTCGTCCCATCAGGCGGGTGTCGTTGCGTGCCAGAAAAGGTTCGCTGTGCTGACAGGTGTCGAGTGCTGCCGCCGGGGGGAAGACGTCGATTTCGATGTTCTCGGGAGCCACACCGGAATCCACCAACTGTTCGAACAGAAACTGCTCCACGCGAGCCATGTTCGGGTCGTTGTCGTCAGCGCTGGCCGTACCGCCGAGGAAAGACGCCAGCAACATGATCGATAGCGTCAGACACACCTTCAGTGCTGTGGTCATGGCGTGCTCCTGGAGGAAACCCTCGTTGAGTAGGCGGGGGGACGTTGTCTGCTCACTTCGTACAGGGCCTGAAGCGAGTCTAGCGCTGGTGAATTTCCGCCATCGGTGGAAATGGCGTCAGGAAAGCGGGTTGTTTTGCGCTTTGTCGTGACAGGGTCCCGGCTAGTCTCCATGGTCGGAACTCGGTCTTTTGCAGCAAGCCATCTGCAACAGGCCATTTGCAACCAGCCATTGGAGAGCATCGGGATGCTCGATCAGCTCGAGGCCTCACTCGCCTTTCACCAACAGGCACTGGCGCTGCGTCAGGAGCGCCAGAAGGTACTGGCCAGCAATATCGCCAATGCTGACACGCCAGGATACAAGGCGCGGGATATGGATTTCAGCCGTGCGCTGGAAGATGCCACGCGTGGTGCCATGCAGCCGGGACTCAAGCTGGCGCGTACTTCCAGCCATCATCTTGCGGGAGAGGGAGCGCCCTCGGCGCTCGATTCCCGGCATCTGCTGTATCGCGAACCGGATCAGCCGAGCCTCGATGGCAATACGGTCGACATGGACCGTGAACGTAGCGCCTTTGCTGACAACTCGGTGCGCTACCAGGCGGCGCTGACCATCATCAACAGTCGCATCCAGGGCCTCAAGCAGGCCATGCAGCCCGAGCGCTAGCGTTCTGGCGGCATGGTGGGATAACCAGGAATCTACTCATGTCCATGTTTTCGATCTTTGATATCTCGTCATCGGCGATGAGCGCCCAGTCACAGCGCATGAATGTGACCGCCAGCAATATGGCCAACGCCGATAGCGTGTCTGGACCAGATGGAGAGGCCTACCGTGCGCGCCAGGTGATGTTCGAGGCTCGCGCCTCCTCTCGCAGTGGTATTGGTGGCGTTGCGGTCAGCGAGGTGGTCGAGGACCCCTCGCCGCTGCGGCTGGAGTATCGCCCCGAGCATCCGCTGGCCGATGAGCAGGGCTACGTGCAGATGCCCAATGTCGATCCGGTGGCCGAGATGGTCAACATGATTTCTGCCTCACGTTCCTATCAGGCCAACGTCGAGGTGATGAACACCAGCAAGCAGTTGATGCTCAAGACCCTGACGCTCGGAGAAGGATGATCATGGCCAGCACGATTGATTCCAACGTCTACAACAGTGTCAACGCGACCACCGCCAGCGCCAGTTCGAGCAAGGCATCCGATGAGCTGAACGACAACTTCATGACCCTGCTGGTGACGCAACTGCAGAACCAGGACCCGATGAATCCGATGGACAACAGCGAGATGACTTCTCAGCTGGCGCAGATCAACACGGTGGCCGGTATCGAGGACCTCAACGCTTCGTTGGAAGTGATCAATGGTCAGATCAACGCCGGTCAGGCGATGCAGGCCGCGCAGTTGATCGGCGAAGGGGTGCTGGTCCCTGGTGATCGTCTGCTGCTGACCACGACCGAGGATGGTAAGGCTGTGACCACGCCATTCGGCATCGAACTGGGTCAGCCGGCATCCAGCGTCAAGGCCACCATCACCAACGAATCCGGCGAAGTGATCAACAGTTACGACCTGGGCCCGGCCGCGGCCGGCGTCGAGTCCTTCCAGTGGGATGGAATGACCGCTGATGGCGCCACGGCGGTCGATGGCGCCTACCAGGTGTCCTTCGACGCGACAGGTGCCGAAGGCGAGAAGATTGCTGTCTCGGCCCTCAACTACGCCATCGTCGGTGGGGTAACACCGGCGGATGCCAATGGTGAGGTCATGCTGGACCTGGGCGCGGTATATGGCCAGGTAGGGCTGGATGAGGTGCGGCAGATCCTCTAGGGACATGCCTGCAGCAACAGATCCAGGATCGATGCCAACCACGAGAGTCTTTCCGAACCATCTCATTACGCAGGGCGCGAGCGGAAGGGCGCATTGCATGGATGCAAACTACAGGGAGAACGACTGATGGGTTTTTCACAAGCGCTGAGCGGTCTGAACGCCGCTGCCAATAGCCTCGATGTGCTGGGCAATAATATCGCCAACTCCCAGACCGTGGGCTACAAGGGCGGTAGTGCACAGTTCGCCGATGTTTTTGCCAATTCACAAGTGGGTCTGGGGACCCAGGTATCGGCGGTGTTGCAGAACTTCAACTCCGGTAACCTCGAAACCACCAACCGTAGCCTGGACCTGGGGATCAGCGGTCAGGGCTTCTTCCGTATGGAGCAGGGTGGCCAGGTTGTCTACTCTCGCAACGGCCAGTTGACGTTGACGCCGGACGGGTATCTGCAGAACGCTTCCGGTGCGCGTGTAATGGGTTATGGCGTGGATGCCGATGGCACCGTTCAGGTGGGAGGCCAGCCGCAGATCATTCAAGTCGGCGCCGATGAAATGCCGGCCAGCGCCACGACTGAAGTCAACACGACCTTCAATCTGGACTCGCGTACCGAAGCGGGTGAAGAACTCAACAGCGTAACCCTGTCCGACACGGCCGGTGCCAACGCCGAGGTTGATTACCACTACTCCAACAACTTCACCACCTACGACTCGCTGGGCAATGCGCGCAACGTCACCATCTATTACGAGAAGACCGGCGCCAATGCATGGCAGGCCACCGCCGCGATGGATGGCAAGGTGCTGGATCAGCCCATGGCCCTGCAGTTCAATCAGAATGGCCAACTGGTGACACCCGCTGATGGCAAGTTCCAGCTTGATTTCGCCAGCGCGGACTTCCTGGACGGCGCTCCCGCCGATATGAGCCTGTCGCTCGACGTGACGGGTTCCACCCAGTTCGGCAACAACGCCAGTACCAGTTCCCTGCTTCAGAATGGCTACACCTCCGGCGCTCTGGTCGGCATCACCATCGAGGACGATGGCACCGTGATGCGCAACTACGCCAACGAACAGTCGCGTCCTGCGGGGCAGATCGCGCTGGCCAACTTCCGTAATCCGGAAGGTCTCAAGCCGACCGGTGACAATGCCTGGGTGGCAACCGACGCCTCTGGACAGGAAATGGTCGGTGCAGCCGGTACCGGCATGCTTGGCGGTATCGAGGCCGGCACGGTGGAAACCTCCAACGTCGATATGGCCCGTGAGCTGGTCAACATGATCGTCACCCAACGTGCCTATCAGGCCAACTCGCAGACCATCAAGACCCAGGATGAAGTGCTGCAGACTGCCATCAATCTGCGCTGATCACGGATGACCGGGTGTTGATGATCGATTGTTGATGACTTCAGGAACTCCGAGCCATGGATCGAATGCTTTATACCGCGATGAGCGGCGCGCGGCAGACTCTCGAACAGCAGGCGGTGGTCAGCCACAACCTGGCCAACGTCTCGACCACGGGCTTTCGCGCTCAGCTGCATGCGATGCGCGCGGTGCCGGTACAGGGCGAGGCTCGTCTCGATACCCGCGTCTCGGTGGCGGCCTCGACCCCTGGCGCGGATTTCACTCCCGGTCCCATTACGCGGACAGGCCGCACGCTTGATGTGGCCATCGACGGTGACGGCTTTCTGGCCGTCCAGGCCGCAGATGGCACAGAGGCCTATACCCGACGCGGCGATCTGCAGGTGGATGGCAATGGCCTGCTGATGTCCAACGGCCGCCCGGTCATCGGTGAGGGCGGGCCAATTCAGGTGCCGCTCGAGGCTGAGCTGTCGATGGGTGCCGACGGCACTATCAGTGGCATCGGCAAGGGTCAGGGGCCTGATGCGCTGGCCGAGATCGGCCGTCTCAAGCTGGTCGCGCCCGGCGATGGTGGGCTGGTACGCGGTGTCGATGGCCTGTTCCGGGCGCCCGCCAATGCCAATGGTGTGGTGCAACCACTGCCCGCATCCGAGCAAGTGAGCATCGTCAGTGGCGCGCTGGAAGGCAGTAACGTCAGCGCGGTGGACTCGATGGTGCAGATGATCGATGTCGCCCGGCGTTATGAGCTGCAGACCCGCATGATCACCACTGCTGACGAGAGCGCTCAGCAGGCCAATAGCCTGCTCTCGCTGAGCTGATAAGGAACCCCAATGATCAAGTCACTATGGACCGCCAAGACCGGCCTGGAGTCCCAGCAGGTCAAGCTGGATGTGATCTCCAATAACCTCGCCAACGTTTCCACCAATGGCTTCAAGCAATCGCGGGCGGTATTCGAGGATCTGCTGTACCAGAACCTGCGTCAGCCCGGTGCCCAGAACAATGTCCAGGACCGATTGCCGTCCGGGATGCAGGTCGGTACCGGTGCGCGTCCGGTAGCCACCGAGCGTCTGCATACTCAGGGCAGCCTGCAGGCTACCGAGAACTCGCGTGATCTGGCGATCAACGGCAAGGGCTTCTTTCAGGTGGTGATGCCGGATGGCAGCTATTCCTACACCCGTGATGGCAGCTTCCAGCTCGACGAGAACGGCCAGATGGTCACCGCCAACGGTTACCCGCTGGAACCGGCGATCATCATTCCCGATAACGCCCTGTCAGTATCCATCGGCGAGGATGGCATCGTCTCGGTGACCGAGCCAGGCACCAGTGCCACCAATGAAGTCGGCCAGATCACGCTGAGTACCTTCATCAACCCCACCGGTTTGCAGGCCATCGGCGGCAATCTCTATATCGAAACGGCGTCTTCCGGTCCCGCCAACATGGGCATGCCGAGCATGGATGGTGCCGGTCGCCTGATGCAGGGCTATGTCGAGACCTCAAACGTCAACGTGGTTGAGGAAATGGTCAGCATGATCGAGACCCAGCGCGCCTACGAGATCAACAGCAAGGCGGTGCAGACCAGCGATGAGATGTTGGCACGCCTTGCCCAATTATAAGCGGATGGTGACGGTCGCCTGGTTCGCTCGTACTGCGGTTGTCTGGCTCCTGAACTCCTGAAACAAGATCGCTGCGGAGACGTTGATGTCTGCTTGCCCCACATTCTCTCGATCATTGCGCTGCCTGGCCCTGTTGGGCGTGGCCCTGCTGTCGACCCTGGCGGGCTGTGCCCAGATACCCAAGGCATCAGTGGTGGGGGAGCAGGAGCAGATCACCATTGCCGATCGTCCCGAACCGGTGGCCAACGGTTCGATCTTCCAGAAGGCGCGTGGCTATCAGCCGCTGTTCGAGGATCGCCGGCCGCGTGCTGTGGGCGACATTCTGACCATCGCCCTCGATGAACAAGTCAGTGCCAGCAAGAATTCTCGCTCCAACGCCGATCGCAACGGCAGCGGTGGTCTGAGCTTTACGCAGGTGCCCAAGGGGCTCGAGGAGTTGATGGACTATGGCTTCGAGATCGATGGCAACAACGACTTCGAGGGCGGCGGCGGGTCGCGCGCCAACAACACCTTCACCGGCACCATCACCGTGTCAGTGGTCGAGGTGATGAATAACGGCAACTTGCGCGTGCGTGGCGAGAAGCAGATTGCCATCAATCAGGGCACCGAGTTCATTCGTTTCGGCGGGGTCGTTAATCCGCGCACCATCACCGCTCAGAATACCGTGCCATCGACGGCGGTCGCCGATGCCCGCATCGAGTACGTGGGTGATGGCTATATCAATGAGGCGCAGTACATGGGCTGGATGCAGCGTTTCTTCCTCAATGTCTCACCATTCTGATTGTCAGGGGCACCTCATGCGCAAGCGGATCAACCGACAGCCTTTTCTGATACTCGGCTCTACCATGCTGGTATTGCTGGTGTCGTTGATGCTGTTCTCGGCAGTGGCCAGGGCCGAGCAGGTGCGTGATCTGGCCGCCTTCGCTGGTGTCCGCGACAACCAACTGGTCGGCTATGGGCTGGTGGTCGGCCTGGACGGCACTGGTGACCAGACCATGCAGGCGCCGTTCACCGGCCAGAGCCTCAATAATATGCTCTCGCAGTTGGGGATCACGGTACCGCCGGGCACCAATATGCAGTTGCGCAACATAGCGGCGGTGATGGTAACCGCAGACATGCCGCCTTTTTCCCGCCCCGGCCAGCGCCTTGATGTGGTGGTGTCCTCGGTAGGTAACGCACGTAGCCTGCGTGGCGGCACCTTGCTGATGACGCCGCTCAAGGGCGCCGACGGCGACGTCTACGCCCTGGCACAGGGCAATCTGCTGATCAATGGCGCCAGTGCCCAGTCTGCCGGCAGCAGTGTGCAGACCAGCCATCAGGCCAGCGGCCGCATCGCCGGAGGCGCGATGGTTGAGCAGAGTGTGCCGTTGTCGCTGGGGGATCGTGATGGCGTACTGGAATTGCATCTGGATTCCGCTGACTTCGGCACGGTGGAGCGCATGGTCAATGCCATCAATGCCGAGTTCAACTATCCAGTAGCGTCAGCACTGAATGGTGGTGTGATTTCTCTCAATGGCCCGACCAATGCCAACTCCAGGGTCAACTTCATGGCGAGGGTCGAGAGCGTTCAGGTATCGCCGATGCCTGCCTCGCCTCGCGTGGTGCTCAATTCGCGTACCGGTTCCATCGTGCTCAATGGTGCGGTCACACTGCGACGTGCGGCGGTTGCCCACGGAGGCCTGTCGATTGTCATCGATACGGCGTTTGGTGTGAGCCAGCCAGCGCCGTTCAGTGATGGCGAAACCACGGTGGTGCCGGACTCGGATATTTCCATCGACGAGGACGAGGGAACGCTGCACATCGTGGAAGGCGCCAGCCTGCTTGATGTGGTCGACGCACTCAACGCGCTGGGAGCTACGCCCAATGACTTGATGTCGATTCTCGAGGCACTCAAGGCTGCAGGCTCGCTGCGCGCGGAATTGGAGGTCATCTGATGAGTGTGTCGAACAGCTTCAGCGGTGGCCTGTCGGCGAGTGCGCTCAGTGGTGCCAGCCTGGCCTCGGGTGCCACGGGACAAGCGGGTTTTGCCCTCGATATGCAGGGATTGCAGCGGCTCAAGAGCAGCGCTCGCAACCACGAAGGGGCGGCCGCTGAGGAAGCGGCTCGCCAGTTCGAAGCGCTGTTCATCGATATGATGATGAAGAGCATGCGTGAGGCGACACCATCCGCCGGTCTGACCGACTCGCGGGAAACGCAGTTCTATCAGTCGCTGCTCGACAAGCAGTGGTCCCAGACCATGGCCAGCCGTGGCATCGGCCTCGCCGATCAGTTGCTGGAGCAGTTGGGTGCGCCGAAGGCCAGTACCCGAGCCGAGCATATTGAGCAGTTGATCGCCGGTATTCCCCGCGGTACGCCACGTCCGCTGGACAATGCACTGCGCACGGATGTGTCTAGCGATGACGACGTGGCGATGCCGGATTCGTTCCTCGATGAACTGGGCGCGATAAGTGAAGATCTCGACCCGCAGCAGGCCAGTGCGCGCATTGCCGGGTCCGGTGCCGGAGAGGCACCTCAACATGTACGCGAATTCGTGGCGCGTTTGAGCGAACCCGCGGAAGCAGCCAGTCGGACCTCCGGTGTCCCGGCCGAGTTGATCCTCGCGCAGGCGGCGCTGGAAACCGGCTGGGGACGACGTGAGATCGCCACCGCGAACGGCGGCAACAGCTATAACCTGTTCGGCATCAAGGCCGGTTCCAGCTGGCAGGGGCCGACCACGCGCATCACCACCCACGAAGTGGCTGACGGCCAGCGTTACCGTATCCAGGATGATTTCCGTGTCTACGGCTCCTTCGAAGAAGCCTTCACTGATTACGCACGTTTGATCAGCGATAACCCGCGTTATGCCAGCGTTGCCACGGCAGATAGTCCGAGTGCTGCCGCTCAGGCGCTGCAGCGCGGTGGTTATGCCACTGATCCGGCCTATGCCGCCAAGTTGATTGCGGTCATGAACACCATGGGTCCCTTGCCGGGAGCGGTGGAAGACAGCGCCACGGCCGTTGCCCGCCAGCAATCATCTACGGCGGTGGAGAGCGAACTGGTAGCCCGTGTCGATACGGTTGATCCGACAGCGATTTTCTAGAGTTTTGGCTTCGAGCTTCTGTTCGCCGCTCGCCGCTGCAACGCCGCTAAAGATCCTGCCTCTCTGGCCGATAACAGAATCAACTGTGAAAGGAATCCTCGCATGAGCATGTTTTCCATCGGCCTGAGTGGCCTCAATGCGGCACAGAATGCCCTGAGCACCACCAGCAGCAACATCAGCAATGTCTACACACCGGGCTACAATCGCCAGATTGCGGTGGTTGGCCAGGGCAGTGCCGAGACGTCAGGGGTTCAGGTCGATGATATCCAGCGGCAGTTCAACCGCTATGTCGCCGACCAGCTCAATGCGGCGACCAGCTCGACATCTGCGTTGGAGGCTTACCAGATCCAGATCAATCAGATCGATAGCCTGTTGGCTGACCAGGATGCCGGGCTCGCCCCTTTGATGCAGAACTTCTTCTCGTCGCTGGAAGATCTCGCCGGATCACCGTCGGACCCTGCTGCGCGTCAGGGGGTGATCGGTGCCTCCGATACCCTTTCGGCTCAGTTCCGTGCCTTCGATGGCTATCTGCAGGACATGCAGGAAGGCATCAATGGCCAGATCCACGACGAAGTCACCCAGATCAACAACACCGCTGAACAGTTGGCCTCGCTGAATCGCGAGATTTCGCTGGCGCGGGCGAAGAGTGGTGAAGCGCCCAACGCACTGCTCGACCAGCGCGACCAACTGGTAAGTGAATTGAGTCAGCGGCTCGATGTGGAACTGACCGTGCAGGACGGCAAGTCCTATCAGCTCAGCCTGCCCGGTGGTCAGCCGCTGGTTTCCGGTACCCAGTCCTACCGCCTTGAGGCAGTGTCTTCGCCCAGTGATCCGCAGCGGATGGTGGTTGGCTACAGTGATCCCGGTGGCGGTCTGCGGGTCTTGAACGAAGATGCCATTGCCGGCGGTAGTCTCGGCGGGCTGATGCAGTTCCGCAGCGAGACTCTCGATCGCACCCAGAACCAGATCGGCCAATTGGCGGTGTCGCTGGCGGTTTCCTTCAACGAGCAACATGCGCAGGGCACCAACCTCGATGGTGAGCCCGGCGGTACCTTCTTCGAAATCGGTAACCCGCAGGTACTCACCAATGATGGCAACCAGGGTGGTGCAACGCTGAGCGCCGCATTCGATACCGACAATATCGCCGACCTCAAGGCCACCGATTACACCATCAAGGTCACCGACGCCGACAGCACGCCGCCGACTCTCGAGATTTCCCGCATGGACTCCGGTGCAGTGCTCGACGCCAGTGACGTGAGCTTTGACGAGGCCAGCGGTGAACTGAGCTTCGGTGGTATGACCCTGACCTTCTCTGATACCGCTGCGCTGGAGAACGGTGATCGTTTCGAGGTCCAGCCGGTACGCCGTGGTGCAGGGAGCTTCGATAGTGCGATCAGTGACACCGATGAGATTGCTGCGGGACTCGGCAACGGCAGCGGTGACAACGAGAACGCGTTGGCGATGCAGAAGTTGCAGGACCAGTTGTTGGTCGGTGGTAATGCCACCTTCAACCAGAGCTATGCCTCGCTGGTCAGTGATGTCGGTAACCGCACCAATATCGTCAAGGTCAACCTCGCCGCGCAGCAAGGCCTGAGCGATCAGCTCAGCGCCGTGCAGCAGTCCGAATCGGGCGTCAATCTCGATGAGGAAGCCGCCAACCTGATTCGTTACCAGCAGTACTACCAGGCCAATGCCAAGGTCATTGATACCGCGACCTCGGTGGTCGACACCATCCTTGGACTGCGTGCCTGATTGCGGAGAACATGACCATGCGTATCAGTACCGTCACTATCTTTCAGCAGAGCGTGGGCTCTCTGAACCGCCAGCAGGCGGACTTCATGCATCTCAGTCAGCAACTGGCTTCGGGGCGTCGAGTGGTGTCGCCATCCGATGACCCTCAGGCAGCGTCCCGCGCGGTGGCAGTGGGTCAGGCCCAGGCGGTGACCGAGCAGTTTGCCGATGCACGTGTCTCGGCGCGTAATGCGCTCTCTCAGGAAGAGAGCGTGCTCAACAGCATCAATGACGCCATCTCCAGTGCCAAGGCGCTGATGGTACAGGCATCCAACGGCACGCTGAGCGATGCCGACCGCCAATCGGTGGCCAGCGAGCTGCGCGGTATCTACGAGACCGTGATCGGTCAGGCCAATGCCACCGACGGCAATGGTCGCTATCTGTTCGGCGGCTATCAGGACAGCAGCGAACCCTTCGTCGACACCGGCAATGGGATGACCTACCAGGGGGATGATCGCGTACGCCATCAGCGTGTCGACGCCTCACGTGAGATGCCGGTGGGCGACAGCGGTAGGGATATTTTTCTCTCGGTACCGGCTGGCGCGGGTTATGTGGCGCAGCAGGGCAATGTCGATGCTGATGGCACTGTGCTGGGTGACAACAGCGGCAGCGTGACCTTCAAGGGACCTCAGGTCGTCGACAATAGCGACCCCGGCTTCGGACAGCGTTATCAGGTGGTCTTCGGCGAGGATACCGATGGCAATCCGACTTATAGCGTCAAACAACAGGCAGAGGATGGCAGCTGGCAAAGCGCGGGAGTCGATGATCAGCCTTATGACGTCGAAGGCACGAGCGTTGAAGTGGGGGGCCTGCGACTCGAACTGCAAGGCGAGCCTGCCAACGGCGACAGCATTACTTATGCCCCTGCCCGTGAGATGAATACCAATCTGTTCCACTCGTTCGAGAAGGCCTTGGCAGTATTGGAAAATCCTGCCGAGACACCCACCGAACAGGCCGCGTTGAAGAACACCCTGAGCAGCGTGATGCGTGAGTTCGATGCCAGCCTCGATAACGTGCTGACCACCCGTGCTTCGGTGGGTGCGCGCCTTAACGAGCTGGATGTCATCGATTCGGTGAGCAGCAATCGCGAGCTCAACTACTCCCAGACCATGTCCAACCTGGTCGACCTCGACTACAACCAGGCGATCGCCGAATACAGTCTGCGTCAGGTGGGGATGCAAGCGGCTCAACAGGCATTTATCGGCATTCGCGATATGTCGCTGTTCAATTATCTCTAGGCATCAGGCTTTGGGGTCTGTTTCGGCAAGGCAGCAATGGGCACAGGAAATACATGCATTTCAATTCCTTGATACTTCGTCTGATCTTCAGTCTGCTGGTCATGCTGGCGGTGACTGGCTGTGCACATGACTTTGTCACAGGCTCGGAAGGAGATTTGCCACAGAGAGTGGCGGTGGCCGCTGCGCTTGATGAGCAGCCACTCACCGAGTGTGGGAGTTACTTTCGGAGTTTCGAGCCTGGTTCCGGTGATCTGTTGCTGGCCCAGGGCTGTTGTCGTGTATGCCGAACGGGAAAGGCCTGTGGCAATTCCTGTATCAATCGCAGCTACACCTGTCACAAGGGGCCAGGCTGTGCCTGTAACGGCTAGGCCTTGCCTGAAACGCATCTGACAATCGCTCGCTGACTTTTGACATAGCTCCTTTTGACATAGCTCCTTTTGACATAGCTCCTTTTGACATAGCTCCTTTTGACATAGCTCCTTGTGACATGGCCTGAGGTTGAAGCCTGGTCTGTCATTTGGATTTTTACGTCTTGACTTCGTCTATTATTTCCATGATTCTGGAATTATGGAAAAACATGAAGATATGGCAATCCCAGCCGATCAAGCCACCCTCGATACCTTCGCTGCGCTTTCTCAGGCGACGCGACTCGATGCCTTTCGTCTGCTGGTGCGTCATGAACCGCAGGGATTGGCCGCGGGCGAGGTCGCGCGCCGCATGCAGGTGCCGAACAACACCATGTCGGCGCATCTGGCCGTACTCAGTCGCGCTGGTCTGGTGATTCAGCGCCGCGAGAGCCGCTCGGTGATCTACCGGGCCAATCTTGCCCATATGGTAGCCACCGTGCAGTTCCTGGTGCGTGACTGCTGTGCCGGAAATGCCGAGGTCTGCGATCCATTGCTGGCGGCACTCGAACCAACATGCTGCCCGATCGAGGACAAGTGACAGAGGACAAGTGACCGATGATCCAGATCTACCACAACCCCGAGTGCGGAACCTCACGCAATACGCTGGCCATGCTCAAGGCCTCGGGCGAACAGCCCGAAGTGATCGAATATCTGCGCACACCGCCGAGTCGCGAGCGGCTCTGCCAGTTGATCGCTGCGATGGGAATCAGCCCTCGCGAGCTGTTGAGGCGTAAGGGCACACCCTTCGATGAGCTGGGTCTCGATGATCCGTCACTCGATGACGATGCGCTGGTGGATGCGATGATCGAACACCCGATCCTGATCAACCGGCCGATCGTGGTCAGCGAGCGGGGCACGGCACTGTGTCGTCCGTCGGAGAAGGTGCTGGCACTGCTGGTCAACCCGGTGACGCATTTCGTCAAGGAAGACGGTGACAAGGTCGTGGTATCGGAGGTGAACTCATGAGTGTTGTTCCATCGCTACAGGACTTGCCCAATATCGATCCGGAACAGTGGCGTGGGATTGATGTTGACCGACTGGTCGCACCGGGTGTGGAGCGTCATCCACCAAGGATTCTGGTGCTTTACGGGTCGCTGCGTGAGCGCTCCTATTCCCGTCTGCTGGCGGAAGAGGCCATGCGTCTGCTGACGGCTTTCGGCGCCGAGGTACGCAGCTTCTCACCGCATGATCTGCCGTTGCCTGATGCGGTGAATGGTGATCACCCCAAGGTCCGCGAGTTGCGTGACCTGGCCAACTGGTCCGAGGGTATGATGTGGGTCAGCCCGGAACGCCACGGGGCAATGACTTCGGTAATGAAGGCGCAGATCGACTGGTTGCCGTTGTCGATGGGCGGCGTGCGCCCGACTCAGGGCAAGACATTGGCATTGATGCAGGTCTGCGGCGGCAGCCAGAGCTTCAATACGGTCAACCAGATGCGCTTGCTGGGACGCTGGATGCGTATGCTGACCATCCCCAATCAATCGTCGGTGCCGAAGGCTTTCAACGAATTCGATGAAGCTGGACGCATGCGTCTGTCGCCGCTTTACCTGCGTGTGGTGGATGTCTGTGAGGAGCTGATGAAGTTCACCTGGCTCAATCGGCAGCGCAGTGACTACCTGACCCAGCGTTACTCCGAGCGTGTCGAGAGCGCGGAAGAGGTGTCGAAGCGGGTCAACCAGACCACTCACTGAAGCGCGACTCAATGTCTCGTGGAGCCGCACCGGGCGCTTACTGGCCCGGTGACGTCGTTCAATCACGTCACGCTCGTTTTCGAGCAGCACAGGAGCAGGATTCATGCTGGCGTTGGCCATCTTCGTAGTGACTCTGACTCTGGTGATCTGGCAGCCCCGAGGGTTGGGTATCGGCACCAGTGCTCTGGCGGGCGCGGCACTGGCTCTGCTGGCCGGCGTCGTAAATCTGGCCGACGTGGTGGTGGTATGGGATATCGTCTGGGATGCCACCTTCACCTTTGTGGCGCTGATCATCATCTCGCTGATTCTGGATGAAGCGGGATTCTTTGCCTGGGCGGCACTGCACGTTGCCCGCTGGGGGGGTGGCAGTGGGCGCCGGTTGTTCCCGTTGGTAATCCTGTTGGGGGCGGTGATCGCGGCCTTCTTCGCCAACGATGGTGCGGCGCTGTTGCTGACGCCAATCGTGATGGCGATTCTGCTGCGCCTGCAGTTCTCACCGGCGGCGGCCCTGGCATTCATCATCGCCACCGGTTTTGTCGCCGATACCACCAGTCTGCCGTTGATCATCTCCAACCTGGTCAACATCGTCAGTGCCAACTTCTTTGATGTGTCCTTCAATCGCTATGCGCTGGTGATGGTACCGGTCAATCTGATTTCGCTGAGCGCGACCCTGGTGGTGCTGTGGCTGATGTTCCGGGGTGATCTACCCGAGCACTATGAACTCGAGCGTCTGGAAGATCCGGCGCAGGCGGTACGTGATCCGTTGGTCTTTCGTGCGGCCTTTCCTCTGCTGGGGGTTCTGCTGGTGGCGTTCTTCGTCACTGCCCCCCTGGGAGTGCCGGTAGCGGTCGTCACCGGGCTGGCGGCGTTGGTACTGGCCAGCATTGCCGGACGTTGGTGGCGCGGCGGTGGCAGCACGGTGATCTCCATGCGTCGCGTGATTCGTGATGCACCCTGGCAGATCGTGCTGTTCTCGGTGGGTATGTATCTGGTGGTCTACGGACTGGGTAACGCCTGGTTGACCGCCGATGCCAGTGCGGTACTTACCTGGCTGGGCAAGCAGGGGCAGTTGGTGGCGACATTGGGTACTGGCGTGTTGTCAGCGCTGTTGGCGTCGGTGATGAACAATATGCCATCGACGCTGGTGGGTGCGCTGGCCATCGACCATGCGCAGGTATCGGAAACAACTCGCGAACTGATGATCTACGCCAATGTCATCGGTAACGACCTGGGGCCCAAATTTACGCCGATTGGCAGCCTCGCCACGTTGTTGTGGCTGCATGTGCTGGCCAACAAGGGCACTCGGATCAGTTGGGGGCAGTACATGAAGGTTGGGCTGGTACTGACCCCGCCGGTACTGCTTTCTGCGCTGGTAGGGCTGTGGTTGTGGCTGCCTTTAACGCAGGGATGACGCTCAGAATAGCGCTGCTTCGAATGCCTGGAGTGTTTCTTCCGGTTGTGCTCGGTAATGATCCCTGGCGAGCGCGACCAGTGAAGTCTGGTTGGTGATGATGTCATGTAGATCGCGCTGGCGCTCAGTGTCGTAGATATTCAGCATGATGGTGTTCTGCCCTGCGCCGGTGATGTCCAGGGTCTCGTAGAGCACCAGCACTTCGTCATTGAAGTCATTGTGCCAGCTGTAGTAACCGTTGCTGTGGAACTGGCAGGCATGGGCGCGGAAGTGGCAGCCCAGCGCGTCTTCGAGCTCGGACCGGGTGTCTTGCAGTGATCCTTCGCGGGAGCGGTATGTCAGACTCATACAGATAGACCTTTCTTGTGTCTGGCGAGTAGCGCGCGCGCCTGACGAGAGACACGCAAAACAGGAAGTGTTCAGCGCTGGCTGGCATGCTGCAATCACAACTATCGAACGCGGGCGTCGCCAGCAGAGCCATTCTTCAGAACAGCAGAGATATGCCAGCCCGTCACGGAGCAAGCGTGCGGATGGTATCAGTCATGCGGGTAGCCGCGTGGGAGAAACTTGTCCATTTCAGCCACGCCTATTCTGGCATGGACAATAGACCTTGATATTGTCGTTCTGTTGCAGGTTATTGTGGTTTTGGTAAATCTTTGTGCGGTACTGGCCATGCCGTTCAGCCGAGCGGTGCCATGCTTTCCACCAGGTATTGCAGCGCCGCCAGCGCATGTTGAAAGTGTTGCTGCAGCATGCTGCCGAGGTCGGTCATCAATACCATCAACAGCGCAAGACCTGCCGTCAATGAGGCAGGAAAGCCAATATTGAACACCGTCAATTGCGGTGCTGCGCGGTTGAGGATGCCCAGCGCCAGATTGATGATCAGCAGTGAACATACCAGCGGCAGGGCGAGCAGCAACCCGGTCGCGAAAATGATGCTGGCGTAGCGGGCCAGCATGATGAAGGCTTCGGGATTGAAGCGCTGGATGCCGATCGGCAGGGTGGTAAAGCTGGAGATGAGGATTTCCAGTACGATCAAGTGGCCATTGAGTGCCACAAACAGCAGCAGGGTTATCATGTACAGAAAGCGTGATACCACCACCATGTTGGCACTGGTTCCCGGGTCGAAGAAGGTGGCGAAGCCCAGTCCCATCTGCAGACCGATATATTCGCCACTGGCCATGACCACAGCCAGCATCACATGCAGCAGGATGCCCATGGCGATGCCGATAACCAGTTGCTCCATGATCAGTCCGACCCCTGCCCAGGACATGATCGGTATCTCGGGCATGGCAGGTAATACGGGCGCGATCAACACAGTGATGGCGCCTGCCAGCGCGATCTTGACTTGCTTGGGCACCGCGCTGTGCCCCCAGAGTGGTGAGGCGAGCATCAGTGCTGTGATGCGAAAGAAGGGCCACAGAAAGGCCGTCAGCCAGCCGTGCAACTGAGTGAAGGTAATCTCGAACATCAGATGTGCACGCGTCGCAGGCAGCAGGACATCAGCTCACCATCTGTGGGATGTTGCTGAATAGCTCCCGCGTGAAGGTAATGATCAGTTGCAGCATCCAGGGACCTGTCAGTACCAGTACCGCGAATACTGCGAGAATCTTGGGAATGAATGACAGCGTCATTTCGTTGATCTGGGTTGCGGCCTGAAACAGGCTGATCAACAGACCAGTGAACAAGGCGGTCAGCAGCAGTGGGGCGCCCAGCAGCAGAGTGATTCGCATGCCCTGGTGGGCCAGACCCATTACCGTTTCTGGAGTCATCGAGACCTCTCCTAGAGATAGAAGCTGTTGGCCATGGAGCCGATGATCAGTTGCCAGCCATCGACCAGCACAAACAACATCAGCTTGAACGGCAACGATATGGTGACTGGCGGCACCATCATCATCCCCAGCGCCATCAGCACACTGGCAACCACCAGATCGATGATCAGAAAGGGAATGAACAGTGTGAAGCCGATCTGAAAGGCGGTCTTCAGCTCACTGGTGACAAAGGCCGGCACCAGTACCTGTAGCGGCACATCTTCAGGCCCCTGCATCGTCCCGATCTCGGCGAGCCTGGCGAACATGGCAAGATCCGGTTCGCGGGTCTGCCCAAGCATGAATTCGCGTAGCGGCTGCTGGGCTCGCTGCAGGAATTCGCCGAAGTCGATCTGTTCGGCGGACAACGGGGCCCAGGCGCTCTGATAGACCTCGTTGATCACTGGCGACATGATGAAGGCGGTAAGAAACAGCGCCAGACCGAGCAGGACCTGATTGGGTGGTGTCGTCGGCGTTCCCATGGCGGTGCGCAGCAGTCCCAGCACGATGATGATGCGTGTGAAACTGGTCATCATCAGTAGTGCAGCTGGCAGAAATGCCATGGAAGTCAGCAGCAACAGCGTCTGCAGCGACACTGACCACTTCTGTCCACCGTCTGCCATCGGTTGACTGATGATGCCGGGGATCTGTTGCGCCACAGCGGGAGTGCTCAAGCCCAGCACCAGGCCAGTCACCAGCAGTAGCGGTGCCAGGCGCTGGAGCGCCACAGCGGGAGCTGTCATGAGCCTGTTCCCCGCCTGGACAGATTGGCCTTCAGTGCCTGAGCGAAGCGCTCGGCGAAACTACCCTGCAGCTCGACCTCGGATCCGGAGGCCTGTTCCTCTCGGGCCTCGAGACTATCGAGCCGGGTGATCTGATTACCACCTACGCCCAGCACCAGCCATCGGTCCTCTACCTGCACTACCACAACCTTTTCACGCGGGCCGATCGGCGTGCTGCCGATTACCTTGAGTGTCAGCTGTTGCGACTGTCGCGGTAGGCCGCGTCGACGCACCAGCGCCGCCAGCCCAAGAATGATCAGAAGTACCACGGCCAGAGCGGCGGCGGTCTTGCCGAGCATTGCCATTCCCAGCAGGTTATCGCCGCTCTGGGTCAGGCTCTCCAGCGACTGATTGATCGTTGCGGAGGAGTCGATGCTCATCGGTTGAGTTTCTTGACCCGTTCAGAGGGAGTGATGATCTCGGTGATGCGGATGCCATAGCGGTCCTCGACGACGACGACTTCGCCCTGGGCGATCAAGTAGCCGTTGATGAGGATATCCATCGGCTCGCCGGCGAGACCGTCAAGTTCGATAACCGAACCCTGGGCCAGTTCCAGCAGCTGCTTGATCGTCAGGCGGGTGCGGCCCAGCTCCACGGTCAGCTTGACCGGGATATCCATGATCATCTCGAGGTCGCGCTGTCCCACTTCGCTGGCATTGCCGGCCAGCGGACGGAACACGCTCTCACCGGCGTTACGGGTTGCAGACGCCGTGTCGGTTTCATCGCTGCCGACATCATCAGTGCTGTCTTCCGCCTGCTGCTGTTCGGCGAGGGCGGCGGCCCAGGGATCATCCTCGGCCGATTCAGTGCTGTCGTCCTGCTGTTCGGACATCGCGGCTTCCCAGTCATCTTCACCTACGGGAGCATCCGGCTTCTTGGGGTCTGTCATGTTGCTATTCCTCGGAGGAAGGCTGGGAGCCTTTGACGAAGGCGTTATCAGGATGGTGTCCTGCACGGTGGTCGATCATCCGCAACACACGCAGGGCGCGCTGCTCGTGCTGGCTGCCGTATTCGCACTCCATGACCGGCACGCCATCGACGCGGGCGGTAACGGTCTGGGGTAGATCCAACGCCAGGATGTCGCCTTGCGACAGCTGCATCACCTCAGCCATACAGGATTCGATCTCGGCAAAGTCGGCGATCAGCTCGATCTCCGAGTGGCGCAGCTCTCCGGCCATGCGGCGATGAAAGGCGCCGTCCTTGTTACGGCTACCCTCACTGAGCGGGTTGGTGAGCAGTTCGCGTAGCGGCTCGATCATGGTGTAGGGGATACACACCTGAAAGGTCGAGGACAGATTGCCGACTTCGAGATGAAAGGCCGTATTGACCACGATCTCGTTCGGTGAGTTGGTGATATTGGCGAATTTGGACTGCATCTCCGAGCGCAGATAACTGATTTCAAGTGGATATACCGACTTCCATGCTTCGCTGTAGCCGTCGATGGCCAGTTGCAGAACTCGCTTGATGATGCGCTGCTCGGTATTGGTGAATTCGCGCCCTTCGGAGCGGGTCAGGAAGCGACCATCACCACCGAACAGGTTATCGACCACCATGAATACCAGGCTGGGGGGAAACACGATCAATGCCGAGCCCTGCAGCGGCTTCATGGCGATGATGTTGATGTTGGTCGGCACCGGGACGTTGCGTGCGAAGTCGCTATAGCTTTGATATTGCACCGAATCCACGGTGATATCCGCACTGCGTCGCAGTAGATTGAACATGCCCATGCGGAAGTGACGAGCAAAGCGCTCATTGATGATATCCAGCGTCTGCAACCGCTCACGGATGATGCGATGCTGAGTGGCGGGATCGAAGCGCCGCACACGACTACTCGTATTGGTCGGTGTGCTGTCCTCGCTTTCCTCATCCCCACTGACGCCCTTGAGCAGGGCGTCGATTTCTTCCTGGGACAGTAGGTCGTCTTGAGACATGGTGATGCTGACCTATTGGACGATGAACTCGGTGAACAGCACATGACTGATGTTCACATCGGAGTGATTCTCAGCAAGCAGTTCGCTGAGGCCGGTGGTCAGGTCTGTTGCCAGTTGTTGCTTGCCTTCGGGGGTAACCAGATCTTCTGCCTTGCGACCGGAAAGCATCAACACCACTCGGTTGCGGACCTGAGGGCGGATGCGGTCAATGGCTTGCTGACTGAGCTGGTCGCCGAGTTGCAGCGTGATACCCATGTACAGCATGCGCGGCCCACCGTTGTCCTCGGCGAGGTTGACGGTGAAGGGCTCGAGCTTGAGATATATCGGGTCGACCGGTGGCTCCGCCCTGGTGTGAGCGGTGTCTTGCTGGGCTTCCCCGGCATGGGCCAGCGCCCCGGGAGACTGGTTCAGCAACATGTAGATGGCAATCGCCGCGGCAGATGACGCCGTTATCACCAGCACCACCAGTAGCCAGATAAGCCATCGCGATCTTGCCATATCCGTGTCTCTCCACCTTCGAGGCCCATCCTGGGCGAATGAATCAGGCCTGTCGTATGCAGGCAGGTCTCGAGGTCGAGTATGCCGTCTCGGAGTAAACCGCGATGGACCGAACAGGCGTGAACTTCGCGCTTATCTTGGGGGATTAGCAGAGCCGCTGGCGCGGCACCGGAGTACTCTTGAGCAGCTACGAGTTGTCAGTTACCAGAGGTAAGAGGTAAGGGGTAAGAAACCCGAGTACCCCCTGGTCCTGTAAAGGGAGGCGTCTACAAAATCGGGGGCATAGCAACTCTTCACTCTTGATTCTTCCTTCTTCCTTCTTTTTCCTTCTTCTCTCTTACGCATACAAATCAACCCGGCCATCCATGACCACGCTGGTGGTATTGGTGGTGATCAACGGTTCGCTGTTGTCGGTGATGTTGCCTGGCGAGTTGCCGGTTGCCAGTCCGTTACCCGGACTCTGGTCGCGGCTGGTTTCGCCTTGTGTGCCTTGGCCATGGTCACTGACTGACGTCTGGCCGAGTTGTATGCCCTGTTCGGCGAGGATTTCACGTAGCTGGGGCAGCGCCTGTTCCACGGCCTGGCGAACGTGGGGGTGTGCCGAGACGAACTGAGCCTGAGCGCCATGCTCGCCCATACGCAAGCTGACCGACAGTGGGCCCAGCTCGGCGGGATGCAGACGCAGTTCGATACGCTGGTCGCCTTCCTGTGTCTGGGGGCCTATACCGATACGCGTCAGGGTATGACCCAGTTGCCGGGACCATTCCGGGCTGCTGATATTGGCCGGGATACTGCCGGTCATGGCCGAGGCTGGGGCACGTGATGCACTGTTGGCCTGGGCCAGTGAGGCGCTGAATGGGTCATCGCTGGTGCCGTCGGCCAGTTGACTGCCAGGGTTGCCGTCCATTGCCATGCTCCGTTTCCCCCGGTTCTGTGGGGTCAAGCTCTGTGAGGTCAAGCTCTGTGAGGTCAAGCTCTGTGTGGTCAGCACCGAGGCGTTGGTGTCCACCGGTGATGGAGGCGTGTTGGAGGGCGAGCCGGCCATCGCCTGGGGAGCCGTTGCCGGATGACTGGGGTTTTGGGACTGTTCGCGGTGTTGCAGGCGCTGAGCCAGCTGCTCAGGATCAAGCAGTAGATGCCTGGAGGGAGCATTGGATGTTGCCTGGTCCAGTGTCCCGACGATGACTTCGGAGTGAGTGGGGGATGGATTCAACGTCGACAAGGTACCTGAACCTGGTGTGTGGGCACTGGCGTTGGCCATCAACTGCAGACGTTCGCGAACGACTGCCAGGCTATCGCTGGCAGCGGTGGAACCCACCATGGTGGTATTGATGCCTGGTGTAGTAGTCAGCCCTGTATGTCGCAGAGCTCCTGCTGCCTGTGCTGGTAGCGTGTTCAATGTAGTGGCATTGATCGTGGCATTGATCGTGGCGGGGATCAGTAAGGCTTCCGCCAGCACACCGCCTTCATCGTCTGCATGTTCCTGATCAAGAGTGTCGTTTACAGCGCCGTTGTCGCGAGACGCTGGAAGAACGGCCCCACCAGGATCTGACTTGCCATCGGCAGCAGCTGAGCTGGAGGATGAGGACACAGCAGCCAGCCGTTCAGCAAAGCCGGAAGCGTTGGACGCATTGCTGGCTGCCGGCGCTGATCTGGCCGATGGTGCGGTGTTGATCAACAGGGAGAAATCCATGCTGGCTCCTGCGAAATCAGTGGACGTCAGACTGTGTGTTCTGGCGAAGTAGGCGGCTATTGACCAGCTCATCGGAAGTGCGTTGCTCCTGACGAACGGCCCGGCGTGACGCTGCGGTGGCCCGGCGTTCGGTAAGAGTGTCGTAGGCGCGGACGCGTTGCTGTTCCTGTTGCCAATCGTGCTGTGCCTGTTGCACTTTCTGGTGCTGCTCTGCAAGCGTCTGGCGTGCGTTGGTCAGCGCATTGTCCAGTGAGGCCAGGAAGCGCTGGGTATTGTGCAGCGTGGCGGGGTCAACGCCCTGGCGCATGGCATCGCTCAGACGGGCGGCGTACTCATGGCGATAGTTTTCCAGAGACTCAAGTTGGCGACTGACCTGCTGCTCGGTATCGAGACTCCCGGCCAGACGCTGTCCCGCCTGGTCGCGTGATGTTCGGGCGAGATCGAGCAGAGTATCGAGGGGCGAGGAAGCGGTCATGCGTTACCTCCGAGGATCTGATCAAGGACCTGGCGCGAGTGCTCGATGTTGGCGCACTCATCAGTACGTTGCTGCAGAAAGTGTTCGAGTTCCGGGTAGCGACGCACGGCTTCATCAAGCGATGGGTCGTGGCCGGGCTGGTAGGCACCGACGCTTATCAGGTCACGATTACGCTGGTAGCGTGACAGCATGCTCTTGAACCGCTGCGCCTGACGGATCTGGCGGTCATCGGCGACATGGTTCATCACGCGGCTGATCGAGGCTTCGATATCGATGGCTGGGTAGTGGCCGGCTTCGGCCAGTGTGCGTGACAGCACCACATGACCATCGAGGATGGCGCGTGCGGAGTCGGCAATCGGGTCCTGTTGATCATCGCCTTCGGTGAGGACCGTGTAGAAGGCAGTGATCGAACCGCCGCCGACCTCGGCATTCCCGGCGCGCTCGACCAGCCCCGGTAGTTTGGCAAACACGGAAGGTGGATAACCCTTGGTCGCCGGCGGTTCACCGATGGCTAGCGCGATCTCACGCTGTGCCATGGCGTAACGGGTCAGTGAATCCATGATCAGCAGCACATTGCGGCCTTCATCGCGGAAGCCTTCGGCCAGACGTGTGGCATAGGCCGCGCCCTGCAGGCGTTGCAGGGGCGACGTATCGGCGGGGGCGGCCACCACCACTGAGCGGCGGCGTCCCTCGGGGCCAAGAATATTGTTGATGAAGTCCTGGACCTCGCGCCCACGCTCACCGATCAAGCCGACGACGATGACATCTGCCCGGGTATAGCGGGCCATCATGCCCAGCAGTACCGATTTACCCACACCAGAACCGGCAAACAGCCCCATGCGCTGACCGCGACCGACGCTGAGAAGGGCGTTGATGGCGCGAATACCAACATCGATCTGTGCATCGATGGGTGCACGAGACAGCGGATTGAGTGGTGGTGTCGCGAGAGGAGCGCGCGGAGCGTCGTCGAGATCACCAAGGCCATCCAGCGGCACGCCGGTGCCATCGACGACTCGGCCCAGCAGCTGTTCACCGAGAGGAAAACGCCGAGCACTGCCCGGTTCGCCATTGCTGATCGGCAGTACCCGGGCTCCCGGCATCAGGCCATGAATCTCGGCCAATGGCATCAGGAACAGACGGTCGCCGGAAAAGCCCACGACTTCGGCATCGGCGTAGGTTTGTGCACCCTGTTGTGGGGTCGAGAGTTCGATGCGGCAGTTGTCACCCAGTGCCACGCGCAGGCCAACGGCTTCGATCACCATGCCGGTGGCACGTACCACGCGACCGCTGGAGCGAACGGTTGGCAGCGCTTCGATGCGTGAGGTGACCGATTTCAGCGCCTGCTGCCAGCGTTGTTGGTGTTCGGTGACGGCACTCATGCATCATCATCCGAGGCTGCATTGCGCCGGCGTACCTGTCCGCGGGCAGCTTCCCAGCGTCGCTGCCAGGTGGCATCCAACTCGCCATGTTCGCCAACTATCCGGCAGCCGCCCCGTTGTTGTCGATCATCGACACGTAGGCTCCAGCCTGCCGTGGCCAGTGATTCACCGAGGTGGGTCTGGACAAGTTTGAGATCCAGCGGATGCAGCCAAAGCCGCTGGCGGCCGACCAGAGGTGGGTCAGTGTGCAACAGCTCGTTGACCAGTTCGACGACCTGGCGTGGCCGTGTCTTGAGGGCTTCGCCGGCCAGCTGTCGACCTGTGGCGAGGGCAAGGTTGGCGAGCTCCTCTACCACTGCATCATCCAACTGGCTCAGAGCTGTCTGGAACTGTTCGACCAACTGGCGAATGGGCTCCAGAGCCTGCGCAGTCTGCCGTTCAATGGCCTCCGTTATCTCGGATTCGGCGCGAGCACGACCTTCGGCGAGACCCTGTTCGAATCCGGCAGCCAGTCCTTCGCCATGACCACGTTCGAAGCCTTGCTGGTGCCCGGCTTCGAGCGCCTGTTGACGCTCGTTCTCGAGCCGCTGTGAGCGCTCTTCAGCAGTGGGCTCGGTCGATTCCTCGGAGCCTTCACTCTGTGATGGAGTGGTGATGTCGTCATTCGGCAACTTGTCCATGCGCCAGCGGCGCCAGGTGGCGCTGTCCGGGACCCAGGACTGATGGCTCATGACGTCACCCTCCCGGGCGCACCATGCACGGTATTGCACAGCAGGTGATGGCACGGTACGTAATGAAACGGTGCGCAATGAAATGGCGAGGAGTTACACATAGGCTTCCTCGACTCCACTGAGCACGATTTCACCATTGTCGGCCATCCGCCTCACGATCTGCAGGATGGCCTTCTGTTCGGCTTCGACCTGGGAGATACGCATCGGACCACGAGTGTCCATGTCCTCCATCAGCAGGTCCGCAGCACGCTGCGACATATTGAGCAGGAAGCGTGCCTTGAGATTCTCCGGGGCTCCCTTGAGCGCGACCACCAGGCTGTTGGTGTCGATTTCCTTGAGCAGCAGTTGAATACTGCGGTCGTCGAGGTCGGCGAGATTCTCGAACAGGAACATCTCGTCGATGATGCGTTGGGCGAGGTCCTCGCTGTGAGCGCGCACGGTGTCGATGGCGGATTCTTCCTGACTGGTATTCATCAGGTTGAGAATCTCTGCAGCCGTGCGTATGCCACCCATCTTGCTGCGCTTGAGATTCTGACCATCGAGCATACTGGTGAGGACTTCCGTAAGCTCCTGCAACGCCGCTGGCTGCACGCCACTGAACGTGGCAATACGTAACACCACATCATTGCGCAACTTGTCCTCGAATTGTTCGAGAACATCGGCTGCCTGATGGCGCTCGAGGTGGACCAGTACCGTAGCGATGATCTGTGGGTGCTCGTCGCGAATCAGCTCGGCGACCATCGACGGTTCCATCAGGTTGAACGCATCAATGCCGCTGCTGGTACCTGCCGATTCGAGAACGTCCTCGATCACGCTGGAGGCGCGCTCGCTACCGAGAGCCTTGGTCAGTACCGAACGAATATGCTCGCTGGAATTCATGTTGAGGCCAACGTACTGCTCAGTCTCGTGATGGAAGTCCTGCAGCACACTACGCATTTCGTCATGGGAGATCTGACCGAGTTGTGCCATCTCGCGAGAGAGCAACTGGATTTCCTTGGCATTGAGAAACTTGAAGACTTCTGCGGCACTGTCTTCATCGAGGGCGAGAAGCAGCACGGCGCTGCGACGGACACCGCTGTTGGTTTCGGAACTAGTCATTTTCATTCATCCAGCCGCGAACAATCATGGCAACCATACGCGGATCTTCCTGAGCCATTTCGCGCAGATCGTTGAGGTTCTGCTCATAGGCCGTGGCCTTGCGCTGGCGCTTCGTCCCGCGTGCGTAGGTAGGGGCCTCTTCATCTTCCGCGACTCCATCACTCGGTGAGGTGTCGCTGTCGGCTTCCCGCTCCTCGCCAACAGTGGCGCGGAAGCCAGCCGGTGCGCTCTGTATCGCCGGGCTTTCGGTATAGCGGCGGATCAGCGGCCGCAGGATCAACAGGTACAGCAGCAGGATGGCGATACCGGCCAGCAGATAGCGACCAGTGCTGAATGCCATGTGCTGGATACTCGGATCACGCCACCAGGGCATATCAGCTAGACCGTCGGGGCGGCTGAAGGGGCTGTTGACCACCGTCAGAGCATCTCCACGGGTTTCCGAAAAGCCCATCGCCTGGCGTACCAGACGCTCGATCTGAGCCAGCTTTTCTTCGTCCAGCGGTTGCAGGTTCTCGCTTCCATCATCCGCGAGGCCCGGTTGGTAGTTGACCACTACCGCAGCGGACAAGCGCTCGACCTGGCCTCGCTGGTACTGCACGTGCGAGACCTGATGATCGACTTCGTAGTTGATGACGTCGTCACGCCGCATACGGCTGTTGGCTAAGTCGTCATTCGCAGCTTCAGGGTCAGCCTCGTTGTCAGCCGGAGCCTCTGGGTTCTCGATCGGTGACGGCGCAGTACCGGGCGGGGTATTGCTCAGTGCCCCGGGAATGCCACTGGCAAAGTCACCCTGACCGTTGTAGTCGAGGCTGCTCTGGCGACTGCGCACGGCGGCTTCATTGGGCGGCTGGTTGGGGCCGTAGCGCTCAGAGGTTTCTTCACGCCGGTTGAAGTCGACCTGTGCCGTTACCTGAGCCTTTACGTTGCTGGGACCCAGCAGCGGCGCAAGGATGGCCTCAATGCGGCGCTGGTAGCTGTGTTCCACCTGGCTGACATAATCGAGCTGGGTGCCGTCGAGACCCATGTTCTCGGTGGTGGGGGAAGACAGCAGTCGACCGGATTGGTCGACGACAGTGACATCTTCGTTGGAGAGGTCGGGGACACTCGATGATACCAGGTGGACAATGGAGGCGATCTGGCCATCGCTGAGCTGGCGGCCGGGCTCGAGTGACAGTACGACGGAGGCCTTGGCCGGATCACGCTTGCGCACAAAGACCGAATCTCGGGCCAGTGCGAGGTGGACCCGGGAATTGGCGACGGGTCCCAGTGATGTAATGGAGCGTGCAAGCTCACCCTCGAGCCCGCGCTGGTAATTGATCTGTTCGGCGAACTGACTGATACCGAAGGCCTGGCTATCCATCAGTTCCAGGCCTACGTTGCCGGCATGGGGAAGGCCTTGTTCGGCGAGTTGCAGGCGCAGGACCGGAACCTGGTCGCTGGGTACCAGCAGGGTATTGCCCCCTGAAGCGAACTGGTAAGGCACACCACGGCTATCCAGTTCGGTGATGATGGCGCCGCCATCGGCTTCACTCAAGTTGCTGAACAGCACTCGGTACTGTGGCCGAGAAGCCCACAGTAAAAGCGCAACGATAACGGCAACACAGGCTGCCGCAGTGATCACCAGTGCAATGGCAGGCTTGCCACGCAAGCGGGCGACCAGCTCTGCCATTGGGTTGGAACCAGTGGATTTCCCATCATCGGTAACCGCTGCACTCATGAGCGGCTCCTGATGGCTATGGCCCGGTGGCCTTGTTCGCAATCGTGCAGTGGCATGAACGGCAGTCCGTAGCTAGATCCGTAACTTGGGGTGGTGCGCAGTGAGCGGTTCCGTGATGACTGCCATTATGCTTGGCCACCGTCAGGGTAAACGTCTGAATAGCCCTTCTTTTGGCAGTCAATTACGCCGATGGAGAGATGCTGGGCCTTGCTAGGCTTGGCGGCACTTCTTCATCATCCTCAAGGACTCCCAATGGCTACTCCCGCTATGCAGTCAGCGCTCGCGCAGATGACTTCTCTGGCTCAGCAGTCCGGTGCTGCGACTTCCTTGAACAGGCCATTCGACAGGGCGGCGACGAAGGTTGATGGAGACGCGAATTTTGCCGATGCGCTTGAATCATCGATACAGCGTATCAATGAGTTGAAGAGTGCCGCGGATACCAAGGCTCAGGCATTTCAAGCCGGGGCTCCAGGCGTCGAACTCAATGACGTCATGGTGGATATGCAGAAGGCCAGCCTTTCCTTTCAGATGGGGCAGCAGGTACGTGACCGGCTGGTGAGTGCCTATCGCGAAGTGATGAATATGCAGGTCTGACCAGCATTGGCGCCTCCACCGTCAGGCAGAGCCGCTGGTCGGGATTGTGGGCAACGCACTGGATTGTAGTCAGCGTGCAGGATTGTGGTCAGCATGTTGGATTGTGGGCTACACGATGAGGCTCGGCTCGAGAAATACTGTCCACAGCCACTCCAGCCGCACAACAAACTGCCTATGCCTACTCTTTAGCGCTTTTCCTCAGACTATCAACGGCTTGTTCACAGCTACCTCCCAAGGTTGTTCACTGGGTTGTCCACAGCCTGCATCGTCAAGCCGGGCACCACGGACATAGCGATATTGAGCCATAGCGGTATTGATCCATAGCGGTATTGGCCCATAACGACATGGGCACATAACGACGTGGGCACATACGGCGGTTGAGCCACGGCGCTCATGGCTCACCCTTGAGTGATGCACAATCTCGTGGTCCTGGTTCAGTGCCCCTGGCTGGTGATCAATGGTCGTACATCAGCCGGCATCAGTGGTGATATTTCGCGGTGTTCGTTGAGTGGGCGCCGGGCAGCAGCAGTCAGCAGGATCTGCAATGGATCTCCATGGCTGACGAGCAATAGGCTGGTGTCGTCATAGCGTTGCTCCAGCTCGGCAATCAAGGCGCAGAGTCGCTCCGCTACCTGGCACACGCTCTCCACGTCTCTGTGCTGCTGGCTGGGGTCTTCAGCATCCTGCTCCCAGACGTCGTGATAACAATTATCCGGCTGCAGGTCACAGTCTCCGAAGAAGCGTTCGCGCAATCTGACGTCGGGTTCCAACGGGATGGCAAAGTGATCGGCAATGCGCTGTGCCGTCTCTGTGGTACGTAGAAAATCCGAGTGCAGGATCCGCTGGGGTGCGCTCAAGTGCCATTCGCTGATACGCCTGCTCAGTTGCTCTTCACCCTTGGCCGAGAGTCCATAACCGAGCAGACCGTGTTCGGGCGATGACACGATTAGCCCCATGGCATTGGCTTGGCTATGACCGTGGCGCATCACGAGGTATTGGTTGCGTAGATGGTGGAGCTCGGGTGCGGAAGTGTTTGACTTCATATAGTCACATTCTAGATTGAGTTCAGGGGCGTTCGAATTCGCGCATCAATTGACCTATCAAACATCGAGACGTGTTCGCCTTCGAACTTTCGATTCAGCAAGCGCAATGGCCCGGGGTGACTCGAGGTCATGTCACTTGAGTTCAACACAACAAACACAATACATCACTAACGAGGCACGCCATGCGACACTCATTCCTGCAGGGTAGAGCTCTCCTGCTCGCCACGCTAATTGCTTCATTCGGTTTTATGGTAACCACCGCCCAGGCCCAGGAGTGTCCACACGGAGATCTGGATCCGCAGTACTGTGACGAGGATGGTGATCTTGTAGCGGACCCGCCCAGCGACGAGTCCGAACTGGTCAATCCCGATACCTTGATCTTCGCTTACACCCCAGTCGAAGATCCGGCGATCTACGCCGATATCTGGCAGCCGTTCATCGACCACCTCAAGGAAGTGACCGGCAAGGACGTGCGCTTCTTTGCGGTCCAATCCAATTCCGCCCAGGTAGAGGCGATGCGTAGTGGCCGTCTGCATATTGCCGGCTTCTCGACCGGCCCCACACCCTTTGCCGTCAACCTGGCGGGTGCGGTGCCGTTTGCCTTGATGGGCTCTGACGATGGGCGCTTCGGCTACACGCTCCAGGTTTATACTCAGGCTGACTCGGACATTCAGACGCTAGCCGATCTGAAGGGCAAGCGAGTAGCCCACACCTCTCCCACATCCAACTCCGGTAATCAGGCGCCGCGAGCGCTGTTTCCAGAGCAGGGAGTAGTACCGGACGAGGACTATGAGGTGCTGTATTCCGGTAGTCATGATCAGTCGATGCTCGGCGTTGTCGCCGGTGACTATGATGCGGCGCCGGTCGCCTCTGAAGTGGTCGAGCGCATGGCCGCACGTGATCTGTACGACGAAGACAGCGTGCGCATGATCTTCGAGTCGGAGCCGTTCCCGACCACTTCCTATACTTATGCTCATGACCTTGATCCAGCGCTCGTCGACAGTATCAAGGAAGCCTTCTTCAGCTTCGACTTTGCCGGCACCGCCCTTGGTGAGGAGTTTGATGGTGTCGAGAAGTTCATTCCGATCACCTATCAGGATCAGTGGAACGTGATTCGTACCATCCAGGCGGCCAATGGAGTGAGCTATACCCCCGAAAACCTGGAAGAGTAGGCGGCTGCGGCAGGCAAGGGGACTCAGGGTGAGGCGTTCCCCTGAGTTATTCCCTGCCGATCGGACTTGTGGAGATATTGCTTGGCCCACCTCAATATCGAGGTGGGCCTTCAGGGGGCTGTAATGCTGGAAATTACCCAACTGGTCAAACGTTATGGCCGTAATGAGCCGGTGCTCAAAGGCCTGGATCTTACCGTCGAAGGAAATACGGTGGTGGCCATTGTCGGGGCGTCGGGGGCCGGCAAGAGCACCTTGTTACGCTGCATCAATCGCTTGATTGAACCCAGCTCCGGGTCGATCAAACTCAATGGCGATGAGTTGTCGCATCTGCGCGGTCAGGCTTTACGCCAGGCGCGGCGTCGCATAGGCATGGTATTCCAGGGCTTCAATCTGATTGATCGCCTCTCGGTAATGGAAAATGTACTGGCGGGGCGGCTGGGCTATGTGACCTTTCTACAGGCGTGGCGTCGGCGTTTTCCGCAACAGGACATCGAGCGGGCGTTCGAGTTGATGGAGCGAGTGGGGATTGCGCAATACGCCAACAAGAGGGCGGATGAGCTATCTGGTGGTGAGCGCCAGCGTGTCGGTGTGGTCCGAGCCCTGATGCAGGAGCCGGATATCCTGCTGGCCGATGAACCGACCGCATCGCTGGACCCTGTCACCAGCGAGCAGATCATGAAGCTGATGCGTAGCCTGGCCGAGGAATTGTCACTGCCGGTATTGATCAACATCCACAATGTGGCCCAGGCACGAGCCTACACCGAGCGCATCGTCGGGTTGCGCCATGGACACATGATCTTCGATGGATCGCCCGAGCGCTTCGACAAGGCGGCGCTGGAGGAAGTCTATGGCGGTATCGAGGCGCCGGACGAGACCATGGCGCCAGTCACAGCGGAGGACAGTGCCTGATGTCGGCGACTCCGGTGACACGTCAGTGGCGCAAGCCTCACTTCATCGCCAGCCCCTGGTTACGCTGGGGGTTGATCCTTGGCACGGTATTCTACCTTGGGTGGGCGCTGGCAACCCTGCCATTCGACTGGTCGCGTATCAGCGAAGGTATCCCACGTGCTGCACGAATCTTCGGTGGTGGATTTCCGCCGAGTTTCGAGCGTTATGAGCTACTGTTCAGCGGCTTCAAGGAGAGCTTCCAGATAGCCTTGCTGGCAACGTTACTCGGCGTATTGTTGTCGATTCCCTTTGCGGTGATGGCTGCCCGCAACATCGCACCGCGCCCGATCTACCTGCTGGGTCGCTCGGTGATCATTGTGTCGCGTAGTTTTCATCCGGTGATCGTCGCCATTCTATTCGTCAAGGCCGTCGGGTTCGGGCCACTGGCCGGCATTCTCACCCTGACGCTGTATTCCATTGGCTTTGTCGGCAAGTTGCTTGCCGAGGAGATCGAGGAGATTGATTGGGGACAGGTCGAGGCGATGCGTGCGGCGGGCGCCAGCTATCTGTCGACTTTGATCTTCGCGGTCTTTCCCCAGATCCTGCCACGTCAGATCGGGCTGTCGATGTATCAGCTTGACAGTAATCTGCGGGCTTCGGCGGTGGTCGGAATTGTCGGAGCCGGCGGCATCGGCAGCACGCTGATGAATGCCTTCGGTCGTTACGATTATGACTTTGCCTTTGCCATCCTACTGGTGATCATCGCGGTGATTCTGGTCAGTGAAGGCATCAGTGGCTGGGTGAGGAAACGTGTATGGTGACTTCGAAGCATTCCGTAGCCAGCCGTGTGTGGGTTCGCTACAGCCGCCGCGAGCGCTGGACTCGCTGGCTGATCATGCTGCTGGTGTGTGCGGTATTGGTGTGGGCGGTCCGTGATGTCGATATCTTCTGGCCCTGGGTATGGGATGCGCCGGTGCAGATCCATAGTCTGGCCGAGCGTATGTGGCCCCCGGACCTGCGGCGTCTGGAGGAGATTGTGGGGGCAATGGTCGAGACGGTACACATTGCTACCCTGGCGACGTTTCTGACGATATTCCTGGCGCTACCGATCTCGTGGATATCGGCACAGAACACCACGCCCAACCGTGCTTGCCTGTGGCTTGGCCGCTTCATTCTGGTCGCCAGCCGTTCGGTCAACACCATTATCTGGGCACTATTGTTCGTGGCTATCTTTGGCCCCGGCGTGCTGGCCGGGATCCTTGCGATCACTTTTCGCTCGATCGGGTTTGTCGGCAAGCTGATGGGCGAGGCCATTGAGGAAATCGATCGCAAACCGGTGGAGGCCATGGAAGCAACCGGTGCCAGCCGAGCTTGTGTGGTGTTGTACGCCATCGTGCCCCAGGTGATGCCGGCCTTCTTTGCCGTCATCATCCTGCGCTGGGATATCAACATCCGCGAGTCGACCGTTCTGGGACTGGTTGGGGCTGGCGGTATCGGCGTGATTCTGCAGGGCGCCATCGATACGTTCGCCTGGCCAACGGTGGCTACCATTCTGTGTGCCATCGTGCTGTTGGTGCTGGCGGGAGAGGCGGTTACCAGCGTGTTGCGTCGTAGGGTACTCTAGGCATCACTGAGTGCACCTGAACGCTCGTTCCGGTGCACCATGGCGGGATACGCTATGCTCGAGCGATAAGCACGAGTGAAGTGCCATGAGATGACTGACTCCATGAGACGCGCCTGAAGATGGATGCTCGTACTGCCTTTCGCCTACTTGCCGATGGGCTCTCCCGTGAACCCTCCAGAGATTTCTTTCCCTGGTTGTCGTTGCGTCTGGCGAGCATCGTCGAGGCCGATGTGTTGGCTGTTGTTCGCGTGCTGCCCGGTGGCCGCATGGCGCGTACCCTTTCGCTGTGTGTCGACGGCGCCATCGTCGACAATGTCGATTATGCATTGGCAGGCACTCCGTGTGAGAAAGTGACGGAACGTCGCGTCTGCTTGTTTGGTCGAGACGTTGCAGGTGACTTTCCTGATGACGTCATGCTGGTTGATCTAGGCGCTGAGGCCTATCTCGGTGTTCCGGTATTGACGCCGGATGACAGGCTTGTCGGGCTTGTTGCTGCCATCTATCGTCGCCCGCTGACCAATAGTGGTGTGGCCCAGGAGGTGCTGAGCATCGCTGCCGCTCGGGTTGGCTCTGAACTGGCCAATCAGCAGGCCGAATTTGCCCTGGCCAGTACCGAGCGCCAGTTGGCCGATACCCACCATCAGCTGGCTCGGACCAACCGCGCCCTGACGTTGTTGCGATTGGTCAACCGAGTCGTGATCCGTAGCGCCGATGAAACGGCGCTGCTCAGTGAAGTCTGTCGGCTGGCGGTGGAAGAGGGCGGCTATCAGTTGGCCTGGACCGGTGTGGCGCAGGACGATGAACAGCGAATCATGCCACTGACCTGTTCCGGAGAAGGTCGCGAGTTTCTCGATGAATGCCACTTCAGCTGGGCAGCGGATAGACCAGAGGGTCAGGCACCCTGTGGTCGCTGCATTCGTGAACAAACAGCACAGTTACTGTCACCGTTGGTGACATCTCCGGCCTATGCGCCCTTTGCGGATGTCGCCGAGCGTTACGGCCTGGCCACGGAAGTGGCCCTACCGTTGCATCTGGGTAGTGACCGGCAAGGTGTGCTGGTATTGCTGATGAACACCGCACTGGAGGTCAGTGATGATGAGCTGGCGCTCTTGCAGGAACTGGCCGACAACCTTTCCTGGGGCGTGAGTGCTCTACGGCTACGTCGAGAGCAGGAGCGTATGCAGCAGGTGGTATTGGATGTGGCGGAAGCCGTTACCGCGCGCAGTAATGACCAGTTCTTCGACCATCTTGCTCGACGTCTTGCGGGCGCGATGATGGCTGATGCGGCCCTCATCGCGCGGATTGACGATGGTGTACCGCTCAGCGCCTCGATGCTGGCTGGTGTGGTGGATGGCCAGCCTGTGGAAAATTTCAGCTTCGAGTTTTCAGGGATACCCTGTGGAGAGAATTTCCATGATGCCGAACGTATCATCCCTCGGTGGGTGACCACTGATTTCCCGCTGGTCGAGCGTCTCGTGGGTGGCCCATTTCAGGCTTGGGTAGACCGGCGCCTCGAGGATGCCAGTGGTGATGCCATCGGCGTGATCATTCTGTTGTTTCGTCAACCGCTGTTGGCGGACTCCGACTCCATACGTCATCTGTTGAGTATCTTTGCCGCAGGAGCTGCTGCTGAGCTGGAACGGCGTCGCAGTGATACGCATATTCGTCATCTGGCCTATTTCGATCCTGGAACGGGGCTGCCTAACCGAGTCCATTTCATGGAGCGTCTGCACAGTGCAATCCTGCAGGCGCGTCGGGAAGGGCATCGCCTGGCATTGATGTTTCTCGACCTGAACCGCTTCAAGGAGATCAACGATAGTCAGGGGCATGATGTCGGTGACGAGGTACTGCGGGAGGTAGCGACACGATTTGATGCCTGTCTGGCGCCTGGTGAGAGTCTTGCTCGTCTGGGGGGGGACGAGTTTGTGGTGATGGTCGAGCAAACTGAAGAGATTCACTCCGCTCAGGTGGTCGGGCGGTTACTCAATGCTCTTGCCAGCCCGATATTGTTCGACGGACATCGTTTCAATCTCGATGTCAGCATTGGTGTTGCCTTCTATCCCGAAGATGGGGATGGTCCGCGTGAGTTGCTCAAGAATACCGACATTGCCATGTATCACGCCAAGGAGTGCGGTAGCGGTTATCGTTTCTATGCCCCGGAGATGGGGCACGACCTGCGTCGTCGTCTGATGCTGGCGACAAGGCTCAAGGAAGCCTTGAAGAACGAGAAGCTGGAGTTGTGCTATCAGCCGATTATTGCTCTGGATAGCGGCAGCCTGGTTGGCGCCGAAGTGCTATGTCGCTGGTTCGACAATGAGTTGGGCTGGATCAGCCCGACCGAGTTCATTGCCGTGGCCGAGGAGCGAGGCATGATCAGCGAGCTTGGCGAGTGGGTGATGAGTGAAGCCTGTCGCCAGCTGGCTCAGTGGGAGGTCGCGCAGTTGGCGATATTGCCGGAACGCCTCTACGTAAATCTGGCCGCAGCTCAGTTTGAGGAGCCGCAGTTGACGCGACAGCTTTGCAGTATCGTTGAGCGTGCTGGCGTGTCGCCGGGTCGGCTGGGGTTGGAGATAACGGAAAGTGGCTTCATGCAGGACCCCGAACAGGCCGTGCGCATTACTGAGCAGTTGCGTGAGCGAGGTTTTGCATTGTCCATCGACGACTTCGGTACCGGCTATTCGTCACTGGCTTACCTCAAGCGTTTTGCGGCTCATGCGGTGAAGATCGATAAATCCTTTGTCAGTGACATGCTCACCGACAACAACGACTACTCGATAGTAGCAACCATTATCGCCATGGCCGAACGGCTGGGGCTGCGAAGCGTGGCGGAGGGTGTGGAAACCCCGGGCCAGGCGAAAGCGCTCAAGTCGATGGGCTGCCATCTTGCCCAGGGCTATCTGTTTTCGCATCCGTTGAACAGTGACGAATTCGAGCGCCTTTGGCTTGCCGAGGCGCAGCACTACTCTACAACGAACGCTGGGTCTGCAGCGAACGCTGGGTCGACAACGGACGGTGGGCAGGAAGACGTTGCCGCTAACCGAGGCTGAAGCAGAGTTGATTCATGCGTGACAGCGCATCTTCCGCTCCTGCAAGACTGAAGGTCATGAACCAGTAATCCTCGACATCTTCCGTCATGCGGATACGCAGGTGCAGTTCGTCGCCTTCGCGCATCTGCTGCAGAAGTGTTGGCATATCCAGGTCGTAGAAGCGCACATAAAGCCCATTATCGCCACGCTCGGTAAGGAGTTCCGCGCGACCGGTCAGGGTGTAGTGGTCGCCGACCAGCACATCGGCCGGGACATCATTGACTCGATCATCGAGTGATTGGTTTTCTCCGAGATCGGAACGCATTTCGAGCCATGGGCTCAGGCAGCGCCCTGGGGTGGTATTGATGCTGAGCATCGCATCGCTATAGCTGCTGCTCTCGATGGCACGCACGTGATTCTCACTGCCCAACTGGACGACCAGCGATTGCCACATCTGGTGCTGCTGTTGCTGTGTGGTATTGAAGTCCACGGCCTGAGCGCCGCCGACTCCGGTGATCAACAACAGCACGACCAGAATCGTTTTCCAGCGGTATCCCGGGGTAGCAGAACCAGGCATGATGACTCCTGTCGTTGGGGGTGAGGCGAGGCTAGCATGCTGCCTCGCGACTGTCGCCTCTCTGTTTCCGCCTTTCCTGCTATTGCCCCTCGCCAGCCAAGTATCGGGTGTTACAGACAGCTTTCCACCGAGTCGATCAACTTGAGTTCCCGAAGGCGTGAGCGGCATTCCGGCACCAATAGATCCTGGAGCGTATAACGGTCGAGCACTGCGATAAAGGCAGTCACGCCTTCGTTGGCAATGTGCTTGAAACGGCAGACAGAGGCGATGTAGCAGGCATCGTCATCGCCATCACACTCTGTCAGCGCAAAGCTGTGTTCAGTCGCCTGTACCAGCTGGCCGATATGTATCGTATCCGGTGCCATCTTCAGCGACAGCCCGCCGTTCTTGCCACGAATCGTGGTGATATAGCCGAGATGGCTGAGTTCCTGAACGACTTTCATCAGATGATTGCGCGAGACGCTGAAGCGTGTGGCGATTTCGGCAATGGTGGTACGTTCATTGCTGGGCTCGGCAAGGTACATCAGCACACGAAGTGAATAATCAGTAAAGCGAGTAAGGTGCATGGCTGGAATCTCGATACCGGCAGCGCGGCTTGTTGAATAAAAGATAAGAGTCAAAGAAGATTCTTGTTCTATTATCAGTGCGAAAGACAAAGCCTGATGTAGCTTGCTTTAGGGTTATGGTGGCATGGGTTAAGTGACATGATTTTGCAGTAGTTTTTCAGGACGTGATAAATCGGTATGGTGTTTTTTCTCCAGATATATGGTTCTTGTTTTTTATGTCATATTCATTCTTTTTCCCTGCGATAGGTAGCTGAACCTTGTTGTGTTCGAACAGTATCAATGCAGTTTGATTGCTGGGTATTGCTGTGTGCTTTACTGCCATGACATGCAATATTTCTTGAAGCACTCTGTGCATGGATAAAGCAAATGGTATGCTGAATACTTCTTGAGTAAAGATGCCCTGAAATAGCGGGTTTGTGAATTGATGTAGATCATATTCTGGTTGATTAGGCATCGACGAGTTAGAGCTGCATGCGACAATAGTGTCAGGCGCGACCCCAAATGGAGGTGCCTGTGCCGTCCTTGCCGAGGATCGATGCGATGTCTGCTGATATTCTGCCGTTCGAGCGCTGTCTGGTTGAAAAGTACGACCGCCCCGGACCGCGCTACACCTCTTATCCCACTGCGCCTCATTTCCATGAGGCATTCGACACATCCGCCTACCACGCGGCGGTGGCGGCCAGCGACCAGCCAGGCCCGTTGTCGGTGTATGTCCATGTGCCGTTCTGCGAGAGCCTGTGCTATTACTGCGCCTGCTCGAAGATCATCACCCACAACCGTCAGCGTGCGACGCAGTATCTGGGATATCTCAAGCGTGAGATTGCCCTGCAGGCTGAGCTTTTCGATCCTTCCCGAGTAATGACGCAGCTGCATCTCGGCGGCGGCACGCCTACCTTCCTGTCTCCCGATCAGCTTGCCGAGTTGCTGGAGTGCCTGAATCGGCATTTTCACTTCGCTGCGGAGCATGAGCGTGAGTTCTCCCTTGAGGTGGACCCGCGTACGGTGACGCCGGAGCAGGTCTTCGCGTTGCGGAACCTGGGGTTCAATCGCCTGAGCCTTGGCGTGCAGGACTTCGATCCGGCGGTGCAGCAGGCGGTCAATCGCGTGCAGAGCGAAGCCGAGGTGAGGGCGCTGATCGATGCTGCGCGGGAGGCTGGTTTCGCCTCGGTGTCGATGGATCTGATCTATGGCCTGCCGCTACAGACTCGCGACAGCTTTGCCAGAACCCTGGAACAGGTCATCGCCATTCGTCCTGACCGCATTGCCGCGTACAGCTATGCGCACCTGCCACATCTGTTCAAGGCGCAGCGTCTGATTCGTGACGCGGACATGCCACCGCCGTCACGCAAACTGGAGCTGCTCGAGCTGACCATCGAGCGATTGACGGCAGCGGGGTACGTCTACATCGGTATGGATCACTTCGCGCTGCCCGAGGATGAGCTCAGCCTCGCGCGACGCGATGGCTCGTTGCAGCGCAATTTCCAGGGCTATTCGACTCAGGGCGAGTGCGACATGATCGGTCTCGGCATCACTTCCATCGGCCGTGTCGGCAATGCCTACAGCCAGAACGTCAAGACGACGAGTGAGTACATGGCGTGTCTCGACGCCGGGCGGATCCCGGTCCTGCGCGGCTATTGTCTGACTGCCGAGGACCGTTTGCGTGCAGACGTCATCGCTGCGCTGATGTGCCATGAAGGGTTTCGCTTCGCTGACATCGAGCAGCGTCATGGTATCGACTTCGCCGAGCACTTCGCCGACGCGCTGGATCAGTTGAGCGAGATGGTCGATGACGGTCTGATCGAGATCAGCCAAGTGGGTATCCGAGTTCTGCCCGCTGGACGGCTGATGCTGCGCAATATCGCCATGGCCTTCGATGGTTACCTGGCCTCCGAGAGTGTGCGGTACTCGAGAACCGTGTGATTGAGCGGTCAGTCAGCACCTGTTTCAACGGTAGGGAATGAAATTCGTTTCGGGCACTCGGTGCCCGAATTTTCCTTTATGTTGTGCTCTCTTTTTAATATTCTACTATATATGGTGTTGGGCGAAATCTACTGACGCAGTAGGATAGACGCCTTAGCCCCCCTCATTTCTTGCCGAGCTTGATCGGAGACAGCACGCATGACGACATCTGCCAAGGCCGCTGCGTTATCGCAGGAGGTTCCCATGCAGGGCCCTTCATATGACATATGGGACTCGAAATACCGTCTCAAGGACCGCCATGGTCAGCCGGTCGACAAGGACCTCAAGGCGACCTGGGAACGTGTGGCCAAGGCACTGGCTGCCGTGGAAGGAGAACAGGCCAGTCATTGGTTGCCGAAGTTCCGCTGGGCGCTGGAACATGGCGCGGTACCCGCGGGCCGGATCATGTCGAATGCCGGGGCGGAAGGCTACAAACCTGCCGTCAGCCTGATCAATTGCACTGTATCGCGCACCATCCGTGATTCCATGCACGACATCCTCGACAGCGTGGTGGATGCCGGCATGACGCTCAAGGCGGGTTGCGGTATCGGCTATGAGTTCTCCACCCTGCGCCACAAGGGTGCCTTTGTGTTCGGCGCCGGTGCCGGTACCAACGGCCCGCTGGCGTTCATGGATATCTACGACAAGATGTGCTTCACGGTGGCTTCCGCCGGTGGTCGTCGCGGGGCCCAGATGGGCACCTTTGATATCGGACACCCCGATGTGCGTGACTTCATCGAGGCCAAACGTGAGGCGGGACGCCTGCGTCAGTTCAATCTCAGTCTGCTGATCACCGATGAGTTCATGGAAGCGGTCAAGAACGATGCTGACTGGCCGCTGGCCTTCCCGCTACATGCCGGGGAGAAGGGGGATGTCGCGGATGACGAGTTGATCTATCGCGATTGGCCGGTAATTGAAGAAGGTTACAGCGTTGATGATGAGGGCCGAGTTGCCTGTCGCATCGTCGAGGTGATCAAGGCGCGTGAGCTGTGGGACACCATCATGAGTTCCACCTACGACTACGCCGAACCGGGTTTCATTCTGATTGACCAGGTCAATCGCATGAACAACAACTGGTTCTGCGAGGAAATCCGCGCCACCAACCCCTGCGGTGAACAGCCGTTGCCGCCGGAAGGTGCCTGTCTACTGGGGTCGGTCAATCTGACTCGCTTCGTTGTCGATCCATTCAGCGACAAGCCGTGTTTCGATTGGGACAAGTACCGTCAGGTGGTGTCGATCTTTACCCGCATGCTCGACAACGTGGTCGAGATCAGTGGGTTGCCGCTGGAAGGCCAGCGCAGTGAGATCGAAGCCAAGCGCCGCCATGGCATGGGCTTCCTCGGCCTGGGTTCGACGATGACCATGTTGCAGATGCCCTATGGCTCGGCTGAGTCGCTGGCCTTCACCGAAGAAGTCAGCCGCGTGCTGGCGGTGGAAGGTTGGAAGCAGGCGCTGGAACTGTCGAAGGAAAAGGGCATGGCGCCCATTCTGGGGCAGGAGTTCGAGATTACGCCGAAGATGCTGCGTATCCGTCCCGAGTTGGCGCGCGATGGCTATGAGGTTGGCGATAAGGTGCCGGGACGTATCCTGCATGCACGCTATAGCCGCTACATGCAGAAGGTGGCGGAAGTTGAGCCGGAACTGGTGGCCGAACTGGCCGAACACGGCGCGCGCTTTACTCACCACTCGTCGATCGCACCGACCGGCACCATCAGCCTGTCGCTGGGCAACAATGCTTCCAATGGCATCGAGCCGTCCTTCTCGCATCGTTACTTCCGTAACGTGATTCAGGCCGGCAAGAAGACCAAGGAACAGGTCGAGGTAGTGTCCTTCGAACTGGCGGCCTATCGTCACTTCATGCATGCCGATGCTGTGGAGAGCGATCTGCCGGATTACTTCATCACCGCTGATGCGGTGACACCGGAGCAACATGTGGCGGTACAGGCGGCATCTCAGGCCTGGATCGACTCGGCGATCTCCAAGACGGTCAATGTGCCGACCGACTTTCCCTTCGAGGCGTTCAAGGACCTGTACCTTGATGCCTATCAGAGCCGCCTCAAGGGCTGCACGACCTTCCGCTTCAACCCGGAAGCCTTCCAGGGCGTGCTGGTGCGTGAGGACGACCTCAAGAACACCACCTATGTGTTCGAACTGGACAACGGTGAAAGTGTCGAACTCAAGGGTGACGAAAAGGTGATCTACGACGGCGAGGAGCATACCGCTGCCAACCTCTATGACGCGCTCAAGGAGGGAACCTATGGCAAATGGTAACCCCGTCGGTGCTCATGCACGCCCGTTGTTCGTGATTCACTCTGTCTGTGGAGGTGCCTGCTGATGGCTGTCGAAATTTCATCGAAGATCGTGGGCTACCGCGTCAAGGCCGCGCAGGAGACTCCGCCTCCGGCGCCGTTGGCTGATGAGAGTCCTCTGACGTTGCGTATCGCCTCGCGTCCCGAAGGTACTCTGGAGGCCGTATCGGAGAAGATCTCCTACGTGGGCGCCGAGGGCCGCAAGAAGGTCTATCTGCTGGTATCGTTCATGCCGGTCGAGGGCGTACTCAACGGGCAGCGCGTGATCATCGAACGCCCGGTGGAGTTCTTCTTCCCCTCCGGCCAGCTGTCCAGCGAGCACCAGTGGATCACGGCCACCATGCGTAGCCTGTCGCTGGCCGCGCGCGGTGGCTATGTTACCCAGGCGGTGGCCGATCTGCGCAAGGTGGCGTGGGACAAGGGCCTGGTACGCTGCGGCATGAATCGCTGGAACAAGCCGATGTTCCACGATTCCGAAGTGGCGGCGATTGCCTGGTCAATCCAGCAGATCCTCTATCGGCGCGGTTTCCTCGATATCGATGGCAACCAGGTGCCGGTGGAAGAGCTGGTCAGTCGCTACGCGAAGCGTCAGGCTTCCGGGCATGGCTGGTTCCCTGCCGAGGTCGAGGAAGAGGAGGCGATGGTCGAGGGCGCGTTCGAGCCGATTGGTGGCGGTGGCAGCAAGCCCGATACCGCAGGCAAGAGCGGCCCGGCGACGGTCGGTAACTGCCCCGAGTGCCGCGGTGAGTTGATCATGATGGACGGCTGCCCGACCTGCTACGCCGGTTGCGGCTGGTCGAAATGTGGCTGATCCACGCCGGGCGCTGATAGTCGCCGGGTGCTGATAGTCGCCGGGTGCTGATAGTCGCCAGACGCTGATAGACGCCAGAGTGAATGAGGTGCCAGACAGGGCCACTGCTTGCAGTGGCCCTGTGTATATTGGCCCTGTGTATATTGGATAAGGCCCTGCGCTTGTTGAGCGGGGTCCAGGACGGGCATCGATGACCCATGCCGGGATCGATCTGCCCCAGGAGTGTAGCTTGCATGGATAGCCGACCCGCTGTAACCATCATGTTGATCGTAATTGCTCTGGTACAGGGGATGGCCTTGCTTGGCCTACACTGGGCGCTGGAGCAGGAGGTCTGGTCATTCGCCTGGCTGGTGTCGCTCTACAGCATGGTCCTTGCCGGGCCCTGGCTGTTGCTGTTGACGCTGCGCCGCGAGCGGATCCTCGGGGTGTTCGGCTGGACGCTGCTGTATAGCTGTGTGGTCGGGGGGCTCGGCTTCTACGTCGGTAGCCAGTACCTCGGCAGTAACCGGAGTTCCGGGCTGCTGATGGGGCTGGTCTTCAGTCTGTCGATTGTCACCTTCAAGGTCAGCCTCTATCTCCAGCAGTTCACTCGTGGCGGCCCCCTCGAGTATCGCATGCTGGTGCGTGACGCCTGGCGCACAGCCTTGACGATCGTGCTGGCGCTGCTGTTCGCGATCGCGGTGGCCGGATTGCTGGCCCTGTGGGGCGCGCTGTTTGTGGCCATCGATATCGATGTCTTCAAGGACCTGTTCACCAGTGAGTGGTTCTTCTATCCGGCACTGTCGCTGAGCCATGGTCTGGGGGTTGCGCTGCTGCGTCGTCAGTCGCACATCTTCGATACCATCATCGGCGCGCTGCGCATTCTGGCGCGAGTGGTGCTGGTGATCCTGAGTCTGGTCAGTGTGTTGTTCCTGGCGACCCTCGCCTTTACCGGATTGGCACCGCTCTGGGCATCGGGAGGCAGCTATCTGGTGTTGTGGTTGCTGGCGCTGATGCTGTTCTTCGTCAACATCGTCTACCAGCCCGAACCCGGGCAGCATGGTTATGCGCCCTGGCTGCATCGCGCGGTATCGGTTGCCGTGGTGTTGTTACCGATCTATAGCGTCATCAGTTGTTATGGACTGTGGCTGCGCATTGCCCAGTATGGCTGGACGCCCGAGCGTTGCTGGGCCGCACTGATCTGGGCACTGCTGACGCTGTTCAGTCTCGGCTATTGCCTGCAGATCGTTCGCCGCCGCGATGGTTGGCAGCAGGGACTGGGTACGGTCAATATCGTCGCAGGACTGCTGCTGATGGCCGCGATGCTGGCGGTCAATTCACCGCTGCTGGATTTTCGTCGCATCACGGTGGATAGCCAACTGACACGCCTTGACCACGGAGAGGTGGCGGTCGAGGAGTTTGATGTTGACTACCTGTATCGCCAGCTGGGATTGCCCGGTGATCAGGCCTTGCGCGAGTTGCGTGAGCGTTATGCCGAGAGTCATCCACAACTGGTGGCACGTATCGGTTATCTGTTGAGTGGTCGTGACGCAAGGCAGAGTCAGCAGGAGCTGGAGGCAGCGCTGGTGATGCTGGGACTGCAACGGGACCAGTTGCCGGCGAGTCTGTGGTCACTGCTGGCTAGAGAGCTGGCTGGTCAGCAGAGAGGCGGGGCGATAGCGTCCCTCCAGTTGCTGCCGCTGGATCTGGATGCCAATGGTCATACGGATTACCTGCTGGTGCAGCATCACGCTGACTACACCGATGCACGTGTGTATTTCCGCGAAGCGGGCCAATGGTGGTCGGCACGGATGGATATTGTCGGCACTGCGCAGGCGGATGATCGGGAAATGCTGCCCGAGGATATCGACCCCAGCGACCTGGAGCTGGTGGTGCCTCGCTGGCGAGAAGTGCGCATCGGCGGGACGCAGTTGCAGATCGAGCCATGGAGTATGGCGCCGATGGCCGATCGGCCATCTGCTGAGAATGACCCCCAACAAACCGCTGACGACACCCGGGAGACACCGTGACCCGCCGGTTCAGGATTTGCGTAGCTTGATATGCAGATGCTGTTTCTGCATCACGCGGATTGTGCTTCCAGAGCTTGGATCATTCGCCGTCCAGCGCGGGTGGCGGCGGGTTCTGATCCGATGGCATGGGTCATGTTCGTGCACCAGCTCGGTAAAAGCATGCACCCATTTCCTGGCCTGATCCTGCGACAGTCGAGAGCCTTGTGCAATCTGCGAGGCGATCTTGTGTAGTTCCATTATCGACTTCCTGGGTAGAAGATCTTTTCTTCCAGGCTATGCCGATGCCCTGCAAAAGCAAAGGCAGAAATGTCCGAGGTCCGCCGAGGAATAGTCGGATAATTCGCATGCTGGAATCTTCTGTATTCGTGATACTCCTGTCGGGCATTTGTCATTCGCGAAGTCCAGCTTGCTGATTATCTTATTGCGATTGGTCAGCAGCTGCCCCATGCTATTGTCGCCGTAATCGCGGCAGTGCTTCGTGCAATCTGCCGACCGCTTGTGGTAATGAAAGTTATCACGAAAGCTATAACGAAATACTGCAACCGGATGTTGCAACGCCATCGCTGTCAGACACGTCAGACCCTTTGCCAATAAAAAGCAGGACACAACCCATGTCCCAACCCGTATCTCAACGACGAGCACGCTCCAGTTCCTCCGGTGTTCCCGCAAAGGAACCGATCCGCAAGCCCTGGATCTGGATCGTCATTGCCCTGATCATTGCTGTTTCTGTTCCCTGGTACTGGCCGCCCGGCACCTTGACTCCCATCGTCATGGGGCTGCCGTTATGGGCGCTGATTGCCGTCATCGGTTCGGTGGCGCTATGCGCCTTTCTGAGCTGGGCCTGCCTCACTCAATGGAGTGATGCCGACGACGACGCAGTACCGACTAAAGACACGGAACAGGAGTGACAAGGTGCAGGAGTTAACGTTTGCCGGGACTCCCGGCATCATTGTTCTGGTTGCCTATGCGCTGATGATGCTGGGGATCGGTTTCTGGGTGAGCTATAGCCGACCCGGCGTGCGCGAGGACATGCAAAGCTACTATCTCGCCGGTCGCCACCTCGGTGTCGTGGTGCTGTTCTTTACCCTGTATGCCACCCAGTATAGTGGCAACAATATTGTCGGCTACGCACCCGCGGCCTACCGCATCGGCTTTGCCTGGTGGCAGTCGGTGATGTTCATGACCATTATCATCGCGGGCTACATGCTGTTCGCTCCGCGCCTGAACAACATCGCCAGACGCCAGCAGTTTCTGACTCCCACCGACTGGCTGCGTTATCGGTTCGAGTCGCCCGCCATCGCTCTGCTTGCCGCACTGCTCATGCTGTGGGGGCTGGGTAACTACCTGCTCGAGCAACTGGTGGCCATGGGACACGGCATCTCCGGGCTCACCGGAGGCACGGTGCCCTATCAGATTGCCATGCTGGGTTTCGTGATCGTGATGCTGGCCTACTCGTGGATGGGCGGCATGCGCGCGGTGGCCTTCACCGATGTCATGCAGGGTATTGCGCTGCTGGTCGGCGTGGCGGTGCTGGTCGTCGGTGGCCTGTATCTGGTCGGCGGTCACCTGGGCGATGCCTTTACCTATGTGGTGAAAGAACAGCCCGAGAAGGCGGCGGTGCCAGCACTGCAAGGCTCGATCAGTTGGATCTCGATTCTGGTACTGGTCGGTATCGGTGCCGCAGTCTACCCCCACGCTATCCAGCGTATCTATGCCGCCGAGGACACTCGAACCCTGCGCCGCTCTCTAGCGCGTATGGCATGGATGCCGTTGATCACCACGGCGGTGATCTTCGTGGTCGGCATCATCGGTATCCAGCTGTATCCGGGCCTCTCGGATGTTCAGTCGGAGCAGCTTGTCGGGCGTATTGCCAACGATGTGGCGGCGATCAATCCGTTCTTCTACGTGATGATGATCCTGCTGTTCGGTGGTGTGGTGGCAGCGATTGTCTCCACCGCCGACTCGGTATTGCTGTCGTTCTCGTCGATCATTTCCAATGATATCTATCGGCGTCATATTCGCCCCGATGCCGATGAGCAGCGGGCACTGAAGGTCGGCAAACTCTGTGGCCTGGTGGCTGTCGGTGGCTTGTTGATTCTTGCCTGGAACCCGCCAACGCTGCTGGTCAATATCTTCATCCTCAAGTTTGAATTGCTGATCCAGATTGCACCGGCCTTCATCATCGGCCTGTACTGGAAACGCATGCACAGTCGTCCGGTATTCTGCGGCATGTTGATCGGTGCATTACTGGCCGGGGGCATGGCGCTGACAGGCTTCGGCAAGGTATATGGTGTGCATGCCGGCGTGATTGGGCTGGTCGTCAATACGGCGATTGCCGTGATCGGTTCATTGCTGATGCCGGCAGACGACAGGAGAGTGGACTTCGCAGAAGCCCGTCACTGACTGCTGCAGTAGACAGTAAATGTAGACAGTAGAGATGGATAGTAGCGATAGATAGCCATCGGCCCCGCATCCGCGGGGCCGAGTCGTATCAGGCGGGCTGTTGAATCAGGAGGGGAAGCTGAACTCCGCGTGGGATGCCTCGAAGGGGGATGGCCAGCGCTGGGATACAGCCTTGCGGCGAGTATAGAAGCGTACCGCGTCAGGGCCGTAGGCATGCAGATCACCGAACAGCGAGCGCTTCCAGCCGCCGAAGCTGTGGCTGGCCACCGGCACCGGCAGCGGCACGTTGACACCGACCATGCCGACTTCGATGGCATCGGTAAAGCGGCGTGCGGCTTCGCCATCGCGGGTAAACAGGCAGGTGCCGTTACCGTACTCGTGAGCGTTGGTCAGTGCGATGGCTTCATCGAGGCTATCGACGCGTACCACGCAGAGTACCGGACCGAAGATTTCCTCACGATAGATGCGCATCTCGGGAGTGACCCTGTCGAACAGGCAGCCGCCGACGAAATAACCGTTCTCGTGACCGGGTACCACCAGCTCGCGACCATCGGCAGCCAGTTCGGCGCCCTCACGGATACCCTGCTCGATATAGCCCAGCACCTTGTCACGATGCTCGGCGGTGACCAGCGCGCCCATGTCGAGGCCCTTCTCGGTGCCGGGTCCGATCTTGAGCGCGGCGATCTTGGGACGCATTGATTCGATCAGGCGATCGGCGGTTTCATCGCCAACACAGACCGCAACCGAGATTGCCATGCAGCGCTCACCGGCACTGCCGTAGGCCGCTCCCATCAGCGTGTTGGCAGCATTCTCGATATCGGCGTCGCCCAGCACAATAGCGTGGTTCTTGGCACCGCCCAGCGCCTGAACACGCTTGCCGGCAGCCGCGCCACGACTGTAGATGGACTCGGCAATCGGTGTTGAGCCAACGAAGGAGACAGCCTTGACCTCGGGGGCATCGAGCAGCGCCTCGACGGTTTCGCGCCCACCGTGGACCACATTCATGATGCCCTTCGGCAGACCCGCTTCCTCGAGCAGTTCGGCAACGGCCAGCGTGGAAGTCGGGTCCTTTTCCGATGGCTTGAGGATGAAGGCGTTACCGCAGGCAATCGCCATCGGATACATCCACAGCGGCACCATGGCCGGGAAGTTGAACGGCGTGATACCGGCCACCACACCCAGCGGCTGAAAGTTGGAGAAGGCGTCGATGGAAGGGCCGACGTTGTGCGAATACTCGCCCTTGAGCAGTTCCGGCACACCACAGGCGTACTCGACATTCTCGATGCCACGCTTGAGTTCGCCCATGGCGTCCTCGAGCGTCTTGCCGTGCTCTTCGCTGATCAACTGAACCAGGCGTTCGGTATCGCGCTCCAGCAGGGCCTTGAAACGGTACATCACCTGGGCGCGCTTGGCTGGCGGCGTGTCGCGCCACGCCGGGAAGGCCTGTTGGGCCGCTTCGATGGCGGTTTGTACGGTACCGGCGTCACCATCGGCCACCTGGCGGATGATTTCACCCGTGGCCGGGTTGGTTACTGCGAGGGTGCGCTCGGAGGTCAGGTGTTCGCCGTTGATCCAATGAGAAACTTGAGTCATGCAGAAAATCCTTGAGTTCGAACCTGCAACATCAGCAACAGGTTCGTCACCTTGTTGAATGATGGCAACGAACGCATCGTCGCCTGTGGATAACTATGTGAATTACCGGAATGAAATCTGTCCACAGCCTGTCAATTAACGGTGGACAGCCCCATCATTCTGTCTTTCAGGCCAGGCCGTCGAGGGTGGTGGCGACGGCGTCGAACAGACGCTCCAGCTCTTCTTCGGTGGTACCGAAGGGAGGGCCGAACTGCAGCGTATCGCCACCGTAGCGGACATAGAATCCGGCGGCCCACAGCGCCAGGTGTGCGTCGCGTGGACGGATACTCGGGTCACCATCGCTAGGGGCCAACTGGATGGCGCCAGCGAGGCCGAAATTGCGGATATCGACCACATGGGCGCGTCCCTTGAGGGCGTGCAGCTTGTCTTCGAAGGTGGGCGAGATGGCACGCACCTGGCCAGGGAAGTCTTCCTTCTCCAGCAGGTCCAGCGCCGCAATACCGGCGGCGCAGGCCACCGGATGGCCGCTGTAGGTGTAACCATGTGGGAACTCGACGGCATGCTCGGGACCACCGGCATGCATGAAGGCGTCGAACACGTCACTGGAGGCAATGACAGCACCCATCGGCACGGCACCGTTGGTGACCTGTTTGGCCACGGTCATGATATCCGGCGTGACACCGAAGGCTTCGGCACCAGTACGTGCACCACTACGGCCGAAGGCGGTGATGACCTCATCGAAGATCAACAGGATGTCGTGGGCATCGCAGATCTGGCGCAGTCGGTCGAGGTAACCCCTGGGCGGCACAATGACCCCTGCCGAGCCGGACATCGGCTCGACGATCACCGCAGCGATGGTAGAGGCATCATGCACAGCGATCTGTTCGATCAGCGCATCGGCCAGCTCGGCACCGGTTTCCGCCTGGCCACGGGTAAAGGCCAGCTGCGGTTGCAGCGTGTGCGGCAAATGGGTCGAATCGAGCAGCTGACCATAGTGTTTACGGTTGCCACCGATGCCACCGAGGCTGGTACCGCCGATGTTGACGCCATGATAGCCCTTGGCACGTCCGATCAGACGCGTCTTCTCGGGGCGTCCCTTGAGTCGCCAGTAAGCCTTGGCCATCTTCAGCGCAGTATCGGCGGACTCGGAGCCGGAGTCGGTGAAGAACACATGATCGAGTCCAGCAGGGGTCAGGCCGGCGATCTTCTCGGCCAGTTGGAAAGCCAGCGGGTGCGATACCTGAAAGCTCGGTGCGTAGTCGAGGCTTCCAAGCTGATGGGCGACGGCATCGCGAATCTGCTGACGGTTATGGCCAGCACCGCATGTCCACAAGCCGGAGAGCGAATCGAAGATGCGCCGTCCCTGGTCGTCGATGAAATAGCGGCCTTCGGCGCCGGCGATCATGCGCGGGTTGGCATGAAAGTCACGATTGGCGGTGAAGGGCATCCAGTAGTGATGATTGAGCTGGGTTCCGTGCTGTTCACGGCTCCCGGCTTCGAGGGTATCGAAATCCTGCATGACGCATCTCCTGTGAAGTGCCGGCAATGGAAGTCCCGGGGAATGGCGATTGTCGCGACATCCAGCAGGGCTTCTCGATGAGCATGCTTCACAGCATGGAGCAGGCTTAAGGTTGGTAAAATCAAATGTTACTTTCGTTCAGGTGAGTTCTGGCTCACGTAATAACCGTTGCGCTCTGCAGTTCAATTGGCGCCCCGTGCCGCCAGCCACAAGGTACTGTACCGTCAGGCACGAGACGCCGTGTCGTCGCTTCCTTCAGGGCGTCTTCTCAAGACACAAGCGTGGCGAGAGGGCATCTCGGTCGACGCGCAGCTCAAGGATGGCGGGGCGGCCTGCATTACGTGCACGATCCAGAGCGGGTGCGATGCTCTCGTCATCGTAGACCACTTCGCCGTAGCCCCCGTAGGCTTGTGCCAGTGCAGCGAAATCCGGATTGATGAGATCCGTCGCCGAAGGTCGTTGTGGATAGCGACGTTGCTGGTGCATGCGAATGGTGCCGTACATGCCGTTGTTGGAGATCAGCACAATGATGTTGGCGCCGTACTGACAGGCGGTGCCGAACTCTTGCGAGACCATCTGAAAGCAGCCATCTCCTGCGAGACAGATCACATCCCGCTGCGGGTATCGGAGCTTTGCCGTCACAGCCGCGGGTAGGCCGTAGCCCATGGAACCCGAGGTCGGGGCCAGTTGAGTGCGGAAATGGCGATAGCGATAGTAGCGATGGAGCCATGCCGAGTAGTTGCCCGCGCCATTGGTCAGAATGGCGTCGTCGGGGAGGACCTCGTTGAGATGGCTGATCAAGGTTTCCATGCGCAGCGCCCCCGGCGTCGGCTCAGGGATCTGCCAGGCATCGTAATCGGCTCGAGCGGCTTGCAGCCAGTCGCGGCGGTCCTGGCGAGGAGCTTCTGCTTGCTCTGCCAGTTGCTGCACCACGACTTCGGCGTTGGCAGTCACTGCCAGGTCCGGGCGATAGACTCGACCCAGTTCGTTGGCATCAGCGTGTATGTGAATCAGGCGTTGACGAGATCTGGGGGGCGTCAGCAGGGTGTAGCCGCTGGTGGTCATCTCGCCAAGGCGCGCGCCAAGTGCCAGAACCACATCAGCCTCTTTGATACGCTCGGCCAGCGCTGGGTTGATGCCGATCCCGACATCACCGACATAGTGTGGATGGCGGTTGTCGAGGTAGTCCTGACAGCGGAAAGAGGCGCCAACCGGCAACTGGCAGCGCTCGGCGAACTGGCCCAATGCTCGGGCGGCTGCTGGAGACCATCCTCCGCCACCGACAATCACCATCGGCCGCTCGGCGTCGGCAAGCGCCTCGATGACCGATTGGACATCCCGGCTGTCGGCCCGGCCGCTGGGCAGGTTGGCAGCGGGTAGCACTTCGGCCTCACAGGGGCTGGACAGCACGTCTTCCGGCAACGCCAGTACCACCGGGCCGGGGCGACCGCTCTGGGCTACGTGGAAGGCGTGGCTGACATATTCCGGCAACCGATCCACGCGGTCGATGGTGGCAACCCACTTGGCCAGCGGCGCGAACATGGCGCCGTAGTCGACTTCCTGAAAAGCCTCGCGATCTCGTTGATCACTGGCGACCTGACCGATGAACAGCACCATCGGGGTCGAGTCCTGAAAGGCGACATGAACTCCGCTGGAAGCATTGGTGGCGCCAGGCCCCCTGGTGACGAAGGCAACGCCGGGGCGACCGGTCAGTTTGCCATCGGCTTCGGCCATCATCGCAGCACCGCCTTCATGGCGGGCAACGATGGTGTCTATGTCTGCGTCATGCAGTGCATCGAGAGCGGCAAGATAGCTTTCGCCAGGCACACAGAAGACCCGATCGACTCCCTGAGCTGCAAGGGCTTTGATGAGAACCTGGCCACCGTGGGCGCTGGGCTGAGAAGTCATGGCAATGTCCCGACAGGAGTGGTGTGGCTGTGAACAGCGTGGCTGTGGCGCGTATGACTGTGGAAAGTATGGCTGTGGAAAAAAAGTATGGCCGATGGAGGTGGAGGCTATCTCACAGCGGAGAAAAGGACGTGGAACGCAGTAGCTTGTTGCACTGGTGCTGGACATTACCCGCCTCGGCGCTTTTCTTGCGATAGGCGATCCATTCCGGGTCTTTTTCCATGGCCGTACGGCGCTGTTCGCGGTCAGCCGCCGACTCATAGCCCCACATGTGGACGACCTGATTGTGGGTGCCTGTCTCGGTCACGAAGTAACCAATGAGATTTCCGAGATGACGCTTCTGAATGGGCAGGCCTTCGCGCTCATAGAGTTCCAGAAAGGCATTGAGGCGGCCGGGAACCATGGTGTAGGTGCGTAGATCGACGATCATATGACCTCCTTGTGAGGGTGGGGAAAGAGACATCTATGCTGCACTATTAGTAGTACATATGATCTTTGTATGCGAGTACGACCATAGTTGGGGGCGGCAGATTGTGACCGTCCACTAAAGTTGGATATCGCATTGGCTCGGCGAGGGCTATGTTGTCCTTGGCTGTTATTTGTATGATGTATGATGTTGAGTCAGCCATTACAAGTTCCCGAAATAGTTGGCAGGCCGTACTCGAACTGCCTGCCTGCCTGATGATGACCCGAGTTGTTCCCCTTCCCCATGTCTGATGGTACGCATCCGGCCGGGGCTCAATAACAATGCTAGGGAGTAAACGCCATGCGCAAGTCAATCCTGAGTCTGGGTCTGGTGGCACTGATCACTGGTACCGCCGCGCACGCAGACTACCCGGAACGCGATATCCGCATGATCGTGCCATGGGGCGCCGGTGGTGGTACCGATGGGATCGTACGCAAGATCTCCAACCTTGCCGAAGACGCTCTTGGTGGCACGATCTATGTTGAGAACATCGAAGGCGGCATGAGCGCCAATGGACTGGTTCAGGTGCTCGGAGCCAAGCCCGATGGTTACACGATGGTCGCCTTGACCTACGACAGCGTGGTGACGATTCCCTGGCAGGGCATGCTGGCGGGTTACGATATCGACAAGCTTGACCTGATTGCGCGTATCACCAGCGAGCCGGATTCCATCGTGGTGCCCGACGACTCACCGTATGCAAACTTCGAAGAACTGATCGCAGCAGCGAAGGAGGCGCCGGGTGAGATTCGCGCCGGTATTCAGAACATGGGCAGCCGAACCCATCTGACCCTGCTTCAGCTCCAGGATCAGGCGGGTGTGGAATTCAAGGTGGTGTCCTATCCGGGAGGTGCCGCACCGCAGAAGGAAGCGCTGCTCAACGGAGAAGTGGATTTTGCCCTCACCAGCCTGGGGGATTTCGAGTCGCTGATTTCTGCCGGTAGCGCTCGTGGCCTGGTGGAGTTCACCGATGTACAGAGCGAGAGCTTCCCCGACGTACCTCCGGTCACCGAGCTTGGCCATGATATCCAGATGGGCAGTTTCGTGATTCTGGCGGCACCGGCCAACACGCCGGATGAAGCCGTCGAGGCATTGGAGCAAGCCTATCAGCAGGCCTATGACAGTGAAGAGTTCCAGAACTGGTTGGTCGATGTCGGTGTGACGCCCAACTGGCTGGGCCATGGCGAGGTCACCGATTGGGCGCAGCAGAGTCAGCAGGATCTGTTTGCGCGCATGGATGAACTCAAGGAAGCGGGTTTACTGGGGCAATGAGACTGGTTGAAATTTTCCCCGGCGTGCGGATGCACGCCGGGGCTCCATTCCACGAGGTCTGGTCATGAGAATTCTGTCCTGGTTGGGTAGCAGGGCCGGTGTCGTTGTGCTCCTTCTGGCGCTGACTCTGGTCTATCTCGTTGCGGCGCTGGACATTGCCCCGCCTGTCAGCAATGGCAATATCACCGCTTCGTTCTTTCCGATCGTGCTGGGGCTGATCATGCTGATGGCGCTTGGAGCATCGGTACTCGGGGATCGGCGCAAGGCCAGGGCTGCTGTTGCGACCAATAAGGCCTCTGCTACGCCCAATGACGATGCGCAGGCTCCTGAAAAAGCGAGCGCCGGTTCATTGCGTGGGCCGTTGGCAGTGGTGGTGTTGACCGCCGCCTACATCGCAATGTTCGCATCGCTGGGATATTTCATCAGCACCACACTGTATGCCTTTGCCATGACGCTGGTCTTCAGCTCAGGGCGGCCTGGCCGGCGGCAGTTGGTGGTCAAGGCGTTGATCGCTGTGGCGATTGCGGTACTGGGATACGGCCTCTTCGAATGGGTATTTCAGGTCCGCCTACCGGTACTGTGGGGATAACACATGGACTACGTTGCTGAATTGATGCAAGGGTTTGCGGTGCTCATGCAGCCCGACATTCTTCCCTATCTGATCGGCGGTTATCTTATCGGCACCTTTTTCGGTGCAGTGCCCGGGCTGACCTCGATGCTGGCCATTGCACTGTTGCTGCCGCTGACCTATAGCCTCGACGTCACCGCGGCTCTAGTGGCCTGTGCCGGTATATTCATGGCCGGAATGTGCAGCGGCAGTATCACCGCCACGACCATCAACATTCCCGGTGCGCCGGCGTCGATGATGACCGCCATCGAAGGCTACCCCATGCAGCAGCGTGGTGAAGGAGCCAAGGCCCTTGGACATGCTGCTCTGGCCTCGATGATCGGAGGCGCTTTGGGGGCCGTACTGCTGATGGTCGTTGCGCCACTGGCCACTGATGCGGCGTTATTGATACGTACGCCAGGCAAGTTTGCGCTGATCGCTTTTGCCTTGATCGTGATTGTCATTTCCCAGCGCGGAGCGATCTCCAAGGGGCTGGTGGCAACCACCCTCGGTGTGATGATCGCTACGGTTGGCATCGACGTCATGCAGCCGGTGACGCGGTTCACCTTCGGCACGGCGGTATTGATGCAAGGTATCGACATCATGCCGCTGGTGATTGGCGCCTTTGCCATCAGTGAGTTACTGGTGCAGGCCGAGAACAAGTCGGCGCGTACCGTAGATGCGGATGACGTCAAGGCGAGTCCTATTCGACGTCGCGATTTTATCCCACCGCTCAGCGAAGTGCGGGAAATTGGTGTTTACCGCTATGTGAAGACTGCGATCATTGGTTATGCGGTGGGTGTGCTGCCAGGGGCGGGCGGCTCGATGGCGGCTTTTGTCGCTTACGCCGAATCCATGCGCAGCTCTCGTCATCCCGAGAAGTACGGCAAGGGTTCGGTGGAAGGTATCGCCGCGGCCGAGGGAGCGAACAACGCCATGTGCAGTGGGGCCTTTGTGCCGATGTTGTCATTCGGCATCCCCGGTGATCCGACCACGGCGATTGTGCTTGGCGTGCTGGTGATCAATGGCCTACAGCCCGGACCGCAGTTCCTCGATAGCCAGATAGCATTGGTCGCCCCGATGTTCATGGCGCTATTTGTATCGGCCTTGATACTGGTGCCGCTGACGCTCTATCTGTTGGGTCCGTACTTCGTACGTATCGTGTCGATTCGGCGCGACATCCTCTATGCCAGCATTGCGGTGATCGCGCTGGTGGGCTGCTATGTTGCGACCTATTCGATGTTCCAGATGGGGCTGGCGCTGGTGTTCGGTATCCTCGCCTATTTCCTGCGCCGACACGGCTATCCTGTCGCCTGTCTGTTGCTTGGCTTCGTTCTTGGCCCGAGCCTCGAGGAATACTGTCGACGCTCCCTGTCGATCTCGGACGGCAGTCCGCTGATCTTCCTGACCAGCCCGGATAGCTTGTTCTTCCTCGCGCTGACCGCCGTGTTCTATTACTTCATGGTGATACGCAAACCCCAGGCTCGCCAACACGCCTAGCTTTGCTCCAGCCCGAACGACACAAGGCCGCATCCAAATGGATGCGGCCTTGTGCATTTTTCATCGTAGCTTGGGGCTTCAGGCTGTCTTGAGCGGTCGAGACGGGCCGAAGTGCTCGTAACGACGCTGCTCGGCACCAATGCCCAGCGTATCGAGGTAGCCATCCACCGCGCTCATGAAGCCCGCGGGGCCGACGAAGTAGCACTGGGTGTCGGGGCTCGGCAGCAGGCGCTGCAACAGCGCCTGGTCAACGAATCCGTTGGCATCGGCGCCATCTCCTTGTTCGTAGAGATGGTAGTGGGTCAACTGGCCGGGATATGCCTTTCCAAGTGTGCTGACTTCATTGCGGAAGGCGTGGTGAGCAGCATCGCGAGCGGCATGTACATAACACACCTGGCGACCACGTTTCAGGGCCTCTCGGGCCAGTGTCAGCATGGGAGTCTGACCAACGCCGCCGCTGATCAGCATCACCGGGGCCTCACCATCGTCGAGAGTCAGGTCGCCCGCCGGCGGATACGCCAGCAGGGTGTCGCCGACCTTCACCTTGTCATGCAACCAGGGGCTGACCAGTCCACCCGGCTCGCGCTTGACCGAGATGCGATAGCCACGCTCGGCATCGCAGCCAGTCAGGCTGTAGTGGCGGTGGGCGGTGGTGCCTTCGACATCGAGGCACAGGCCGATGTACTGCCCGGCTTTTGCCACGGCGACCGGCTTGCCGTCGACAGGCTCGAAGTAGAAGGAACGGATGACATCGCTTTCCTGTTCGATCTGGGCAACCCGGAACTCGCGGGTGCCTTCCCAGCCACCCGGGCGCTGGGCGAAGGCCTGGTATTCTCTGGCTTCGGCAGCGATAAGCAGATCGGCCAGTTCGCCATAGAGCGCGCCCCAGGCATCGGCGACGTCTTCTGTTACTGCGTCACCCAGCACTTCACCGATGGCGGCCATCAGGCATTCACCGACAATCGGATACTGGTCCGGCTGGATACCGAGAGATACGTGCTTGCTGATCGCCGTGGCCATGGCTGCGCGTGCTTCGGCCGGTTGCTTGCGCAGGCCGACATAGGCGAGCACGCTGCGGGCGAGGGCGCGGGGCTGACCGCCATCTTGCTGGTGGCTCTGATTGAAGATCGCCTTGACCGCGGGGTAGCGCTCGAACATCAGTGGATAGAAGCGTGCGGTGATCGCATCCAGGTGTTCGGCGACAACCGGGGCAGTAGCATCGATGATGGCATCCTGGGCGGCAGTGGTCATGGTGTGCTCCTTCTATCTCGAAGATAGGTTGGTGGCGCAGGACGGCCGGCCCCGCGCGTCATCTCTGATCTGGCGTCTGACGCAATGTGTTGCTCAGCGATCGCCAGTAATGGATTCACTTTGTATATCGCAAGTGGCGTGCCGCTCGAGGGTGGGTGCGCCATCCTGCCGCAGTTCGTGTCGGTAAGCCTCGTGCCGCGGGGCTTACCGAGATGAAGGAGGGTTGCTGGTCGCACTGTGGGCTGGATGTCGTACGCCCATCGCTGTCATAATGACATTAAGATCAGTGTTGAATTGACAGTCCTTGTTGTTGAATTGACAGTCATGACGCGGGAGCGAATAGCGTAATGGTGACCTTTCTGCGTACGTTGCGGGATGTATTGATGCATCTCGACGGAGATGACGACCAGGGCCTCGATGTGGCATGGCAGGGCTTGCTCGAGGCACTGGTCGCGGATACCGCCGCGGATGCCAGTGCGCTGCTGGTGTATCAGGCAGGAGGCTTGACGCCTGTGGCTGCCATCGGCCTGCCGGGCAGTGTGCGGGGGCGTACCTTTATCCTTGGCGATCATCCACGCCTTGCCGCGATAGCCAATACCGAAGGCGTCTGCCGCTTTGCCGCCGATTCCCCGTTACCGGACCCTTACGACGGCCTGCTCGATGAAGCCTTGAGCCCGGTGCACGATTGTCTGGGCGTGGCGCTGCGCGATGGTCCGCGGCTGATCGGCATGGTGACGCTGGATGCGCTGACACCGGGATGTCTGGCCGATCTCGATGATGAGGGGCTGATCGCTGCGGCCAACCTGTTGGCCACTTGCCTGCGACTGGCGGAACGCCTCAAGACGGCACGCTCACAGTTGGCCACCAGTCAACAGTTGCCCGGCGAACGCCCGCTGGTGACACGCTGGAACAGCGGTCTGATGCGTCAACTGATGAGCTCGGTAGAGCTGGTGGCGGCAACCGATATGAGTGTACTGGTGCACGGTGAAACCGGTGTCGGCAAGGAACAGATCGCTACGGCACTGCATCAGCTATCGCCTCGGGCCGAGGCACCGTTGGTGGTGGTCAACTGTGCTGCGCTGCCGGCATCGTTGATCGAGAGTGCATTGTTCGGCCATCGTCGCGGGGCCTTTTCCGGTGCTACGCGGGATCACCGGGGGCATTTCGCCATGGCCGATGGCGGCACTCTGGTGCTGGACGAGATCGGTGAGTTGCCGCTGGAGCTGCAACCCAAACTGCTGCGCTCGTTGCAGGAAGGCGAGATCCAGGCGCTGGGCAGTGATGAGGTGCGGCGGGTCGATGTACGAGTGGTGGCGGTCACCAATCGCGACCTGGCGGCGCAGGTTGCTGCCGGCCGCTTTCGCGAGGACCTCTATCATCGCCTCAGTGCCTTCCCACTGCGGGTCCCACCCTTGCGCGAGCGCCCCGAGGATCTGGCGTTGCTGGTTGGGCACTTTCTCGAGCAGAACCGCATTCGTCTGGGGGTGGGCAACCTGCGCGTCAATGCCGATGCTGCGGCGGCACTCAACGAATGGCAGTGGCCCGGCAATGTGCGCGAGCTGGACCATGTGCTGGCGCGTGGGGCATTGATGGCGGTCGCGGCGGCGCGTGGTAGCACGGACCTCAATCGTCGTACGCTACTGTTGGGGCGCGAGCAGCTTGGATTGCATCCTGCCGCTGAGCAGCCCCCGTCAGACGTGTCGACGGCCACGGAGAGCGACGATATAGCGTTGGCGATTCCCGACAATCTGCGCGAAGCGACCGAGCGCTATCAACGACAGTGTATCGAGGCTGCTGTCACCGCTGCTGGTAACTGGGCTGGGGCCGCTCGTCGCCTGGGTATGGACGCCGGTAACCTGCATCGTCTGGCCCGGCGACTGGGCTTGAAGGCGTAGTGTCGAAATAGCGTTGTAAGCTGCGAGTGACGGGCAATGACGGATGTCCCTGTGTCATTGCCGAGGGTTGTTGGTGGTTTGTACTGCCGGTGGGAATTCGAGCTAGCGTTTAAAACCATCGTTGACCAGTGACGTTATGACTCCGATAGTGAAACGCGTACTTCAGCAGAATGAGCTCAGTGGAAACAAGCTCAGCAAACGACAACTGATCGGAGTTGAAGGCATGAAACGCAACAATAACAAGATGCTGATAAGTCTCTCCGTTGCCGCCCTGTCTCTGGGCATGGCAACTGTAGCCTCCGCTGCGACCCTGGATGAGGTCAAGCAACGCGGCAATCTCAACTGTGGTGTCAATGTCGGCTTGTCCGGGTTTTCCTCGCCGGATGCCGATGGCCAGTGGCAGGGGCTGGATGTGGAAACCTGTCGGGCGCTGTCGTCGGCGATCTTCGGTGATCCCGACAAGGTGGTGTTTACACCGCTCACCGCCAAGGAACGCTTTACGGCATTGCAGTCCGGAGAAATCGATGTGTTGGCACGTAACACCACCTGGACCGCAACACGCGACAACTCTCTGGGGCTCAATTTCACCACCACTACGTTCTATGATGGCCAGGGATTCATGGTCTCGAAGGATCTGGGCGTGAGCAGTCTCGAGGACCTGGGTGGGGCTTCCATCTGTATCCAGTCCGGCACCACCCACGAACTCAATCTCGCCGACTACTTCCCGTCGAAGGGAATCGAGATCAACACCGCCACCTTCGATACACCGGATCAGACGGCTTCCGGCTTCGCCAGCGGTCGCTGTGATGTGCTGACCTCGGATACCTCACAGCTCAGTGCACTGCGTCTGCAATTGCCTGAGCCGGATAGTGTCGAAATCATGACCCAATTGATCTCCAAGGAGCCACTGGGACCGGTGGTGCGCCAGGGTGACGATCAATGGTTCAACATCGTCAAGTGGACGGTGTTCGCCATGGTCAATGCCGAGGAACTGGGTGTCACCAGCGACAATGCCGAACAGATGCAGAGCGATCCGCCCAATCCTCAGGTTGCACGTCTGCTGGGTGGAGACGGCAACTACGGCGAGCAGTTGGGGCTCGGCAACGACTGGGCCTACAACATCGTTTCCCAGGTGGGTAACTACGGCGAGGTGTTTGAGGACACCGTGGGTGCCAATTCGCCGCTCAAGATCAGTCGTGGCATGAATGCATTGTGGGACCAGGGCGGGATCCTCTACGCGCCGCCGATTCGCTGAGGCAAGCCTTGAGCAGGTGGCATGTCGCTGAGCAATCCCGACATGACCACCTGTTTCACCAGCCGTAAGCAGACCGAGCTTCGTGGCTTGAAGCGATGGACGTTTTTCGAGTTGTTGAAGTTCGGTCCGGTTCCACTTGTGACTCGATGATGGCACGCGCCCTTCGTGGCTTCGTCGAGCCGTTGCGTTCGAGGCTTGCCATGCCCAAACCTCCGAGCAGCCACGTTCCGTTGTGGCGGCGTCCTGCCTTTCGCGCACTGATCATTCAGGCGCTTCTGCTTGCTGGCCTGGTGGCATTGATTGCCATGATGGTCGGTAATGCCCTGAGCAACCTGGAAGCACGCGGAATCACCACTGGTTTCGGCTTTCTGGGTGAACGGGCCGGCTTCTCCATTCCTCAGACCTTGATCGATTACTCCGGTGACAGCACCTACGCACGCACCTTCGTTGTCGGTCTGCTCAATACGTTGCTGGTATCCGGTATGGGCATTGTCGCGGCGACGATCATCGGCTTTGCCGTGGGCATCGCCCGCCTGTCGCCCAACTGGGTGCTGGCGCGCCTTGCCAGCGCTTTTGTCGAGATATTTCGCAATATTCCGCTACTGGTACAGATCCTGTTCTGGTACTTCGCGGTGCTTCAGGCCTTGCCCAGCCCAAGACAGAGTCTGTCGCTGATGGAGGCGGTATTTCTCAACGTGCGAGGACTGATAGTGCCTGCCCCAGTGCCGGAAGCCGGTTTCGGCCTGACGCTGACAGCACTGGTGATAGCGATTGCTGCCAGCATTGGCTTCGCGCTCTATGCGCGTCGCTTGCAGGCGCGGACCGGAAAGGCCCTGCCAGTGTACTGGTGTGGGGCGGCGATGATCATCGGCCTGCCACTGCTGGCATTTGTTGTCAGTGGCGCTCCCCTGAGCTGGGTAATGCCGGAGCTGAAGGGCTTCAACTTCCGCGGTGGTGTTACCGTGATTCCCGAGTTGATGGCTCTATGGCTGGCACTATCGATTTACACCGCTTCCTTTATCGCCGAGATCGTGCGCTCTGGCATTCAGTCGGTGCCCAAGGGGCAGGTCGAGGCCTCTCGGGCGATTGGATTGTCTTCCAACATCACCTTGCGCAAGGTGGTGATTCCTCAGGCGATGCGCGTGATCGTCCCGCAGTTGACCAGCCAGTATCTGAATCTGATCAAGAATTCGTCACTGGCGACGGCGATTGGCTATCCCGATCTGGTGGCGGTGTTCGCCGGCACCTCGCTCAATCAGACCGGCCAGGCGATCGAGATCATTGCCATCACCATGGCGGTATATCTGACCATCAGCCTCAGTGTTTCAGCGTTGATGAACGTCTATAACGCTCGCACCCTGATCAAGGAGCGCTAGCATGTCTGACTCTTCTGATAAGGGCTCTGCTGCGAAGGGCTCTGTCATGCAAGGCACGGGCGCCGATACGCTGGTGGCGGCACGCCCTGCACCCGATAGCCGCCATGGCGTTGTCGGCTGGATGCGCACGCGACTGTTCAATGGTCCACTCAATTCGCTCATCAGCCTGGTCACTCTGGCATTGCTGGTATGGGGGCTGACGCCGCTGGTCCAGTGGGCGCTGATCGATGCCGACTGGCTTGGTGACAGTCGTGAGGCCTGTTCCGGTGAGGGGGCCTGTTGGGTATTCATCAGTGCGCGCTTCGAGACCATCGTCTACGGCTTCTATCCGGCAGCGGAGCGCTACCGAGTGGATATTACTCTGGCGTTGATGGCGGCCACCATTGCGTGGTTGGCGATTCCACGAATGCCGGCCAGAAGATGGGTGGTGGTCTTTGCCTTGATCGGCTTTCCGGTGATCGCCTGGCTGCTGCTGGTCGGTGGCGTGTTTGATCTGCCCTATGTCCCCACTCGCCGTTGGGGGGGCCTGATGCTGACACTGACAGTAGCCACGGTGGGCATCGTCGGTTCACTGCCACTGGGTGTCATCCTGGCGCTGGGGCGTCGCTCGAAGATGCCATTGGTCAGAAGCCTGTGCATTGTGTTTATCGAGTTCTGGCGTGGGGTACCGCTGATCACAGTGTTGTTCATGGCCTCGGTGATGTTGCCGCTGTTCGTGCCCAGTGAGGTCGAGTTCAACAAGCTGCTGCGTGCGCTGATCGGCATCATGTTCTTCTGGAGCGCCTATATGGCGGAAGTGGTGCGCGGTGGGTTGCAGGCGATACCCAAAGGCCAGGAAGAAGCCGCCAAGGCGTTGGGATTGAGCTACTGGCGGCGGATGGGGCTGATCATTCTGCCTCAGGCACTCAAGCTGGTGATTCCCGGTATCGTCAACACTTTCATCGCGCTGTTCAAGGATACCTCGCTGGTATTGATCATTGGCCTGTTCGATCTGCTGGCGATCATCCGCGCCGGGCTGACCGACACCGATTGGCTGGGTTTCGCCACCGAAGGCTATGTGTTTGCCGCGCTGATGTTCTGGGTGTTCTGTTTCAGCATGTCGCGCTATAGCCAGTATATGGAACGGCGCCTACATCGAGGCCATTAGGAGATAAGATCATGTCCCCTCAAGCTAGCAACGCTGCGTCGGATGTTGCCTCATCGGGTGCCGAGCCGGCGATGATCGATATATCCGGGCTCAACAAGTGGTATGGCGATTTTCACGTACTGCGTGATATCGACCTGACGGTTGGGCGCGGTGAGCGCATCGTCATCTGTGGACCATCAGGCTCCGGCAAGTCGACGCTGATTCGCTGTATCAATCACCTCGAGGAGCATCAGCAGGGCGATATCATTGTCGATGGCATGCATATGACCGAGGACGTCAAGCGCATCGAGCAGATTCGTCGCCACGTCGGCATGGTCTTCCAGCACTTCAATCTGTTTCCTCATCTGTCGGTGTTGGACAACTGCTGCATTGCGCAGACATGGGTGCAGCGGCGGCCGAGGCGCGAGGCGGAAGCGACGGCAATGGAGTATCTCGAACGGGTGCAGATCGCCGACCAGGCACACAAGTATCCCGGTCAGCTATCCGGTGGTCAGCAACAGCGCGTGGCGATTGCCCGAGCATTGTGTCTCAAGCCGGAGGTGATGTTGTTCGATGAGCCGACGTCGGCGCTTGATCCGGAGATGATCAAGGAGGTGCTGGATGTGATGATCGAGCTGGCTCAGGACGGCATGACCATGCTGTGTGTGACGCACGAAATGGGGTTTGCCAGAACAGTGGCCGATCGGGTGATCTTCATGGATCAGGGGCAGATCATCGAGGAGGCACCGCCAACGACATTCTTCAACTCACCACGTTCCGAGCGGACGCGGTTGTTCCTCAGTCAGATCCTCGGCCACTGAACGGCTCAGGCATGCGCGCCGATCTATCAGACTCGTTCGACCGTCAGGTTCGAGCGATCATATAGTCGATGAAATGCCGCACGCGCGATTGCTCGCCGAGAGCCTCCGGGGTGACCAGATAATATGCGTCAGGACTGGTCAGCACGTGGGGGGACGCGAGCGCCAGCTGACCGCTTTCCAGTTCTTGATGAATCAGGAAACGTGGCACCAGGCCGAGTCCGGCACCGTTGATCAGCATCTGGATCAGGGTATGGAAGGTCTCGACACGGGTGCCATAGTAGCTGCGCTCACTGCGGATGCCCTGGTCGGCAAACCATTGATGCCAGGCGGCGGGGCGTGTGTCGAGATGCAGCAGGCGGCATTTGGCAAAACCACACCCGGCATCTGGTCGTTTCTGGGTGAGATAGTGTGGTGAGGCCACCGCAACGACGTCCTCGTCGAACAGCCGATGGCATTCCAGCCCCGACCAACTGCCATGGCCGTGGAAGACCGCGATATCGATGCCTTCACCGTTGAGGTCAAAGGCCTCGACCCGATCACTCAATTGCAGAGCCAGCTGTGGATGCGCATCGAGGAAATCCGGGAGGTGATGTGCCAGCCAGCGACTACCAAAGGTGGGGAGAGTCGCCACCTTGAGAACTTCTCCTTCGCCGCTCCAGGTCTGGATGGTATTGGTCGACATCTCGATCTGGGCAAGGATCTTGCGCGCCTCGCTCAGGTATAGGGCACCTTCTGGTGTCAGGACCAGGCTGCGGCGCAGGCGGCGGAATAACTTGCGCTGCAGTACGTCTTCCAGTTGAGCGACCTGTTTGCTGACGGCACTCTGCGTGATGTTCAACTCCTCGGCGGCGCGCGTGAAACTCAGGTGCCGCGCGGCAGTCTCGAAGCATTGCATGGTCACCGTGGAAGGAAGGTGGCGAATTTTCATGGGCAGCACGACTTTTATGAATGCAACCAGCAGGCTGGAAGAGCTTTGCTTTATAGCCTGAAGGAGGCGAGTGACAAGGGGCGAGGATGGCTTCCAGTACTCATATCTCATATTCCATAATGGAATGCAAAGCGTGCTTTTTTTCGTTTGTCGCCTTTTCCGCGCTTTGTTTTCATGGGCAGATAACTCATGGCTCACGATGCACGGTAAACAACGCGCCGTGTCAGCTATAGCCGTTGCCAGACATCGCTCTCGCCCAACATCAGGTAAAACCACATGTCCTCTGCCTTTGTTTCCTCCGATGAGATCCGTGACCGCTTCTCGCGTGCCATGTCGGCTATGTATCAGGCGGAAGTGCCACAATATGGCGCTTTGCTGGAACTGGTCGAAACGGTCAATCGCGAGACACTCGATGCCCAGCCAGAGCTCAAGGCCAGTCTCGAGGCGCGCGGTGAACTGGAGCGTCTCAACGTCGAGCGGCATGGTGCCATCCGTGTGGGAACGGCGGAGGAGCTGTCGACCCTGCGGCGTCTGTTCGCGGTAATGGGTATGTACCCGGTGGGCTACTATGACCTGTCCGAGGCGGGGGTGCCGGTACATTCCACAGCCTTCCGTCCGGTTTCCGATGCGGCGCTGGCGCGCAACCCTTTCCGCCTGTTTACCTCGCTGTTGCGTCTGGAGCTGATCGAAGATCCGTCGCTGCGTCAGCGGGCTGCGGAGATTCTCGCCCGGCGTGACATCTTCACGCCGGAGACGCGCGAGCTGATCACCTGCTTCGAGAGCGAGGGCGGATTGACCAGCAACCAGGCGGATCGTTTTGTTGCCGAGGCTCTGGAAACCTTCCGTTGGCATCAACATGCCACGGTCGATAGAGCCACCTACGATGAGTTGCATGCCGCACACCGCTTGATCGCCGATGTGGTGTGTTTCCGTGGTCCGCACATCAATCACCTGACGCCGCGTACCCTGGATATCGATGAGGTTCAGAGGCGCATGCCAGAGGCCGGGATGTCGCCCAAGGCGGTGATCGAAGGGCCTCCGAGCCGCCAGTGCCCGATTCTGTTGCGCCAGACCAGCTTCAAGGCGCTGGAGGAACTGACTCGCTTCCGTGACGAAGAGCAAGGCAGGCATACCGCGCGTTTCGGTGAGATCGAGCAGCGTGGTGTAGCGCTGACCACGGCGGGCCGTCGGCTTTATGATCAATTGCTCAATGAGGCACGCCAGGCTGCGCCGGGAACGGACAATGCCGCGCATCAAGCACATCTGACGGACGTCTTTACTGCCTTCCCGGACGATGATGTCTGCCTGCGTCGTGAAGGCCTGGCGTTCTTTGAGTACCGTCTGGCGGAGGGCGAATCTCGTATTGAGGGCAAGCTGGAAGAACTGCTGGCGGCCGGCAGAGTGATCGCCGACCCGATCACCTACGAAGACTTTCTACCGGTCTCCGCCGCCGGTATCTTCCAGTCCAACCTTGGTGGCCAGTCCAGTTCTGGTGGCAAGGAAGGGCGTGTCGGCCAGGGCAATGCCAACCGTGAAGCCTTCGAATCGGCGCTCGGCGCAGAAGTCGCCGACGAACTGGCACTCTATGCCGAGCGCCAGGCCGCCTCCCTGAAAGCGCTGGGTTTGAATCGAGGCTGAGGGCCTGAAGCTGCTGATCTGCAACTTGACGAGTCAAAGGATGATTCTGCGCCGCTGTCCCCTGGGCCAGCGGCGCTCTTGTTATCACGGATGCATGATGCCGTCAGCAGCGAGTATGCTTTAACTCCTTTACTGCAAGGACTCGTCGCCCATGGAATGGCTCGCTCAACTCTCGCCGCTGTCCGCTGATATCAGTCTGTTGTTGATCGCATTGTCTTCGCTGACGTCGATGATCAGTGCTTCGATGGGCATTGGCGGTGGAACTCTGTTGATCATGACCATGGCTCAGGTGATGCCGGCCACTGCGCTGATTCCGGTGCATGGTCTGGTACAGATGGGCTCCAATGGCGGGCGTATGCTGATGACCTTGCGGCATATCGAGCGCAATGCCTTGTTGGCCTTTATTCCCGGTGCAGTGGTCGGGGCTATCGTCGCGAGTTGGTTGCTGATTCGCCTGCCGGAAGGCGTGCTTGAGCTGACAATTGCCGCCTTTGTACTGCTTACCACCTGGGGACTGAAACTACCCAAACGCGCGCTGGGCACAGCGGGGACGTTGATTGCCGGTGGTGTGACCACTTTTCTTTCCAGCCTGGTAGGCGCCAGTGGGCCGATGGTGGCTGCTTTCATCAAGCAGCGCAGTACTCAGCGTCAAACCACAGTGGCCACGTTTGCCGCCTGCATGACCTTCCAGCATCTGACCAAGGCGTTCGTGTTCGGCTTTGCTGGTTTTGTTTTCCACGATTGGTTGCCATTGATCGGTGTGATGATCCTGTCCGGCGTGCTCGGTACCTGGTTGGGGTTGCGATTGCTCACACGTTTGTCCGATCATCGCTTTGATGTGTTCTTTCGCCTGGTCTTGACGGTGCTGGCGTTGCGCCTTGTCTGGCTGGGAGTTGAGCGTCTGATGGGTTGATCCGTGACATACCGGCGGCTGTTGTTCAGTTGCGTTGTGGGGGGCCTTGAACGACAGTATAGCGATGACATCTATTCGTTCTCGCTGCATATATGCTCCAGGTAGTTCATAATGCGCGGGGATCATTGGTAAACGCTGGGGAAGAAATGATGGGGTCTGCTCGCAGCATCTGGCGTAGTTCATCTATAACAATCGTACTATTGCTGGTGTCGAGCCTGATGACCAATGTGGTCTGGGCCGGCAATCCGCGTTATGCGGGAATCGTGGTCGATAGTGAAACCCAGGAGATTCTCTACGCCGAGAATGCCGACGAGCCCCGATATCCTGCCTCCTTGACCAAGATGATGACCCTCTATCTGCTGTTCGAGGCACTGGACGGTCGCTCAATGAGCCTTGGTCATCCGCTGGCGGTGTCTTCTCATGCGGCATCGATGCCGGCCACCAAGTTGTGGCTCAAGGCGGGGAATACCATTCCAGTGGAGAAGGCGATCGAGTCGCTGGTCGTACGTTCCGCCAATGACGTTGCTGTGGTAGTGGCAGAAGCGCTGGGCGGCACGGAGTCGGGCTTCGCCCAGATGATGACTCGCAAGGCTCGTGAGTTGGGCATGGAGCATACGACCTTCCGTAACGCTTCGGGCCTGCCGGACTCAGGTCAGATGACAACCGCGCGTGATATGGCGATCCTGGCGCAGCGCATGATTCAGGACTTTCCTCAGTATTATCACTATTTTAGCCTGACTGAATTTACCTGGCGGGGTACGCGGCATACGGGTCATAACCGTCTGCTGGATAACTATGCTGGCGCTGATGGTCTCAAGACCGGCTTTATCCGAGCCTCCGGTTTCAACGTCGCAACCTCTGCGGTACGCAATGGTCGACGTATGGTGGCGGTGGTCATGGGTGGCTATACCGCCGCTTCGCGCGATGAGCAGATGGCCAGTGTGCTGGATCGCGGTTTCCTGCGTGCTTCGCTGACCAATAGTCAGGGATTCCTCGCCGATACCAGTATTTCCGGTGGCCTGTTGATGCAGCCGCAGCCGGGCATGATGTCGGCGCCGGCCCGCTCGCCGACCATTCAGGTGGCGAGGACAGCACCTGTACCGGTGTCCCCGGCGGCCGTGCAGCCGTCTCGAGTGGAGTCAGTGATTGCCCCGGCGCCTTCACAGGTGGCGTCGACGACACCCGCCGTGCGTGACATCAGCTCCTCGCCGGTAGGTTCCAGTGGCGGCAGTTCGGCCAGAGATCCTCTGTCCAATCTGGCTTCCTCTCCGGTGCCGGTTTCTGCGTCGGTGCCTGCGGTGGCCTCTTCTCAAACCTCTGCTCCAGCCCCTGTATCAGCTCCTACGCCAGCAGCTTCGCCTGCGCCAACCGCTGTAGCATCCAGTGGTAGCGGTGAGTGGGGTGTTCAGGTCGGGGCTTTCAGTAGTGAGGACCATGCGCGGAGCCAGGCAGCTCGTGCGGCCGATCGGTTGGCCGATGAGTTGGGTGACGCCCGTGTGGCCGTTGCCCGTGTCGATAGTGCTGGAGTTTATCGGGCCCGCCTTGTTGATCTACAGGAGAGTCAGGCGCGCACCGCCTGCCAATCACTGGTTCAGCAAGGCATGGACTGCATGGTGGTTCCCGGTATGTAGGCTTTCCAGCAGCCTCGAATGCCCGCCTCTGGCGGGCATTTTCGTTAGAGACCCTGGAAACTTGTCCGTTGCCACATCGCTATGGTTATACGCTCTATCTCGAATGGTTGTTGCTTGCCTTGCCTGTTGAATCCCCCTGGTGTTGAGCGCTTGGGTTTGTTTGCAGGCTACCGATACTTTCATGGAGGGAAGGATGTCGTCATCAATCAAGGGAATTGCCTTCATGTGTCTCGGGGTGCTGTGTCTGGCTCTGGGTGATGCAATTTCCAAGTGGTTGGGGGCTGTGCATTCACCGTTGCAGATCATCTTCTTTCGCACTCTGGTATCACTGCCATTGATCATGCTCCTTGCCCATTTCGGGGGTGGTCTACGCCTACTCGGCACCCGACGGCCGGGCGTGCACCTGGTGCGTGGCTTGATCTATGCCGGCTGTATGGGGTGTTTCATCCTCGGCCTGACCTTGATGCCGCTGGCCGAGGGCACTGCGATTGCGTTCGCGGCGCCCTTGTTCGTCACCTTGCTGTCGGTTCCTCTGCTGGGTGAGAAGGTCAGCCTGCCGGTATTGGGTGCGTCATTACTGGGCTTTGCCGGAGTACTGGTGGTGGTGCGACCCGGTTCGGATGGTATTTCCCTCGGCGCACTGGCGATGCTGGGTGCAGCGGTCTTCTATGCACTGATGATGATTACGGCGAGGCGCTACGGCGGGCGAGAGCAGCTATGGGCGATGGTCTTCTATATGAACCTGGTGCCGTTCATCCTTGCCGCACTGTGTTTACCGCTGGTGTGGACAACTCCGGAGCCCTGGCATTGGCCGGCGTTTCTGGTATCCGGCGTTTTCGGTGTAGGCGCCACCGCCTGTATCACCCAGGCCTTCCGCTACGCACCGGCAGCGATAGCTGCACCCTTTGATTACACCGCGATGGTATGGGCGGTGTTGCTCGGCTGGATATTCTGGGGAGAAATCCCGGACATCTGGGTATTGCTGGGCGGCACCATGATTATCGGCAGCGGCCTGCTGATCGCCTACCAGGAAGGGCGGACATCGCTGAAGAGGCGGCCGACGGCTTAGAAAGAGGACAGAGGACAGAAGACAGAAGACAGAGGGCAGAGGGAAGAAGGAAGAGGGAAGGTTCTTCCTTTGGTGTGCCCCTGAAAAAGTAGACACCTCGGTTTAGGCCGCCAACTCGTAGTCCCTGGGGGTTAATCCGCCCAGGGTCTCGTGAGCGCGGACTCCATCGTAGTACTCTTCAATGTAGTATTTCACCGCCTTCTTCATTTCCTCACGCGTCACCAGCCCCAGATGATGCAGCCACTCCCGCTTCATCAGAGAAAAGAAACTCTCTGCACAGGCGTTGTCCCAACAGTTCCCTCGCCGAGACATGCTGATCGTAAAGCCGGCCCCATTCAGTGTTTTCAGCACGTCCTCACTGCGATACTGAGCTCCCTGATCTGAGTGGAACAGGCTGTCTCCCTCAGTGATCGACCGCCAGCTCAGCGCCTCCACTACAGCTTCTTTCACCAGGGTGGCATCCACCTGAGGGCTGCAGGCATGACCGACCACGCGACGCGAGTACAGGTCCATGACCGTAGCAATGTAGAGCCAGCCTTCCTGACACCGAACCTGAGTGATGTCCGATACCCAGACACGGTCAGGCTCGTCGACACAGAAGCCTCTGTTGAGCAGATTGGGGCGTACCGGGATACCGGGCTTTGGTTTGCGCCAACCAGGGCGAGGAGCTGTCACAGAGCGATATCCCATGCGCTGAAGCAGTCGTTGGACTCGGTTCTGGCTGCAGATGAAGCCTGACTGCACTGCGGAATACCAGAGCTTGCGGTAGCCGGGAATCCCATGCTGCTGCTCAGCTTCCTGATGCAGAAACATCGACAGTGCTTGATTGGCCTGGCAGCGCTTCGATGGCGTCCTGGACGCCCAGCGATAGAAGCCGGATCGAGACACTCCGAGTACTTTGCACATCATGGCGACCGGATATTGATCACCATGAAAACGCTGGATGAAGCGGAACCTTACTTCATGCCCTTGGCAAAGTACTCTTCGGCCTTTTTTAGGATCTCTACCTCCAGCTCCTTGCGTGCCAACTGCTTGCGGAGCTGGCGGTTCTCGCGTTCGAGGTCAGCCAGGCTCTTCGAGGCTCCCCGGTTGGGCAGTGGCTTCTGATCCTTCTCATGAGTCGACACGTGCTCTCTCCTCCACCGTTCAAGGACACTGGTAGGTACGTCGAACCTGGCAGCAATGACCGCTTGGGAATCCGCCGATTCCAGAGAGCACTGAACCACATGCTGCTTGAATTCAGGCGTATACCGACGACGTGTACGTAGAAGCATGACACCTCTCCTCATCCTGTAAAGGGAGGTGTCTACAAAATCGGGGGCATAGCACCTTCTTCCTTCTTTTTCCTTACGACCTTTCCCACTCCCTAACCAATTCCTGCGTTGCCGCTTTCGGATCGGGTTGGCCACAGATGGCTGAGATGATGGCGATGCCATCGGCACCCGCCTGGCGGATCTGTGCGGCGTGTTCGGCCTTGAGTCCGCCGATGGCGACGTTGGGTAGCGGGCTGGCGGCAATCAGTCGGGCGAGTCCTTCGAACCCCAGCGGTGCTGCGTGATCGCTCTTGGTGGCGGTGGCGAACACTGGACCCAGACCGAGATAGTCGAGCGATGTGGTGTCGAGTGTGTGCAGTTGCTCCACGTTCTGCACGGAGAGACCGATGATCGCTGTATTGCCAAGGCGCCGGCGGGCGTCGGCCACATCTCCGTCATCCTGCCCCAGATGCACGCCATCGGCACCACTGGCCTCGGCGACGGCGACGCGATCATTGATCACCAACGGCACGCCGGACTCCGCCATGACCGACTTGAGGCGGGTTGCGATGTCGATCAACTCGCTATCGGGAGCATGTTTATCGCGTAGCTGTATCAAGGTTGCGCCACCCTGTACGGCATCCATGACCGTGCGTTCCAGTCCGTAGCTTTCACAGAGCCCCGGATCAGTGACCAGGTATACGCTCAATTGCCTTGGGTGAAAGTGGCGTTCATTCGACATGGGTAATCTCCACGGGGGGCAGGGAACCGGCATCGAGCTGGTAGAGAGCATCGAGAAAAGCGCTGGAAAAGCTACCGGGACCACTGGATGCGGCCCCGGCAATACGGCCGGCTTCGGCATAGCAGGCCAGAGCCGCGCAGGTAGCGAGGAACGTATCCTCGGATGTGGCAATGAAGGCGGCAACCACACCCGTCAGGCTGCAACCAAGAGTGGTGACGCGAGGCATCATTGGGTGTCCGCCGTGGATCCGTGCCAGGCGTTTGCCATCGGTCACCAGGTCGATCTCACCCGTCACGGCGACCACGGCGCCAGTCGCGCGCGCCAACTCGCTGGCGGCATCACGAGCCGCGTCGCTGGCGGCGGTCGAATCGACACCGCGCCCCGTACTTGCCTGCTGCGCCAGGGCGAGAATTTCCGAGGCATTGCCGCGAATGACACTGGGCCGCTCAGCAATCAGTAGGCGTCCAGCTTGCTGGCGATACTGAGTGGCGCCGACTGCCACTGGGTCAAATACCCAGGGCTTGCCGTGCTGTGTGGCGCTTCGTGCGGCCTGTTGCATGGCTTCCAACCAATCCGCTGACAAGGTCCCGATATTGATGGTCAAGGCGTGGGCAATGCTGGCGAACTCGGCGACTTCCTCGCGTGCATGGACCATCGCTGGCGATGCACCCAGCGCCAACAGGATATTGGCCATGCTGTTCATGGCGACATAGTTGGTGATGTTGTGGATCAAGGGCGTGGTGTGACGCAGTTGCTCAAGGCGCATCGCGCTGTCTTGAGGGGAAAGACTTGTATGCATATTGCTGGATGACATTCAGTGCCTCCGGGCGGAGGCGTGCTGAAAGACCGCAAGTGGGTAGCGCGACGCCCTCCGCCGCCTTTCAAGAAGTTGCCGACAGGCCGGGGAGGCTCAGCTGGCTGACCATTGGGGCGGTGTTGTTGAGAGGCACTATCCCTGCTTTGTTGGGGTCTGTAAAGGCCGGCCAGGTGCTGCCTGAGAAGTGTCCACGCTCACCCATACGGCGTTGAAACCCGCTGCAAGGCGCTTATTTACTCCTGGTAAACTTCACCTTTTCACTGATTCCTGCCTTGTCTGACTACCACTCACCGACTTTCGAGACAGGGTCTAATGGAGTAGCTGCAGCACGATGAAGGTGCCAAGGCCTGCCAATGTGAGATGGTTGATGGTTTCGGCGAGACCGGAGTAACGGTGTTTCTCCGCTGTGGAGCTGGAGCCAGTACTTTGCCAGGTCGCCAGACAAGGCAGTGTCAGGCTCAGCAGCAGGAGGGTATGTTGGCCGGTGGGCCAGAGTGCTACCAGGCTGATGGCGGCAAGCGCGAGCGTAACACTCAGGGCAAGGCTGGTGAGTCGATACCGGCGGAGCTGGCTGGTGACTGTCATGGACCCGGACCTTTCAGTGGAGACGTTTGCTGTGGAGGCCTTTCTCGTCGAGATGTTGCTTGTTGGAGATAGCTGCTGGCTACTTTAGGCGTTGCTGTATTCAAGCGCCGTGACGAAACGGTGACGATCCTGTTGCAACCTGTAGCCCCAGCAACAGCTCAGTCCGTATACCCGGCCCGGAACATCAGGCCAGGCAACTCAGGCAACAAGTGCCTGAGTTGTCGTGGACGGGAAGCCATCAGGAGTGATTTGGCTGCTTCACGTAGCGCAGATAGGGGCGAACCTCATCCCAGCCATCGGGAAACATGTTGGTGGCTTCCTCGTTGCTGACCGCGGGCACAATGATGCAGCGATCACCATCCTGCCAGTTCACCGGCGTGGCCACCTTGTGGTTATCGGTCAGTTGGAGGCTATCGAGAACACGCAGGATTTCGGCAAAGTTGCGTCCGGTACTGGCCGGATAGGTCAGTGTCAGTCGAACCTTTTTCGCTGGGTCGATGATGTAGACGCTACGTACTGTCAGGGTGTCATTGGCATTGGGATGAATCATGCCATAGAGATCACTGACCTTGCGGTCGCCATCCGCCAACAGTGGAAAGTTGAGCCCATGCCCCTGGGTGTCTTCGATATCACCTGCCCAGGCATGGTGGTCCTCGATAGGGTCGACCGAGAGGCCAATGGCTTTGGTGTTACGTGCCTCGAATTGCGGCTTGAGGCGTGAAACTTCACCCAACTCTGTGGTGCAGACCGGCGTAAAGTCCTTGGGATGGGAAAACAGGATGACCCAGTTGTCTCCTGCCCATTCATGGAAGCTGATGGGACCTGCTGTACTGTCCTGAGTGAAGTCCGGAGCGGTGTCTCCCAGTCTCAGTGTCATGGCGTTCTCCTCAAATGGTAGGGGGTGAGATCGCTACAGGTGTTGGTACTGTCTTGAACAGCGAGCCCCCAGTCTTGCATGGTGTATGGTTAACCGCCAACAACCGCTTTGCATATCATCATTTCTTGATCTTCTCGGGCTGTTCAATGATCCCGGCGTGCTATGGTTCTGAAGGTCTATGGTTCTGAAGGTCTATGGTTCTGAAGGTATTGGTCCTGAAGTTCTGATCGCTATGGCGCAGGTGCAGCAGCACCGACATAGTGCTCCTGCCAGTAACCGTTGGACAGCGAGGTGGTGGTGACGGTGCGACCGCTGCCCGGAGCATGGATCATGGTGTCATTACCCATGTAGATGCCGACATGGCTGACCGAGGACCCTGAACCGGTAGCAAAGAACAACAGGTCGCCGGGGCGTGCTGACTTGATGTGCGGCAGCTGCTGGTATTGATCGCTGGATGAGCGGGGCAGAGAAATGCCGGCCTGGAGGTAGGCCATCTGTACCAGTCCGGAGCAGTCCAGGCCCTGGGCGTCGCTGCCTCCATAGCGGTAGGGAGTCCCCAGGGCGCTGCGAGCTTGCTGGAGAACCAGTGTGCGTTCCATTGACAGGCCCTTGCCGTCGGTGGTCGAAAGTTGCGGGCCAGCACAGCCGGCCAGTACTGACAGCAGTAGGCAGGACATCAGCAGACGACATAAGGCAAAGCAGGGCAGGGTGTGGTTCATCGAGGCGGGTCCATGCGGTGATGAATCAGGTCATCCCCAAAAGGTAGACATAACCGCACACCGCGCCAAGTGCCAATGACTTCTGTACTACGCCATGTCGGCACCAGATTACCGAAAGGAGATTCGGGTGCCATGGGCCAGCATCTCTTCAGGCGTCATGGCATGCCCTTCAACACCGATCATTTCGTCACCACACTGATCCGACCAGGTCAGCACACCATGGGTCAGCCCCAGGTCTCCCAACATTTCGCGAATCTCACCGGTGCCGAGGAAGGTGCGGGTCATCCCGGCGTCATCGCTCAGCTCAGTAGCACCATTGGCATGGTGAAAGCGCACGGTATAGATACCATCCATGGACTCGACTTCCACGATCGGTGAGAAACCATGAGATAGGGCGTGAGCCAGTGCCTTGAGCGTTATATGCCGGTCCAGACTGTAGTCAATGTCAGCCATGATGTGGCCTCGTAGGTAGGTAAATCCCTCTACCAGCGTGGCTCAGGTTGTTCGATCCGGCAAAAGAAAGGTCCATCGCAGGACTGCGATGGACCGGGAAAGACGACCATTGATAATGGTGGCCCTGGAGAGGGCTGCAGTGGCGGCCCTCAGTCACTGGCCTTGACGTGCCGGATGTCAACGACTGGACTCAATGGTCGTGGTCGTGGTCGTGGTCGTGGTCGTGGTCGTGGTCGTGGTCGCCGGCACCCACCAGCCCTTCATGCAGTATCTCGGCATTATGCATCACCATACCCAGATAGCTGGAGGTATCGCCGGATACCGAAAGCGCGCCGGTGTAGAGCGTGCCGACAATCGGGACTCCCGTCTCGTCGGATAACTGCTGGATCAGGCGTGGGCTGGACATACTCTCCAGGTAAAGAGCTGGAATCTGATGCTCGTCGACCACTCCGATCAGTTTGGCGATATCTGCCGCTGAAGGCTCGGCCTCTGTGGATAGACCAACTGGTGACAGGAACCGAACGCCATAGGCGCGTGAGAAATGACCGAAGGCATCATGGTTAACGATGACCTCGGCGTTGGTGGGGACGTCGGCAAACAGGGTATGAATCTTCTCGTCGGCGGCGACCAGCTGTTCAATATAGTCTTCAGCCTGCTCGCGGTAATCGGCTTCATGTTCCGGGTCGACGGCGATCAAACCGTCGCGAATATTGGCGGCATAGACCTGACCTGCTGCCAGATCCAGCCAGGCATGAGGGTCGAATTCGCCATGGTGGTGGCCTTCGTGCCCAGCGTGGGTGTCTTCCTCATGGTCATGGGGCGCGTGGTCATGGTCATGTTCATGGCCGTGCTCATCCGCTGCATGCTCATGCTCATCAGCTGCATGTTCGTGTCCGGCATCGCCGATGGAGTGACCATGATAAGGCAGCGGCTCGATACCATCGGTGGCCACCACCGTCTCTCCGCTATAGCCACTGGAGTCGATCAGGCGGGTCATCCAGCCTTCAAACTGCAGGCCGTTGAGGACCACCAGATCGGCTTCGGCCAGCGAGCGAGCGTCGCTGGGGCGAGGGCTGTAGACGTGAGGGTCGCTATCGGGGCCGACCAGCGAGGTCACTTCGACGTGATCGCCGCCCACCTGGCGCGTAATATCCGCGAGGACGCTGAAGCTGGTGACGACTTCAACAGGCTCATCGGCCTGGGCCGTGCTGGCAAGTCCAAGGGCTGGCAGCATGGCGGCCAACAGCTGGGTAGAGCGACGACGGAAGGTGTGTGGCAGCATCAAGACAACTCCGGTGGCGGGAACGACTAGTGGTCAATACTGTTGGACAGCGGTGTCGCCCGACGACGCAGTCTTGCGGTCAGGCTGTGATGACGTCCGAACAGCGCGGAAAGCAGGTAGGCACAGCCGGCCAGTAGAATGATTGCCGGGCCGGAGGGGAGGCTGAGGTGGTAGGACAGCAGCAGGCCGCCGATACTGGCAAACAGTGCGATAACGACTGACAGCACCATCAGACCTTCAAGGCGTGTACTCCAGAAGCGCGCCGTAGTGGCGGGCAGCATCATCAGACCAACCGCCATCAACGTGCCAAGCGTCTGGAAGCCGGCGGTCAGGTTGAGCACTACCAGTGCCAGGAATACGCCATGGACCAGACCACCCTTTACCCCCTGGCCGCGCAGGAACAGTGGGTCGAGGCACTCGACAACCAGGGCTCGGAAGATAATGGCGAGGGTGATGACGATCAGCGTGCTGATGGCCGCGATCAGCAACAGCGCGGTGGAATCCACAGCGAGGATAGAACCGAACAGCACGTGGGTTAGATCGACACTACTGCCGCCGAACGACACCAACATGACTCCGCCTGCGAGCGAAATCAGGAAAAAACTTGCCATGGCCGAGTCTTCACGATGCCCTGTGAGCTGTGAAACGCTGCCGGCCAGCACCGCTACCAATAGTCCGGACAGCATGCCGCCCAGGCTCATGGCGGGTAGTGAGAAGCCGGCCATGAGGAAGCCCAGTGCCACGCCCGGCAAAATGGCGTGTGACATGGCATCGCCGATCAGGCTCATGCCGCGCAGCATCAGGAACACTCCTAACGGCGGCGCCGCGAGCGACAACGCCAGGCTGGCAACCAGCGCGCGTTCCATGAAGCTGTAGCTGAAAGGTGCGATCAGCCAGCTGTGAAGTGTGGTAGTAATCAACTCGAGCATTCAGACAGATCCCGGGAATGTCAGCGGCAGGCGTGGTGGTCGTGACAGGCCGGTCTGGCGGTCGGCCAGTGCATCCGGTGTTGCCCAGCGGCCGTGGCCCTCGGTCAGGATCAACACGTCATCGGCAAGCTTCGCCAACTGATTCATGTCATGCAGCACGATGATGATCGTCGCACCTTTACGAGCCATTTCGCGCAGCACGTCCATCAATATCTCGACCGTATCGACGTCGACATTGGCGAACGGCTCGTCGAGCAGCAGCAGTTCGGCTTCCTGCATCAGTGTGCGTCCGATCAGTGCGCGCTGGCGTTGGCCTCCGGACAGTTCGCCGAGAGGGCGGTGGGCGAGATGGGATATGCCCAGGCGTTGCATGATCTCGCGGCCGCGTCGGTAATGAGCGCCACAATAGCCCTTGAAGGCACCGTGACTTGGCCAAGTGCCGGTCATGATCAGTTCCTCGACACTCATCGGGAAACTGAGATCAAGGGCGAGTTGTTGTGGCAACCAGGCGCGGCGCGCGGCGGGCACCTGGCATTCGACACTGCCGCTGACTGGCGTCAGTGTGCCCATGATGGCCTGGATCAGAGTGCTCTTGCCGGCACCATTGGCACCAATCAGCGCGGTAATTGCCGCTGCCTGGAAGTGACCATCGAGGTGCTCCAGAACGGTGCGTCCGCTGCGTGCCAGTTGCAGATCCTTGAGTTGCAGGCAAGACATCAGTGCCACCACCCGGAAGACCAGGCGACTGCTGTCCACAGCGCCACCAGCGGTACCGAGACCAAGGCGAGACGTCGCCAGATCGACAATGACATCAGGGAAAAGTGGCAAGGCCCCTCGGGGCGATGACGATGTGACATAAACAGACTCCACTACGATGAAAAAAGTTATAACATAACAATACTGTTCAAGGCTACGTCAGAATGCGGCGATAGCATCGAAGGAAACGGAGTTATTCTATGCTGTGGCGGTCTGCTGTGAGATGCGGAAACAGTTATGTAGCGTGTACTTGCCTATAGGTGTTTGATTCTGCAAAATATCCGCCGCCGGGGAGTGGAGCGCAGTGCTACTTTTTCTGGCGTAGAAGAAAAATTCCCACTGCAAGAACAGTTATCCCGCGATAGACTTTAATGTTGTTACCTGTAAGTGCTTCTGCGCAGGTCGAGGGATCTCAAATGGAGTTTGTCCGATGTCACTGATCGTGCGTCGCGGAACGTTCTGGGCCGCAAGCCTGAGCGCAATCCTGTTGTTGATGTCTTCCCACTGCCTGGCCGGTGGTAATACCGGTTTCTATCTGGGTGCTGGCGCGGGCCAGCTCCAGGGCGACAAGGACTTCGACGACGAGGCCGGGTTGGGCAAGGTATTTGCCGGCTACAACTTCGGCTGGTTGCCATTCCTGGATCTGGGCGCAGAGCTTTCCTATATGAACGGCAGCGAACTGCATGACCATATCGATGGGCATTCAGCGTCACTGGAAATCGACAGCTGGCAGGCAATGGGAATTGCCGGACTGAGCTTCGGTCCCTTCGGTGTTTATGGCAAGGCAGGCTTTGCTGATTGGGATGCTGAGCGTAGAGGGGCTGGTGATCTGGATCGTAACTTCGATGGTACTGATCCTGTCTATGGTATCGGCGCACGTCTGAAGTTGTTTGATGTCACGGGTCGCCTTGAGGTTGAGCGTATTGATACCGGTGATATCGGCAATATCGACAGCCTGACCGGTAGCGTGGTCTACACGTTCTGATCGTGATAGCCAGACACTCCGCAGAAGCCGGCGTTTTAACGCCGGCTTCTGCATTTTCAGGCACTGGTCGCAAGCAGCACAGTGGTTGGCGCCTGCTGATATCGATAAATGCTGAAGTTAGGTGGAATCCCTTCCTGCTGCGCTGAATCATACGCCGACTCTTGAGGCAGGCCATGGATCGGTAATCCACAGCAGCATGTCACGATGTCAGGCGCTACCATGAAGGATTGACGACCGTGAATCCGGAGAGACCATGAACGAGACGCCCTACCACAAGGCGCTACAGGCGTTGGATAGCTTACATGCCGAAGATCCGCGTCGGGTAACTGTTGATGAGGAATCACAGCCCCTCGAACTGTGGCATGCCGGACGCATGAGTGCCTGGCTGGAGCGATTGGTCGACGAGCCTGGTGAATGCCTGCGACTCGCCGTGCGTGCTCAGCATCTCAAGCGTTGGGAAGTCCCGCGTGACGACTATCCGGAAGGTCGCGTCGGCTATCTGACCTGGCGCCGAGATCAGGGGCAGCGTGCGGGTGAACTGACGGCGGAGATCATGCGTGAGGCGGGATACGCCGACGGCGATGCTGATGACAGCGCGCGTATGATACGCAAACAGGGATTGGGGCGAGATCCTGGCACTCAGGCGGTCGAAGACTGCGCCTGTCTGGTATTCCTCGAGAACTACTTCGCCGATTTCTCGCAGCAGGTCGATCATGCTCACCTGGTACGCATCGTTCAGAAGACCTGGCGCAAGATGTCTCCTCAGGCTCATGAATTGGCACTGGCTCTACCGATGTCCGATAGCGCCAGAGCCGTAGTCGAGGAAGCGCTGGCTGGGACTGGTTGAGACAGCCGTCAAATTTCAAAGGCTGCGTCCTGCTTCATTATGCTCTGAGTCACGACAGGAGGGGACGGTTTCACTGATGCTGCCTCCCATGCCACATTGGCTCAGCGGCCAGCTATGCGTAAAGCGCTGGTCGATAATGCGCGCATCGATTCCCGCGTTGAGAGAGGAACGCAGCGCTGTTCCGATAGTGCTGTTGCCGCCTCGGGCACTGAGTCTGCCTTGTAGTGCCAGCTCCGCTCCAGCAAAGGGACCAGCAGCACCGTAGAAATTGATCTGGAGTGCGGGAAGTAATCGAACGCTGGTATTGAGCGTAGTGGTGACATGATTCCAATCGCCGAGCTCAATGGCAAAATGCCGGGTTGTCTCTGTATTGGTATCTGGACCCCATGCTGAAAAGTTGACGCCATATCGTTCGACGCTGGCAAATGACAGCAAGGGATTCAGATTGATATTGGCACTGCTGGCCAGCCCTAGGTCCAGACGTGCGGTGGTGGAATAGACGAGCGGTAGCCAACCGCCCAACACCATCAGGCGAGGCCCACTGGCTCTTGCCCAGATCGGGATCATAGCCGTATCAGGCTGTGCCTCAACGTTGAGAGCGACTTCCCCCGATTGACAGGCGGCCAGCGACATTTCGCCTTTGACGCTCCCATTATCGAAATGCAGATCCTGAATCAGCAAGAGCATGGCTCGATAGTCAATGTCCAACTCGACACCCTCGTATGGCGTCAGAGTGCGGGTTTTCGGGTTCAGCACTCCCGACCAATGGCCGCGCGGTGCCTCGCAAAGGCCATCATGCCGGGCAGTGAGGTCCAGCATGTTGGAATGCTGCATATGAAAGGATGACATTGACGCTATGGCATCCGTTGCTGATGGGGCGAGGGGGAAGGCGCCAGGGGGGCCAGAGCCTGCGCAGTCCAGCTCCATGATCTGCCTGCTGAAAACATCGGAATCAGAGTCGATGGCCGTTGCCATACTATCCGAAAAGCAGTGGTCATCCGCATGAATCGCTACAGGAGCAGTGATCCTCAGTTGCCCGCTCTTGATGACATCGACAAGCCCTGCGTTGGCAAACACGAACTCCAGGCAGTTTCCCCCTGTCTCCAGGCAATCTTCACTGAGATAGAGAGGGGCTTCGAGCGTTTCCTTGAGCGTTGCCATAAGGCCACACTCGGTTTCGAGGTATCCACATCGTGGATCGGTGGGGATTTCGCCGGTCGTGATGCCGTCGGCGGCAACGATGACGCTACCAGGCGGTGCATATCTGATACGGTCAATAACGAATTCCTTCTCGACCTGTATCCTGAAACCGGCGGCTGTTGATTCGTGGGAACGAATACCCTGAAAGAAGTGAGCAGCTTCGTCGTTATCGAGAACAATAACATTGTCATACCGCTCGAGATGGGACATCGCCGTCAACTCGGGTGACTCGAGGGACTGTGCCATGACCGGCGCGGACAGCAACACCACCAAGGCCACGATAGTGCTGGTGAGGAGCGGGTAGCGGAGGGGCATCATAGTGTCTACCTACGCAAAAGGTTTCCACTTGAATATAGCGGTCGGCCATCTCCACGAGTGCTGATATTTCTGGTTCTGTGGTGTGCTGGGGATACCATCGATACGCTAGCGACGAATCGCCAGCAGTGCGCCTTCACCGTCGCCACAGGCAATATCATCCAATTCGGCGCGATAGATCGGCGCCAGGAGCTCGGCACGCAGCACATCGCCGGGGTGACCCGCATCGATGCGGTAGCCCTGATGCATCAACCACACTCGGTCGGCGAAGCGGCTAGCGAGGTTGAGGTCGTGCAGTACGCAGACCACTGCCAGCTCGGAATGGCGGGTTTGGCGATGGAGCAGGCGCATCAGGTTCTGTTGTTGGCCGATGTCGAGCGCGCTGGTTGGTTCATCAAGCAGCAGGTAGCGTGCTCCTTTCTCTGCGCTTTTCAGCTGACAGAGGGCGCGGGCGATCATGACTCGCTGTAGTTCGCCACCGGACAGGGTCAGTACACTGCGTGACGCCAGTTGATCCAACTCCAGTTCGCGCAGGGTGTCAGCAACTTCATCGTCACCACACTGGGCACCCAGTGCCACCAGCTCTCTGACAGGCCAGGCAAAGGCCGGACGCTCCTGTTGGGCGACCAGCGCGCGCCTTTTCGCCAGACTCGCCACAGACCATTGCCTTAACTGCAGACCGTCCAGCATCACTCGTCCCTGATCAGGAGTCTGGAAGCCGCTCAGCAGCCGCAGTAGCGTGCTCTTTCCGGCGCCATTGGGGCCGACGATGGCCAACAGCTCCCCGGGGCGGACTTGATCATCGATGGGGGCCAGCCAGGGCATGCTGTCGAACCCTGCCGTATCCAGAGTCAGCATCGTGGGCTCTCCCTCAGCAGCAACCACAGGAAATAGGGCCCACCGATAAGGCTGGTGAGGAGTCCCACCGGTATCTCGGCCGGTGAGGCCAGAATGCGTGCCAGGCCATCGGCAAGGATCAGCAAGAGAGCGCCACCAAGCATCGATGCCGGCATCAGCAGGCGGTGCCCCGGGCCCAGCCATAGTCGTAGGCAGTGGGGTATCAACAGACCGATAAAGCCGATGATGCCGGCCAGCGCGACGCTGACTCCTACTCCCAGAGCGCAGGCGAGGATCACACGACGACGAAGTTGTGGAATATCCAGTCCTGCCGCATGCGCGGTGAGATCCCCGAGTTGCAGTAGATCGAGATCGTTGCGACTACGCAGCAGTATGCCAAGGGCAACGGGAGTCGCGAGCCACAGGCCGATGACTGCTGGCCACAGGGCATTGGCCAGGCTACCCATGCCCCACAGGCTGAGTTGACGCAATTGCTGATCGTTGGCGACGAAGGCCAATAGTCCTCCACCGGCGCCAGCAAGGGTGTTGATAGCCAGGCCAGCGAGCAGCAGTGTAAACAGGGCCGCGCTGCCCTGGCGCGCACTGCCGAGACTGAAGACCAGCAGACCGACCAGAAAAGCACCGATGAAGCCGGCGAAGAATTGGCCGTACAAACCCAGTGCACTGTGACTGCCATCCAGCAGGACAATCCACAAGGCTACTGCGCAGCCGGCGCCACTGGCCATGCCCAGCAAGGTCGGGTCAGCCAGTGGATTGCGGAACAGGCCCTGCATGGCGGTACCGGTTCCCGCCAGCAGCATGCCTACCCCTAGTCCGAGCAATAGGCGCGGTACGCGCAATTGCCACCAGACCTGCCAACTGCCGTTGGCCTCACTGTTGTGCAGCATCTGCCAGCTGAGGCCGAGTGGACCACTACAGGCCGCCCATACCAGAGCCAGCACCAACAGTAGCATCAGCCACCACAATCGTCGTGAGCGCTGGTTGGGGCGGCTGGAAGGGCGCTCATGGCGCGCAAGGGCAGATATGTTCATGGAGAGTCGTCGTCATTCAGCGCGGCCAGCTCGCCATGCAACTCCACCAATGCATCGGCGGTACGCAGCCCCATGCCGAGTAGTGCGCTACTGTCGATGGTTACGTAGTGATGAGCCTTGCCGGCCGGTGTCAGTGCCAGGCCGGGGAGCTGCCAGAGTCTGTCGGGACCTCCCAGTGCTGTGAGGCCTGCTTCAGGCAGGACCACCACATCGGGTGCTGCTGGCACCAGCCCTTCAGCAGATATCGGACGATAGCCCTGCATCTCGGCAAAGGCGTTGGTCGCTCCCAGCATCTCGATGAGTTGCTGTGCCAGGGTGCCGCGACCGGCGACCATCGGGGTGGTGCTGCCATGGTGGAGAATGAACATGACGCGTAGGTCGCTCAGTGGTGGCAGGGAGGCGGCCCGTTGGTGTCTGGCGTCCATCTCATCAATCAGCATCTGGCCCTCGAGCGGCTTGTCGTATGCCTTGGCAATGGTCGCAATGCGCTCGTCGAGGTTGTCCAGGTGGGAGGCCTCGTCGAAGTGAATCAACTCGATGCCACTGGCTTCGATCAATGCCAGAACCTCTCGAGGGCCAGCGGCATGGGCGGCAATCACTCGCTGAGGCGACAAGCTCAGCACACTCTCGCCGGACAGTTGGCGTAGATAGCCAAGGGATGGCAACTCGGCCAGCTCAGTGGGCCAATCGACGGTATCATCGCGCCCGATCACGCTATCACTCTCGCCGAGCGCCGCGACGATCTCGGCGACGTCCGGGCCCAGTACCAGGGTGCGTGTAGAGGCATCGCTGGAGTGACTGAATCCGCTGGCCATCATTGCCACCATGACCGCTGGAAGAATGCGCTGGGCCTTGACCATGCAGACGCCCCAGGCGTTGCCGATGCTCATCATGCTGCAGAGCCTCGCTGCTGAAGGCTTTGCAGTAGACGGCGCCAGCCTGCAGCTTCCTGCTGACCTTCGCGGCGCTCCCCATATAACTGCAGGACCAATTCGCCGGTGGCATCGAAGGCTTCAAGGCTGGTGACGCCGCCATCACGGTTGGGCTTGAAGACCTCCCAGACTTCGGCGATGGCGGTGTCGTCGAGGTGAAGAGTCGCGTCTGCGGCGAACAGATTGAGCCAACCGCGTTTGCGCTCCGGCTGCGGAATCACTCCGCTACGGATCTGTACACAGCCGGGGCTCGCGACAAAGATCATCACACTCTGCTCCGTGGCGGCGGCATCATGCAGCAACTGCTCTACGCAACTACTGGTCAGGGCGCGAGTAAAGCGTCCTTCCATCATCGCGTTGGCATCGCGTCGACGCAGTTGATGGCGGTGCAGCAGACCAAAGAACTGGTGCACGTCACTCATCTTCGCCCACTCCTCACCGAGGCTGGTGGGCGATACGGATGGGGGCTCACTGGCGGCCGGCTCGCCAAGTCCCACGAAGCAGGGCGCGTCATCGCTGCCTTCATCTGCAATCGCCTGCCAGTAATCGTGGTGAGCGGGAGATTGGCAGAAGGCCTTGTGCACCGCACGCCCATTACGATCAAAGATCTGCACGCTGAAGCGGATACCTTCGGGAAGTTCATCCCGAATCAGGCAAGCCCAATGCCACTGCCGGTAGATCAGGCGCAAGTCCAGGCCACCGGGGTCGAGCAGCAGACCAGCATGGCCACTACCGCTGGCCCGCGGATAGATACCTGTTTGCTCCAGCACGGCCAGGCTCGAGCGTGTCAGGGCCTTGACGGGCCCCAGTTTGTGGAACATCGCCGCTAGAGTATGTGGGGCATAGGGTAGGGTGGTGACATCCTCACCCAGACGTGCGGCCTGCAGGGTTCCTTCGCTGACGCCCAGGCGCTCGGCAAGGGTGATGGCAGGCGTGCGAGGGCTGGATTCACGCAGCGCGCGAAAGGCGTCGAGGATGGCGTTACGCTGATCATCGCTCATGGTTGGACCTCCTACCATTGGTAGCTGATATTGGCCAGCAGGCTGCGGCCATCGCCGAGGCTGCCGTCCGGGCGGTACCACTCCTTGTCGCCGGCATTGGCCAGACGCAGGGAGGTTGAAAGCTGTGCACCAGGTTGCCATGCCAGTTGCAGGTCGTTGAGGCCATAGCCAGGCAGTTGAGTACCGTCTTCGGTACCGTCGAAAGATTGGGCGAATCGCCCGCGCCAACCCAGGCTCAGGTTGTTACCGGAAAAGTGCCAATCGGCACCTAGCGTGGCTTCAAGGGGTGTCTGGCTGCCCAGTTCCTCGCCACTGTCGCGGTCGCGGCCGGAGACCTCAGACAGCGCCGCGAAAGTATCCAGTTCCGGCAGTGCATTGGGCTGGTAGCCAAGGCGCAGGTCATAGCCCCACAGGTGAGCACGGGAGACGTTGATCGCTTGAGTGGTGCCGGCAAGGATGTCGACTTCGGTGTCGATGAAGTCATCCGCATGGGTATCGAAGTAGCTACCGCGAAGTGAGAGCTCGCCCAGTTGCCAGTTGAAACCGCTTTCCCAGGTATGGCTGGTTTCCGGGGATAGCTCAGGGTTGGGCACCCAGAAGTTGTCCGGCACACAGAAGAATGGGCCGGCGCAGAAGCCTGCGAAGTGACGGTCGGTGGTATACAGCTCGGTCAGCGTTGGTGCGCGGAAGGCTTCAGCGTACCCGCTGTAGAGCATCAAGTCTGAGGTGGGCCGCCAGGCGAAGCGTAGCCGCGGTGACAGCTCATCGTGATTGCTGTTGTCGCCATCCTGATTGGAGGCCTGGTAGTTGTCATAACGCAGCCCCAGGCCAAGGTCGAACTCACCGGCCCCGCCATCTGCCAGATAGCGGCCGACGGTCAGGGTGTCATCGACATAGACGGCGCTGGTATCGATGTCGGCATCGGGGAAGCCTGATGCACCAGCACTGGCGTTCTGCTCGGCCTGTTCGACCTCGAAGCCGAATACCAGCGTCTGACTGAGCCAACCGTGATCCAGTCGTGTGACACCATCGCTCTGCAGCCCGTAGCGTGTCAGGGTTCGTGAATCGTTGTCATCGATGTCCTGGCGGCTCAGTGTCAGGCGAGTCTGCAGCGAGGTCTCCGCATCCGGTGTCCAGTGGTGAGCAATCTGGACGTTGTCGCTGGTGACATCGCGGTCAACTTCAGGGTTGCTGGCCGAGGCGGTAAGCTGCTGAGGGTTGGATGGCTGCCGGCTGTCTTCCTGGTAGTGTTGCCAACTGGCTGTCAGCCGGTGGTCATTGGCCACCTGCCAACCACCCCTAGCCAGCAGACTGTCCAGTTGCGCATCGTCTTCGGCATCTTCCCCACCGGCCCGGCGAATATCGCCGGACTCGCTGTAGCCCAGTGATACCAGACCATCCAGACTGCCGGTACCTTCTCCGCTACGACCGAAGAGGCTCAGATTGGTACCAAGTTCGTGGTTGCCCGTTGCGGCGGATACCGAGACACGCGCCCCGCTGTCCTCGCCGGGTGCCAGCAGGTCTTCCGCATCGACGGTGGTCAGGTTGATGACGCCGCCCATGGCGTTGCTGCCGTACAGGCTCGACAAGGCGCCGCGCGCAATCTGTACTTCCTTGAGCAGCCCGGGGTCGATGAAAAAGCTGCCGAGGTGTCCGGTAGTAATGTCCTGACGCACACCGTCGAGGCGAATCAATACCCCCTGGTTGTCGAAGCCTCGCATGCTCACGAACTGGCCATTGCGCCGTCCGCTGCCGCTGACGTGAACACCGGGTTGCTGGGAGATGACATCTTCCCAGCGTGTAGCCGTGGCCAGCGCTGGATCATCGCGAGTAATGACGTCGATGATCAGTGGGGCACGCTGAAAATCACCCGGCAGACGTGTTTCGGTAACCAGCATGGTTTCGACATCGCTATGCGCGGTACTGTCTGCCATGTCAGGGGAAGAGTCGTTCTGGGCAAGGGCTGTGGGGGCGAGAGTGGACCCGAGCGCCAGGGCCAGCCAGTTGCCAGTATGGAGCATGCGTTTCATTGCTGTTGGCTTCCGCTATTGTCTGGCTGGCTTGGGCTGGCGCCCTGGCTGGCTGAAAATGTGGTGGTAGTGAAGGGTCAGAGCGTCAAGATCAGTTTGTTCTGCCGTGTGCGGCGCAGTCGATAGTGCTGGCCGTTATGCTCGATGATGAGCTGATCATCATCACCCAATAGTTCGCTACTCGAAATGACCGTCGGCCACCTGGGGCGTGGCCCGTGATTGGTGGGCTGTGATGAAGGCTGAGGAGTATCGGGAGAGGTAACCATGCGAGAAGGATCCATCTGCGTATGTCATCAAGCACGGCTGAACCAGGGCGAGTGACGACGCTCGGATGAAGCCGCTTTGCTTGAAATGTTATTGATAAGTATTATCAAAAGATAACACCTACCATTTATCCTCGCAACAATGCCTCTCCTCCCTGGGGTAGTCAGCGGAAGCGATGACTTCCACAACTTGACATCATCGGGATATGCGACCATATTGCAAATGACAATGATTATCATTGATTTGTTCTATGGGATTCCAGTCATTCAATGGAATGCTCCAGAGACGGAATGCTCTAGAGACGGAATGCCCTTGGATGGAATACCCCAATATGGGATGTCCCCATGGTCTGCCATCAGGAGGTTGTCATGTCCTATCGCATCAAGACCGCTTTGCACGGTGCCAATCCGACGCTGGAAATCTTTGACGTATCTTCAGGGTCAATGCGCATGGCCTGGGAGTACCCCAAGGTGACCGAGGATGCCGAGAATGACCCGGAAATATTGGCCCTGCGACGTGAGGAAGCCATCCACGAACTGTTTCGGCGCCTGTTTCTGCTCACTACCGAGCAGTATCTCAAGGGTGAAATGCCCCATCCGGAACTGACTTGCCAGGAACCACCCAATCAAGGGCGAGGAAAGGGTAAATCAAGGATGCAAGCGCATTGAATCATGCATCTGGCAGGGTTTGTCGTGACGAAGCCAGAGAGTTTTCTCGCTGAGGTCCATGACCACGCTGAACAGAGTTTCCATCTGCTCATCAGCAGGTAGCTGAGCATTGTAATGACGGCAGAGTGACTCTTCGCCATCGGTATGGTCGCCGAGCAATTCGAATACTCGAGCAGCCACCAGCTCCTCTCCGCACTCGTCACGCAGCCTTTCCGCGAGAGAATCCAGTCGTGCCTGACGTGCCCAGGAATCCGGTTTGGGAAAATCCTCGACCCAATGAGTCGCTGTATCACTAACGAGATGGTTGGTATGGGTGATCAGGTCATCACGAGGCGGAATACGGCCCGGCGTGCCTGAATGGACTTCATAGCCCTGCGCATGCCCTTCGCCATCGGCAATCAGGAAGTGCGCAGGGGCGCAGACGCCATCTTCGGCAACTGCCTCGGCCTGCTCGAAGCTGCGGCACTCCAGAATCCGGCGCAAAGCAACATGTATCGGGAGGCCCTCGCCACAGGTTGCGGAGCGAATGGCATTGAGTGCAACGCCGATCCCGCATTCATTGAGCCCTATCTTGCCTACCATACCGGCTTCGCCGATAGTCAACAGGCGTGGTACTCCGGGAGCGCTGATGCGCAGTGCCACCAGGTGATTGGCCTGGTCGGCACGCCAGTCCCAGTTCTGGGCCAGCCATTGATGGCCGTGGTTGAGCAGTGATAGTGCTGAGCAGCCTCCGCTGGCGCGGGTCAGGGAGATTTCACTGCGGCAGTTGAGCGTGAGGATATCGCTTAAGTCGCCACCGATTTCCTCAGCCATTCCACTCATTTCCTCAATGATCTCCGGGAAGCGCTTTTCGATCATCGGCAGAAATGCCTCGGCATCGCGCCTCGCCTCGTGCCAGCGCAGGCCGGCCATGTCATGGAACAACCGGTCATAGACATCGATGCTGGCAATGATCGCCTGACGGTGCTGGCGGGCATGGCCTTGACCGATCTCGAAACGACTGCCCGAAAGCTCGGTAAGTTGCATGCTGGCCCTCACTATGCAGAAGCGTCCAACGGCGTTGGTGCTAACTGTCACTGTAGCAGTTCTACGGTCCACCTGGTGGCGGGCCGTTGTGGAACGCAATGCGCCAGCCGTCAGGCTGGCGCATATAACCTCAGAGAGGAAGGACACTACCGAGAATGTGGCGTTCGCAAAGCCTACGACTTGTGTGTGGAGTTGTAGATCTTCTCGTCGAGCTCGCCTTCGCTCTTGCCGACCAGGGTGGTCACCATCAGATCACCTGCAACATTGACGCTGGTACGTGCCATATCGAGGATGCGGTCGATACCGGCAACCACGGCAAGAGCTTCCAGTGGCAGACCAATCTGCGCCATGACGATGGACAGCATTACCAGGCCGGCTCCGGGCACTCCTGCTGTGCCGATCGAGGCCAGTGTTCCGGTGACAATGATCATGCCGTAGTCGGCGAGACTCAGGTCGACACCGATCAACTGAGCGATGAATACTGCAACCACGCCCTGGTAGATGGCGGTACCGTCCATATTGATGGTCGCGCCAACCGGCAGCACGAAGCCAGCCACACCTTCGGAAACCCCCAGGTTGCGGGTAGCGCAGCGTAGTGAGACCGGCAGGGTGCCGGATGACGATGCCGAGGAATAGGCGACGACCAGTGCGTCGAGAATTCCCTGCAGGTAGCGCACGGGGTTGAGACGGCCGAGCAGGGCCAGGAACCCCGAGTAGACCACTACGACGTGCAGGATACTCGCCAGATAGGCGACACCGATGACCTTGACCAGCGGCAGCAACACTTCTGGTCCGTAGCTGCCGGCCACGTGGGCGATCAAGCCAAAGACACCGAAGGGAGCAATGGCCATCACCAGACTGGTCAATTTGACCATGGCTTCGGCAAAGCTCTCGAACACACGCACGACCGGCTCGCCCTTTTCGCCAATCAGGGTCAGCGAGATACCGAGACCGATGGCAAATACGATGATCTGCAGAATGTTGCCTGTCGCCAGGGCGTCGATCGGGTTCTGCGGCACCAGTCCGACCAGAATCTCGACCAGGCTTGGGGCTTCCTGACCGGCATCAGGATTGGGCTCGAAGGTCATGTCCAGGCCGACACCGGGCTGGAACAGCCAGGAAGCCAGCAGGCCAATTGAAATCGCGAAAGCCGTTGTCAGCAGATACAGCGCAATGGTTCGTGCACCGATGCGGCCCATTTTCTGTGGGTCGCGCATGGCAGTTATACCCACTACCAGTGTAGAGAACACCAACGGCACGATCAGCATCTTGATGGCGTTGATGAAGATATCACCCAGAGGTTTGAAGATGCTCGCGTTCTCGCCCATCACGCTACCGGTGATAACACCGAGAACCAGGCCGACGAGGATCTTTTGCCAAAGCGGGATACGCCGCCACAGGTTGGGACGTTGATCAGGAGCAGTTTGGGTCATGGCGGAAGATCCGAATTGGTGGAACTGTTATTGATCGGGAGGTCATGCCAACTACCGAAGACAGCAAGCGCACGAGTGCCCCGCTGGAGCGACTCATTTGCTGTCTTCGAGCAGTTTGCCGGCGGGCATTCTACAGAAAATGACCATCAATAACTTTCATGCTTGAGCCGTTTGGATCTCTCTCCGCGAGCTGGCTGGCCGATGCATGCGATTTCAGGGGGTACCGGTGAGGATCAGGCCTCTGGTGCGGCTGGCCCAAGGGTTTGCATGAGCAGGTCCTGGAAGGCTGACCAGGATGCCTGATCCGCTTGCTCGCGGTACCTGTCGCTGCCGAAGACCGTAAAGGCATGAGGTGCACCGGAGTAGACTTCGATTTGATAGGGTACCTCGGCTGCTTCGAGCTCTTTGGACAATGCAGCGACCTGGTCCATGTCGATCGAACTGTCTGCTCCGCCGTGGGCAATCAGTATAGGGGGAGTACCACTGGAATAGCTCTGTCCCTCCGGGGTATCGAGTCCACCATGAAAGGTGGCGTAGCCGACTACCTGGTCCGCGAGTCCCGAGCGGGCCAGTTCGAGTATTACCGCCCCTCCGAAGCAGTAGCCCATGACCACGGTGGGTTCGGCTACTCCCGAGGTTCTGGCCTGTGCCAGACCCGCCAGGGTCAGCTCTCTCATTCGCTCTCGGTCCTCGTAGAGTGCTGCCGTTTCCGCCTTCCTCGCGGCGGTTTCCACTGGGCGATTGCCGCTACCGTACAGGTCGATGGCAAAGGCATCGTAGCCTGCTGCAGCCAGCATGTCGGCGCGTTGACGTTCGTAGCCGGTCAGCCCATCCCAATCGTGAACGATCAGGACCGTGCCCCGTGGTTCGCCTTCGGCTGCTGCAAGGTAGCCAGTGAAATCCTCGTCGGCGACACGGTAGTCAACGTTCTCGCCGGCCTGGCTACTGGCGGTAAAGAGAACACTTGCCAGTGCGGTGACAGTGCAGAGTGCAGGACGCATCAGGACCTCCTTTCGCGGGGAATGCTGGGGTCGTGAGTGTTGCGCAGGTCCGCTGTTGGCTCCTGCACAGATGATCCTCTGCAGTATAGGAAGCAATCCGCACACGCCGCGAACACGCCGATGGCGTATGTGAACGTTGGCGGGGCCAACTTGAGTTTTATCCGCTCCCCTTCCAGATTAATGGGTGAGGCAACATACAACTCATGCAGAGAACGACCTCAGAACATTCAGTCTCAGAACATTCAGACTCAGTACAATCAGAGCGAGACCAACAATCATGAAAAAGCGCGTACTGGTGACTGCCGTAGCGGCGACGACGTTGGCAGTCAGTTCGATGGCACAGGCCGATGTGAAGATCGGCTTTCTTGGTGGCTTTACCGGCGGTATCGAGTCAATGACGCCGGGTATCTTCGATGGTGCCGAGTTGGCAGCTGCCCAGGTCAACGAGCAAGGCGGAATCCTCGATGGACAGAAGCTGGTGATGCCCACGGGTGATACCACCTGCGCCGATGCATCGGCGGCATCCAACGCGGCCGATCGCATGGTCAACACTGAGCAGGTGACGGCGATTGTCGGTGCGCTCTGTACCGGCGCAACCATCGCGGCAGCCAACAATGCCGGTATTCCCGGTGGTGTAACCATGGTTTCTCCGGCCTCGACAGCGCCGGCAGTGACTGAGCTCGACGACAACGATCTGGTCTTCCGCACGGTGACGTCCGATGCCTATCAGGGGCAGATGCTGGCCAAGTTGCTGCTCGACAAGGACATCACGGAAGTGGCGGTCACCTACGTCAACAATGACTACGGAAAGGGGCTTTCCGAAGCCTTCAGCGCCGCCTTTGAAGATGGTGGTGGCTCGGTACTGGAAAACCTCGCCCACGAGGAAAACCGCGCCAGTTACCGTGGTGAACTGGGCACGCTGTCCGCCACCGGTGCTCCGACTCTTGTTGTTCTGGCCTACGCTGACACTTCTGGACAGACCGTACTGCGCCAGGCCTACGAGAGTGGTGTCTTCACTCAGTATGTAGGCGCCGATGGCATGGTCAGCGACAGCATTGTCGAGGCAATCGGTGCTGATGTGCTGGATGGAATGATCGCCACACGCCCAGGCAGCCCGGACCTTCCAGGCACTGACCTTTACGCCGAGCAGGCCAGGGCTGCCGGTTACGATCCCAGCGCGGTGTTTGCGCCTCAGGCATACGATGCCGCCTTCCTGCTGGCGTTGGCTATCCAGAAGAACGGCAGCGCCGATCGTGAGGGGGTGTCGGAAGCCCTGCGCAGCGTGTCGTCACCACCGGGTGAAGTAATCTTGCCTGGTGAATGGGAGAAGGCCATTGGCTTGCTCGCCGATGGCAAGGACATCAACTATGAAGGCGCTGCCGGGACCCAGGACTTCGACGAGAGCGGTGATGTACCCGGCGTCGTCGAGGAAATGGTGATCGAGAACGGCTCCTTTACCGTCAAGGGCTTTGTCGAGCCTGATGCCTGATGGACAAGCCCAGCCAGCCCCAGCAAGGGGCTGATTGGGCATCAACCTCACGAGCGACGAGCTGCACAGTGCAGCTCGTCGCTCGTAGCTTCACATCAACCATGATGCTTGACCTTCTCCGGTAGCAATCCCTTGGGTGCGACACGCAGCACGATGGTGATCAGTAGCCCGATCACCAGTACCCGGGCCTGGAGGGCGCGGCTTTCGAGGTTACTGGGTAATTCCCAGCCGAAGTTGTTGTGGCCGACGTTAGCCATGATCTCCATCAGCCACAGGGCCAGCGGCTCGGACATCACCCAGATGATATACACCGCCACGGCGCCGAGAATGGTACCGAAGTTGTTACCGGGACCGCCGAGAATCACCATCACCAGCACCAGGAAGGTATGGTTGAGGGGCAGGAAGCCCTGAGGATCGAAGATGCTGTTGAAGCTGCCGAGGGCGGCACCGCCGATGCCGATCAGGATGCAGCCCAGCACAAAGATCTCGAGACGGCGGCGGTTGATGTTCTTGCCCATTGCCGCAGACGAAACTTCGTTATCACGAATGGCGCGAATCATCCTGCCCCAGGGGGAGTTATGGGCGCGCTGCAGTAGGATGAAGAACGCCACAATCATCAGCGCGGTGACGGACAGGTAGGCTGCCCTCGCCAGGGTGAATCCCAACTCGGCGGGGCCGGGGACCGGCCAGGGAAGCGGGGATACGGTCGCAGTACCACGCGTCAGCCAGTCGGCATTCTTGAGAAAGGCCTTGATGATCTCGGCAATACCGAGGGTGGCGATAGCGAGGTAGTCGCTACGCAGCCCGAGACAGATATGCCCGATGAAGTAGCCGACCCCTCCGGCCAGCGCGCCACCGATGACCCAGCCGACCCAGACCGGCAGCCCGAAGCCGCCGATGAAACCAGCCTGACTCTCGATCTGATCGGCCACTTCACGGAAGTGGGTGATGGCCACCATGTACAGCACGATGCCCAGTACCACGGTGATTACGGTCCGCAGGCGTTTGGGAATGCCGATACGATGCAGGCGTGATGCGCCGATGACCACCGCGATGGCGATGATGATCCACAGCAGAGCCATACCCAGTTGTCCCGGCAGGTCGCTATCCCAGAAGGCCTGATTGACCGGCACGGTAAAAGTCATTGCCGAAAAGCCACCCAATGCCACGAAGCCCATGACACCCGCATTGAACTGGCCGCCATAGCCCCATTGAATGGTCAGGCCGAGGGCAAGAATGGCGTAGCAGCTGGCTTCTACCATCATGCGTGTACTGTAGGCCGGCCCCATGAACAGGAAGACGGCTCCCACGGCGAGTGCCACCGCGGTCAGCATGATCAGCTCGCGGAACGGGAAGGTGCTGGTCGTCTCATTGACTGCCTCGCGGCGGTGAAGATTCTGGTTGCTCATCAGATCACCTTGCCCTTGAAGATACCGGTCGGACGCCACACCAGGATGGCGACGAGAATGAAGAACGGCACTACGATCTTGTATTCGGTACCGACGAACGCCAGATTGCTGGGCAGTTCCAGCCATGTCGGCATGCTGTCGCGGAAGGGACGCAGCAGCACATTCCAGTTGAAGACCGCCAGCGTTTCGGCGAAGCCGACCACAAAGCCTCCGGCGATGGCACCAAACGGTTGGCCGACGCCTCCGACGATGGCAGCGGCAAAGATCGGTAGCAGGATGTGGAAGCTCAGGTCCGGCTTGAAGGTGACATCCATGGCCAGCAGGGTTCCGGCGATCGCGGCCAGGCCGCCCGCGAGTATCCAGGTGACGGCAACAATCATGTTGGTGTTGATACCGGAGGCGCGGGCCAGGTCCGGGTTATCGGACATCGCGCGCATGGCCTTGCCCAGCCGGGAGCGCGACAGAAACAGGTGCAGGCCGATAACCGCGAGGATGGTCAGTGCAAACAGATAGAGCTGAGGCTCAGTGATTACCACTGGCATCCTCACCCCTTCAATGGGCACGGCGATGCGGAAGATCTCCTTGCGGTCATCGACGTACAGGCTCTGGCCTCCAGTGCCGGCGAACAGGCGAATCAGCCCCTGCAGAATCAACGTCACTCCCAGCGACCCAATCACCATCACTATCGGCTTGACGCCATGAGCACGCAGTGGGCGATAGAAGATACGGTCGATGGTTACTGCCAACAGGGCCGTGAGTATGATCGCCAGTGGCAGCATGATAATCGCCGTGGGGATCCCCAACGCTGCCCCGGCACCAGGGAACATGGTGGTCAGTAGTAGCACCATGAAGGCGCCAAAGGTCATCATATCGGCGTGGGCAAAATGGGCAAAACGCATGATGCTGAACACCAGCGTAATGCCCACCGCGCCAATCGCATAGATCGAGCCGGTGACACTGCCGGCGATCACTACGTTGTTGATGAAGAAGACGAACTCGTTCAAGGCGAAATCTCCGCTCAGAGGAGGGCAGCATCAGCCGCCGAGGAAGCTGCGGGCGACATCCGGATCTGCCAGCAGGGCCTGGCCGGTATCGGTGAAGCGGTTCTGGCCTGCGGCAAGCACAAAGCCCTTGTCGGCGATGCCCAGCGCCTGGCGAGCATTCTGCTCCACCATCAAGATCCCGACGCCGGTGGCATTGATTTGCTTCACACGGTCGAAAATTTCCTGCATGTACTTGGGCGACAACCCGGCCGTGGGTTCGTCGAGCAGCAGTAGCTTCGGTTCAGCCATCAAGGCGCGGCCCATCGCCACCATCTGGCGTTGTCCGCCGGATAGCTCTCCAGCAGGCTGATGGCGCTTCTCGTAAAGTGGGGGAAAGAACTCGTAGATATTCTGCAGCATGCGTCGAGTATTGGATGCCTTGAGAAAGGCGCCCATCTCGAGGTTTTCCTTCACTGTCAGGCTCGGGAACACATTGTGTTCCTGAGGGACGAAGCCCATCCCCAGCTCGACCAGTCGGTTGGTCGCGAGGTTATGGATGGGTTGGTCATGGAAGAGGATGGTTCCTTGTGTGACGTGTAGCAGGCCGAAGATGGCCTTGAGCATGGTCGACTTGCCCGCCCCGTTGGGGCCGACAATAACGCCGATCTCGTTGGCATCGATGGTCATGTCCACCCCGTTGAGGATGTTCATGCCGCCATAGCCACCTTGCACGGCCTGTGCATCAAGTAGAGGCATGGTTGTTGTCTCTGCGTTATCGGGAACCGCCCTCGTGGGTAGGTTCCGCTTGTTGTTGTGACGTTAGCCTTGTTGTGACGTTAGTCGTCATTTGTTGTGAACGGAGCCGGTTGGCTCAGGCGGCTCCGGCTCCGAAATAGGCCTCAATGACTTCGGGGTTGTTCTGGATTTCCTCGATCGAACCTTCAACCATGACCGAGCCCTGCGCCAATACGATGACCGGGTCGCAGAGCCTGGCGATCATATCCATATCGTGTTCGATCACCAGGAAGGTGTAGCCGAGCTCGCGGTTAAGACGCTCAATGTTGCCCACCAGGTCGCCGAGCAGAGTGCGATTGACCCCCGCGGCGATCTCATCGAGTAGTACCACACGTGCATCGGTCATCATGGTTCGGCCCAGTTCGAGGAGCTTCTTCTGGCCACCCGAGAGGTTTCCCGCCAACTCATTACGTACATGATTGAGACCGATGAACTCGATCACTTCCAGCGCGCGCTGCTTGATCTCGCTTTCCTGTTCGCGCACACGATGTGGCGCAAGCCAGACACTCTTGAGCGATTCGCCCGCCTGGTTCGGCGGGACCATCATCAGGTTTTCCAGCGCCGTCAGGTTCGAGAATTCATGAGCGATCTGGAAGGTGCGTAACAGGCCCTTGTGGAAAAGCTCGTTGGCCGGACGGTTGGTAATGTCCTCACCGTCCAGCAGCACCTGACCGCTATCGAGTGGCAGTGAACCAGCGATGATATTGAACAGCGTCGACTTGCCTGCACCATTGGGGCCGATCAACCCGGTAACCGAGCCTTGTTCGACCTGAATCGAACAGTCGTTGATGACATGCAGGCCACCGAAGGCCTTGTTGACATGACGCACATCGATTATGGGAGTCATAGCGTCCATCAGTCCTGAAATATTGTTGTTGGTTGTGTGAGTGCCCAGGTGCCGATCAGTTGGTCAATTCATGTTCCACTCGCTCCCCTGGGACTGGCAAGAATACGGCTTGCGGCAAAGGCTCCGACGATGATTATCGCTCCCAATGTCGGCAACAGATAACCCTCAATCCATGGCAGCGCCCGCAGAAATACGAAAGCTACACCGGTGGGGGCGACGAAGCGGATCAGTAGTCGCCACAGGCGCAACCAGTGCGAATGAGTATGCATCTCCCTGGTCGATTCGGTTGGGGTTAGTGCCCAGCCGGCGAACAGGGCTGTCAGTAGCCCACATAGCGGCAGCGTGACATGACTGGTCATTTCGAAGACGTGGAATGCGGAAGAGCCGAACCACTGGTGGAAGAGGCTATCGGTTTTCCACAGATTGAAGCTGAACACCGTGGCCAGCCCCAGTAACCAGGCCAGTGTCACCACCAGGCCGGTAGCGAGAGGTCGGGCCAGCTCGAAACGTTCGACCAGCCAGGCAGCGACCGGCTCGATAAGCGACACTGCGGAACTGGCGGCAGCCCCCAGCACCAGTACGAAGAACAGGCTGCCGAGCAGAGCACCATAAGGCATGGCGGAGAAGGCCAGTGGCAGCGAGATGAACATCAGTCCCGGGCCTGCGTCAGGGGGCAGGCCTGCTCCGAACACCAGCGCGAAGATGGCCAGACCGGCGAGTATCGCGATGAGGGTGTCGATCAGAGCGATACTGAGCGCGGTCACCGTCAGTGATGACTCGCTGGACATGTACGCGCCATAGGCCATGATCGCGCCCATACCGAGGCTCAGGGTGAAGAAGGACTGACCCAGGGCTTCCAGCCAGCCTGTCAGGCTCAACTGGTCGAAGTTGAAGGACAGCATGAACTGCGCTGCGGCAGACATGTCTCCGACCGAATTGGCGTAGAACAGAATCAGCAGCAGGATGACCAACAGCAGTGGCATCACCAATCGAAGAGCGTTTTCCAGGCCCCGGTGAATGCCTCGCGCCACGATAAGCGCGCAACCGGCGATGAACAGGGTGTGATACAGCGTCAGTAGAGCCGGAGAGGTGAGTAGCGCTGCAAAGTCCCGTTGCAGGCTGGTACTGGTACTGTTGCGTAGAGTGCCTGTGAGCATTTCAGCCAGGTAATGCAGTGCCCAGCCGCTGATCACTGAGTAGAAGCTCAGTACCAGAATCGCTGAAAAGGCACTCAGCCAGCCAATCGACTCCCAGCCACGTGAAGTACCGTGGCAGCGTGTCAGAAAGCGCATACCCATGATCGGACTTCGCCGACTGCTGCGCCCAAGCAGTATTTCGGCGATCAGAATCGGGGTGCCGATGGTCAGGATACAGATGAGATAGACCGCGATGAAGGCTCCGCCGCCATGTTCGCCAACCAGATACGGGAAGCGCCATAGGTTACCCAGCCCTACCGCCGATCCCACGGCAGCGAGCAGAAAGGTGCCCTTGTGCGTCCAGACGTTATCGGTACTCATTGCTGGGTCCGTTGGCGTGATAAACGTGCCAGTCCTTCTTGTTTGAGTCTGGCTCGCCAATTGTCCGGGTACAATACTCGGATGCCCCCACTTTGCGACAACTGCACGCTATATGGCTAGTCGTGGAGCGTTAAGCCCTCGTTGGCGGAGGGGGCTGGTGGTATTGGCTGTGATGACGTCGGATTTTTCGAGAGGGGAGAGCCGGGCGGGGTGTCCGGCATGGTGCTGGCACCCCAGGGCTGAGTGAAGACGGCTCAGGTCTGCATGGAAAGAGCACAACTGGATCACCGGCCACAGGGGGTGGCCAGTGATTCGAGATAGGGCGGAGGGGATTATTTGCCGGCGACGTGAGGAGCAAGTGCCCGCAGGTTGTCAGGGAGACGCACCGTATCACCGATGCCCAGCTCTCCGGTATTCTTGGTACGCTCGCCAGTGCGTACCGAAATCAATGCTACGACATTGCCGATACTGACATCCTCGACACGGGCTTCGACGCGGACACGTACGGAGTAGCCGTGATAACGGCCAGCAATGATGCTGCCGATATGTGCAGTCGGATACTCGTCGGGCTTGTCAGCGAAGTACTTCTCGACGCTGTCTGCGCCTGGGTCGTCCCATTCGACATGCTTGTGCATGCAGGATGCTCCTTGTTTTTCAATGATCAGGCTCGGTCAATGACCAAGTATGTCATAAGCATAGCCCCAAGCCACACGTGTTGCTGTGCATCGTGCATCCTTCCCACGAGACTTCCCGTCCAACGCAACCGGAACGCTGGACGGGAGCGAGGCGTTACTTCTTGCCGGCGCGCTTGCGTTCGTTCTCGGTCAGGAACTTCTTGCGCAGACGGATATGGTTGGGAGTGATCTCGACCAGTTCGTCATCATCAAGGAACTCGATGGCCTGCTCAAGGGTGAAGCGGACCGGCGGCGTGAGCACGATGTTTTCATCGTTACCAGAGGCGCGCATGTTATCCAGCTTCTTGCCCTTGGTCGGATTGACGACCATATCGTTGGCACGGTTGTTGATGCCAACCAGCATGCCTTCGTAGACCTCGGTGCCGTGATCGATGATCAGCTTGCCACGCTCCTGCAGGGCATACAGTGCATAGGCCAGGGCCTTGCCGGGAACCATGGACACCAGCACTCCGTTGCGACGCTCGATGGATGCCTCGGGACGCAGGGCGCCATAGTGAACAAAGCGGCTGGTAAGGATGCCGGTACCGGATGTCAGGGTCAGGAACTGACCACGGAAGCCGATCAGACCGCGTGCCGGGATGATGAAGTCGAGACGCACGCGTCCCTTGCCATCCGGGTTCATGTTCTTGAGCTCACCCTTGCGGTAGCCGAGCTCTTCCATGATCGAGCCTTGGTGCTGCTCCTCGCAGTCGATGATGACTTCTTCGTACGGCTCCTGCTTCTGACCGTCGATTTCACGGATGATGACTTCAGGGCGGCCAACGGCCAACTCGAAGCCTTCACGACGCATGCCTTCGATCAATACCGAGAGGTGAAGCTCACCACGTCCCGAGACAATGAACTTCTCCGGTGAATCGCCTTGCTCAACGCGCAGTGCAACGTTGTGGATCAGCTCCTGATCGAGACGGTCCTTGATATTGCGGCTGGTGACGAACTTGCCATCCTTGCCGGCGAAGGGAGAGTCATTGACCTGGAAGGTCATGGACACGGTCGGCTCATCGACAGTCAACGGCGGTAGGGCTTCGACGGCGGCAGGGTCACAGATGGTGTCCGAGATGGCCAGATCATCAATACCCGTGATGCAGACGATATCCCCTGCAGTGGCCTGCTGGGTCGGAACCCGCTCGAGCCCCATATGGGTCATGACCTGACCAATCTTGCCACGGCGAGACTGGCCTTCCTTGTTGACGACCACGACCTGCTGGTTGGTCGACATGGCGCCGCGAGAGATGCGGCCAAGACCGATAACGCCGACATAGCTGGAGTAGTCCAGTGCCGAGATCTGCATCTGCAGCGGGCCATCGAGCTCAACCTTCGGCGGCTCGACGATATCGACGATCGACTGGAACATCGGAGACATGTCCTCGGCCAGTTGATCAGGCTCGGGACCAGCGATGCCATTGAGGGCAGAGCAGTAGATGATCGGAAAATCGAGCTGCTCATCGGAAGCACCGAGGTTATCGAACAGGTCGAAAATCTGGTCGATGACCCAGTCAGGGCGAGCGCCGGGGCGATCAATCTTGTTGACGACCACGATCGGGCGCAGGCCCTGGTCGAAGGCCTTCTGAGTGACGAAACGGGTCTGCGGCATGGGACCATCAACGGCATCGACCAACAGTAGAACCGAGTCGACCATCGACATCACACGCTCGACCTCACCACCGAAGTCGGCGTGCCCGGGGGTGTCGACGATATTGATGTGGTAGTCCTGACCGTCAGGAGAGCTCCAGCGGATCGCGGTGTTCTTGGCCAGGATGGTGATGCCACGTTCCTTTTCCTGGTCATTGGAGTCCATGATCCGCTCTTGACCTTCGGCCTTGCGGTCGAGGGTGCCGGACTGACTGAGCAGCTTGTCGACCAGGGTAGTTTTGCCGTGGTCGACGTGAGCGATGATGGCTATGTTGCGAAGATTCTCGATCACGACGCGATCCTGCTGGGAAAATTGGGGCAGCATTATAGTGCCTGGGCCGTTACGGCTACCAGTTCTATAGTGGCTCATTTTTGCGGGAATCCAGAACTATCAATGGATTCAGCGGACTACATGGAAACTGAAAACGCGATAAATGTCGCGAATGGTCGCTTTTTGGCTCCTTCGAGTAGCGAAGGCATCCGTTTCTGTCAATATGGGGAAGTGTGAGGGCGGACCAATCAGCGTCACATGGTATCGAGTTTGAGCGCCATCTGCAGGTGCTTGCAGTTTTTTCTGCAGTTCTTTCTTTCCACTTGTCAGTTCATTCTTTCTGTTCGGCTATATGCCTTGGGTAACGATATTGGCTCGGCACGCCTTCAGGCGCATGGCGAGATCCTCCATGGCGTCATCTTCCAGCTTCGGGTCGAAGCCACCCAGGCGGTCAAACCAGGTTCGCTCTACCCCCAGTGCCCGGGCTGAGTGGTGAGAGTGCCAGCGTAGCCAGTTGGCCAGTCGGCGTTGTAGTGGGTGCATTTCGATCAATGGATTGCCGTTGATCGAGTTCATGCACTCAGCAAGATCGGCGCGTTCCTCTGCTGCAGCCAGCATCCGCGCTACCCAGCAGGAATCAAGGGTATTCTGGCAGAAGCCGAGCATATGTCCTTGACTATGGGACGCGCCCATATTCAGGCGTTGGCCAAGTGTCGTGTGTCGGCAGCGAACAACTCGGACGTCGCTGCCGATCAGGTCATGATTGTGCTGATCAAGAACGCCATCGTCTACCAGCAGTATCTCGCTTCTGCCATGGTCAGAAGAAAGGCGGGTAATACTGGCGAGTATCGAGGAAAGCGCACTTCCCGTGGACCTCGCATCGATGATCAGGCTTGTTTTCAAGATGACGCTCCGAGCTGGCCGGGTCGGCCACCGGGATGATCGGATGTTACGTAATGAAGTGTATCCTTGTGTTGCGTTTGGTGCCAGTCGAGAGCACGACAAGAGATAGTTTACATTCGGAATACGCGGAAGTGTCGATAGCACTACATTGGTGCGACATAGGGGGCGAGGCACTATATTGGTGCAGATTGTCGGGTGTTCGACACCGTAAATTGGACCTATCTGCCATATGAACCATTGTGGAGCAATTTTGGCCATAGTAATTTTTTCATGAAAATCATCGAATTGCTGATTATTGTCTTCACGATGGTGCAGACTTGGCATGGTGCCTGCATTATGACTGTCAGTGTCATCGTGTCGCGCATGTCGCCGTGGGCAGTCGCCCGGGGGCGTGCTACAACAGTTCCAGTACCCCGAAAGAAGCAGGGAATATCCCTACTCTGGAGTCGGTGACATGTTATTGCCGATTCGTCGCAAGACTCGAGTTACGACACAAGTTCAACGTGGAGGACCACATGTCAGATAAGACGCTTGCCCTGATTGAAGAACATGATGTGAAGTGGGTTGATCTGCGCTTCACAGATACTCGCGGTAAAGAGCACCATGTCACCATCCCCGCTCGTGACGTGGATGAGGAGTTTTTCGAGAATGGCCAGATGTTCGATGGCTCGTCGATTTCCGGTTGGAAGGGCATCAACGAATCCGACATGATCCTGCGCCCGGAAGACGGTACTGCTTACCTGGATCCGTTCACCGAAGATTCCACCGTCGTGCTGGTCTGTGACATCATCGAGCCAGCGACCATGCAGGGCTATGAGCGTGATCCGCGCTCCATTGCCAAGCGTGCCGAGGCCTTCCTGCAGTCCGCTGGTCTGGGCGATACCGCCTTCTTTGGTCCAGAGCCTGAATTCTTCATCTTTGATGAAGTGCACTGGAAGTCCGACGTTGAAGGCGCGATGTACAAGATTTCGTCCGAGGAAGGTGCCTGGGCGACCGACCGTACCATCGAAGGTGGTAACCTCGCGCACCGTCCGCGCGTCAAGGGTGGCTACTTCCCGGTTCCGCCGGTCGACAGCTTCCACGATATGCGTGGCGCGATGTGTAATACCCTCGAGGCCGTTGGCCAGAAGGTCGAAGTGCACCACCATGAGGTGGGCAACGCGGGGCAGAATGAGATCGGTGTTGCCTTCAACACTCTGGTCAAGAAGGCCGACGAGGTTCAGGCCCTGAAGTACGTCGTGCATAACGTGGCCCACGCCTATGGCAAGACCGCGACTTTCATGCCCAAGCCGCTGGTTGGCGATAATGGTAGTGGCATGCATGTCCACCAGTCGTTCTGGAAGGATGGTGTCAACCAGTTCGCTGGCGACCAGTATGCCGGCCTGTCGGACATGGCGCTGTACTACATCGGTGGTGTGATCAAGCACGCTCGTGCCCTGAACGCCTTCACCAATGCCTCGACCAACTCCTACAAGCGTCTGGTGCCGGGCTTCGAAGCACCGGTTATGCTGGCCTACAGTGCCCGTAACCGCTCTGCCTCCATCCGTATTCCGTATACCTCCAGCCCCAAGGCCAAGCGTGTTGAAGCCCGTTTCCCGGACCCGACTGCCAACCCTTACCTGTGTTTCGCGGCGCTGCTGATGGCGGGTATCGACGGCATCAAGAACAAGATTCATCCCGGCGATGCCATGGACAAGAATCTGTATGACCTGCCTCCGGAAGAAGGCAAGGCCGTGCCGACCGTGGCCGAGAGCCTGGACCAGGCTCTGGCGGCGCTGGATGCGGATCGTGCCTTCCTGACCGAAGGTGGTGTGTTCACCGACGATATGATCGATGCCTACATCGAACTCAAGTTCGAGGATGTCGAGCGTATTCGCATGGCGACTCACCCGATCGAGTTCGATATGTACTACAGCTGCTGATCCGTTTGCGCTCCTTTAGGGAGCGCTCTGCGGCAACAGTCCTGCAAACCGGCCCCGCCAGATAGGCGGGGCCGGTTTGCGTTTGAGGCTAGCGACAGGGGTTAGCGACAGGGGGTTGGCGACTGGTGTTCGCGACCATTGCCGATCGTCACCAGTATCAGCACGGGTGCTCGACACTGGTGCCGTGTCAGCGTGGTCCAGCTCCTGAGGTACAGTTCTGTTGCCCCAGAGCAGTACGGTGGCTCTCGCGCTGCACCATATGAGTGCACTAAGATGGTGCGTATAACGCTCTGTACGCCGTGCTGGTGTTCTGCCGTAGAGAAGGTCAGGGCGCTTGTCTGGGGTGTTGATGCGCCTGGTTGTGGTTTTGAAGGCTCGTCGAGTCTGTTCTGGCAAGCATGGCCCACTTCTTGCAGTGTTATCTCCGCTACAGAGACGTGACATCTGAAGGCTTGGCCACGGCATGGAAGGCAATGAGTCGGCTGGGTTGTCACCTGACGGGAATCAACATGACGCAAGGCATCACTGAACACCTCACTACCGCTGTACTGTTGCTCGACAGAGAGCTCAAATTGACGTGGATGAATCCCGCGGCTGAGTCACTGTTGGCGATCAGTCTGACGCGCATGGATGGTCGCAGCCTGCCCGAGTTGCTGGGCGGTGAGGAAGACATCGCGGAGGTGTTGTCCAGGGCACGTGATGCGCTGCACCCCTATACTCAGCGCGAAGCCCGAATTTGCCTGAACGGCGGCGAACCGATGACGGTTGATTACACCGTAACACCGCTATCGGAAGACGAATTGCTGTTGGAAATGGAGCCGCGTGACCGCCTGCTGCGCATTTCACGCGAGGAAGCCCTGCAGTCGCGTCAGGAAACCATGAAGGTGCTGGCGCGAGGGTTGGCTCATGAAGTCAAGAATCCGCTGGGAGGCATTCGTGGTGCGGCCCAGCTACTCGAGCGTGACCTTGAGGGTGAGCCTCAACTGAAGGAGTTCACCCGCATCATCATCGAAGAGGTCGATCGTCTGCGCGACCTGGTGGATTCGATGTTGGGGCCCAATCGCATCAGTCGCAATGAGCCACTCAATATCCACCGTGTGCTGGAACGAGTGCGTTCGTTGCTGTTGGTCGAGCAGCCCGGTGTGACCATGGAGCGCGACTACGATCCTAGCCTGCCTGAACTGCACGGTGATGAAGCACAACTGATTCAAGCGGTGCTCAATGTAGCGCGCAACGCGGTGCAGGCGATCACCGAGTCCGAGACGCCGCAACCAACGCTGCAACTGCGCACGCGTGCGCGGCGCCAGTTTACCCTTGGCAGCCGCCGTCATCGCCTTGTCTGTGAGCTGAGCGTGATCGATAACGGTCCCGGCATTCCGCAGGAGCTGCGCGAAACCCTTTTCTACCCCATGGTGTCAGGCCGTGCAGAGGGCAGTGGACTGGGATTGTCCATTGCTCAATCGATCCTGCATCAACACCAGGGCCTCATCGAGTGCGAATCCGAGCCCGGGCGCACCGAATTCCGACTGCTGATTCCGCTGGAGAAGCGTCATGACTGATGCTGCACGCATTGTAATCGTCGATGATGATCGTGCCATTCGCTGGGTGCTGGAGCGCGCCCTGGCGCAGCCCGATCTCGATGTAGAAACCATTGATCGTGCCGATCGTGTTCTCGACCGCTTGTTGCAGGACCCGCCTGATGTGCTGGTGACCGATATTCGTATGCCCGGGATCGATGGCCTCGATCTGTTGTCGCGAGTACAGGAGGTGCACCCTGAGCTGCCGGTGATTGTCATGACCGCGCACTCGGATCTGGATAGCGCCGTCGCATCCTATCAAGGCGGAGCGTTCGAGTACCTGCCAAAGCCGTTCGATGTCGATGAAGCGCTGGCGTTGGTACGTCGCGCGGTGGCACATGCTCGCGAGCGTCAGCGCCCGGTGTCTGTTCCAGAAGGTATGGATACCGAGATCATCGGTGAAGCGCCGGCGATGCAGGAGGTCTTCCGAGCCATCGGTCGCCTTGCCCATTCGCATATCACGGTGCTGATCAATGGTGAGTCCGGCACCGGTAAGGAGCGTGTAGCGCGAGCACTGCACCAGCACAGTCCTCGTGCAGGGCAGCCCTTCATTGCCCTGAACATGGCGGCAATTCCCCGTGACTTGATCGAGTCGGAACTCTTCGGTCATGAGAAGGGAGCCTTTACCGGTGCTGCGGCGCAGCGTCAGGGACGTTTCGAGCAGGCCAATGGCGGTACCCTGTTTCTCGACGAGATTGGTGACATGCCTGCCGAGACCCAGACTCGCTTGTTGCGTGTGCTGGCAGATGGCGAATTCTATCGCGTCGGTGGACATACTCCGGTCAAGGTTGACGTGCGCATCATCGCCGCAACCCATCAGAACCTCGAAACCCTGGTCGACGACGGACGTTTCCGTGAGGATCTTTTCCATCGTCTTAATGTGATTCGGGTTCACTTACCGCGTCTATCCCAGCGGCGTGAGGACATTCCACGGCTGACTCGGCACTTCCTTGCCGAGGCCGCTCGTGAGCTGGCAACTGACGTCAAGGTATTGACCCCTGAAGCGGAAGCTCACCTGACGCGCGTCGACTGGCCCGGTAATGTACGGCAGTTGGAGAACACCTGCCGCTGGCTGACGGTGATGGCATCCGGTCGTGAGATCCTCGTCGAAGATCTACCGCCGGAGTTGTTGGGCGGGGAAAGCAGTATTGCTACCGGAGATTGGCGAGAAGCCTTCCGCGACTGGGCCGATCATGCCCTGGCCGCCGGCCACACTCATCTGCTCGAGGAAGCCGTACCCGACTTCGAGCGTATCCTGATCGAGACAGCGCTCAAGCACACCGGAGGCCGCAAGGGTGAAGCCGCCGAGTTACTGGGCTGGGGCCGCAATACCCTGACCCGAAAGCTCAAGGTATTGCTGCCCTCGCTGGCGGAGGATTGAACGAGAGGCGAGAGAAAAGAAGCAAGAAGGAAGAGGGAAGAAGTACCCCAACCCCCCCGAGTTTCCAGACTGTGAGCACTGGAGTAGCCTCGTGGTTCGCTACTCGAGGTTTGGGGTGTGTCTTCTCTCTTCTACCTTCCCTTTTCTACCTTCTCCTTGCCCTTACCTGTCGACCGCCTCCGTCCGTTCCTTCAGCCACTCCAGTGCATCACCGTCGAGATGAGGCGCAAGGCGCTGGCGAACTTCGGCGTGATAGCCGTTGAGCCACTCGATTTCGCCGGCATCCAGCAATGCCAGGTCCAGGCAGCGAGTATCGATGGGGCAGAGCGTCAGTGTCTCGAACTCCAGGAAGTCGCCGAACTCACTCTCGGGAGCGGCGCGGTTGGCCACCAGGTTCTCGATGCGCACGCCCCACTGGCCGGGACGATAGACGCCGGGTTCGTTGGAGGTGATCATGCCCGGCTGCATGGCAGTATGTGCGGCGACCGATGCCCCGGAGCTGATCACCTGTGGTCCTTCGTGGACGTTGAGGAAATAGCCGACACCATGGCCGGTACCGTGGCCATAGTCGCGGCCGGTGGCCCATAGCGGCGCACGGGCAATCGCATCGAGGCGCGGGGCGGCGATCCCCAGCGGGAAGCGCGCACGAGACAGGGCAATCATGCCCTTGAGCACCAGGCTGCAATCCTCGCGTTGGGCGGCGGAAACCTGGCCTACAGGCACCATGCGCGTGATGTCGGTGGTACCGCCGTAGTATTGACCACCAGAGTCGATCAGCAGTAGGCCGTCACCCTCGATCACCGAATGTGCTTCTTCGGTGGCATGGTAGTGAGGCAGGGCACCATTGGCATTGAAAGCGGCAATGGTATTGAAGCTCTCGCAGAAAAAGCTTTCGGCGCGCTGGCGCTGTTCACGAAGACGCTCGTCGATGGTCAGTTCGGTGACTTTTTCTCCTGCGGCCAGGCTTTTTTCCAACCAGGCGAAGAAGCGGCACAGCGCGATACCATCGATCTCCATGGTCTGGCGTACCCAGCTCAGCTCATGGTCAGTCTTGCAGCCTTTGGCCAGGGTGCTGGGCTGGAAGGCCTCGACCACCGGCATGGCGTCGGGCAGTGCCTGGCGAGTGCCGACTGACAGGCGTGCCGGATCGAGCAGTATTCTCTGGCTGGTCGGCAGTGCCGCCAGGGCGCTGGACCAGTCGCTGTAGTCGGCGATCTGAATGCCGTCTCTGGCCAATGCCTCGCTCAGAGTTGGGTCGATCTTGCCAGGGGCGACGAATAGTGTGGCAGTGTCGCGACCGATCAGCATGTGCGCTAGAAATACCGGATTGAAGCCGACGTCGGCGCCCCGTAGTTGGGTCAGCCAGGCAATATCGTCGAGTGTCGAAATCAGGTGCCAGTCGGCGCCATGCTCCGCGATGGCGTCACGCACTCCGCTCAGGCGCTGGGCGCGGGATTCGTCCAGGTACTGAGCAGCATGCGGCTGGATGCTGGCGGTAGGCAGTGCCGGGCGCTCGCCCCAGATCTCATCGAGGAGGTCGAGGTCGCCGCGTTGCTTGATGCCGGCACCACCGAGAATCTCGTCCATTTGACGAGCATGGGCCAGCGACACGACCTGGGCGTCGTAGCCGATCGTGGCGCCAGCAGGCAACTGCTCTGCCAGCCATTGAATCGGCGCGGCTGCCTGGCCCTGGGTCAGCTTCATCATTGCGATGCCAGAACCGGCCAGTTGGGTTTCAGCCTGCACGAAGTAACGGCTGTCGACCCATACGCCGGCGTCCTGCTGTGTGATCACCAGTGTGCCCACCGAGCCGTCGAAGCCTGATAACCACTCGCGACCGGACCAGTGCTCTGGCAGGTATTCACTGTGATGGGGATCACTGGAAGGCAACCACCAGGCATCGATGCCATGGCGTTGCATGGCTTCACGCAGGGCTGCGAGACGGCTGGCTGCTACAGGTGCAGGTGACATGCTCAAACTCCGGATCAGACTGTGGCTTCGACGCCGCCTTCATTGGTGGCGCGGGGTCGATTATACGGTTGTGCGTCAGCATGCGCTTGAACACTGGAACGAGCAACATCGGGAGGGCGGCAAGGATCACCAGCGTTGTGGCGGTAGATCAGCGCCATCACCAGCTCACTATCGGCGCTTGAGGCACATGAAGCTGGCCCTGGTAGCCAGTAAGGCATGTCCGCGGAAAGGTTCATGGGGAATACAGCAGTAGGCGATATATTGCGGAATTATCTACTCTGAATCAGCGGTTTGAAAAACAACATGATCACAACCGCGGCGATAGGCTTTCCGCTCCTCACAACAATACCGCTCACCAGCGGAACAAGGAGAACGACATGCCAGCTATGTTTCCCAGGAGCTATCTCAAGCGTTATCTCAGCCTGCCACTGGTGGCCGCGGGGCTCGCGGTTTCCACTCCTGGTCTGGCGTTACCTATTGACGAGTGCATCGCACCTGCTGATCCTGGTGGTGGTTGGGATTTCACTTGCCGTAGCGTCGGTAAGTTGCTGACGGATCTCGAGCTGACGGATGGGTCTGTACAGGTTACCAACATGCCCGGTGGCGTGGGAGCCGTGGCATTTTCCAATGTCGCCGGCAAGCGTGCCGCTGATAGTAACTTGATCGTTGCCACCAGTACCGTTGGGATGACCCAGATCGCGCAAGGGCGTTATCCGGGAGATGCCGATACCATGCGCTGGCTGGGTATGTTGGGCACCGATGTCGGAGTGATTCTGGTCGATGACCAGAGCCCTTATCAGGACCTCGAAGAACTCCTCCAGGATATTGTCGAAGATCCGAGTGCTCTGGCCGTGGCTGGCTCCAGCGGTGCCGGTGGTTGGGACCATATCCGCGCGTTGATGCTGGCCGAAGCTGCTGGACTGGCGAGTGAACAGATCGGTCAGCTGCGTTGGGTGCAGTTCGACGGGGGCGGCCCCGCCGTGACCCAGATGATGGGCAATCATGTGGATGTGGTGTCCACCGACCTGGGAGAAGTGGCCGGTTTCATCGAGTCCGGTGATGTTCGGGTACTGGCTGTCCTGTCCGAGGAACCGCTACCGGCGCCTTTCGATGAATTGCCCACTGCGATCGAACAGGGGTATGACGTGACCGGCTACAACTGGCGCGGGTTCTACACCGGGGGCGAGGTTTCCGATGAGGATTACGCGGCCATGGTCGATACACTCCAACAGTTGTATGACAGCTCCGAGTGGAAGGACGTCGCAGCGCAGAACGGACTGGTGCCACTATGGCGTGGTGGGGACGAGTTCTCGAACTTTGTGCAGGAGTCGATTGATCGCGTCGAGGAGATCTCCCGTGATATCGGGGTTATCCAATGAGTGAGCTGGGTCACCCCGACGCTCAACAGAATCGCCGGTCGGCTCCGGTCGGCGATCGCATTGCCGGTACTGTGCTGCTGGTTCTGGCGGTCGCCGCCTGGTGGCATTCCCATGCCTTTGTCACTGGCTTCATGCAGCCGGTGGGCCCCGGGGTCTTTCCACGCCTGGTCAGCGTGCCGTTGGCGGTGCTGTCAGGCTATCTGCTGTTGAGGCCTGGCTTCAATGAGCGATGGCCAGACAAGGCCGGACTGGCGCGTCAGCTGGCAGTACTGGTGTTGTTGGTTGCATATGCCGCTTTGTTGGAGCCGTTTGGTTTTATACCGGTATCGCTAGTGGGAACCGTTCTGTTGGTGCGATTGTTTGGTGCCGATTGGCGTCAGGCATTGATGGCTGGCATAGGGCTGTCCATAGGACTGTATCTGCTTTTCGAGTATGCCCTCGGCATTCCGCTACCGGATATGCCCTGGCTGGGAGGCGAGTGATATGGAGACTCTGGATTTTCTCGCCCATGGCTTTGCCGTCGCCACTCAGCCCGAGCATCTATTGCTGGCGTTGATTGGTTGCGCGGTGGGCACTCTGATTGGTGCCTTGCCCGGCCTGGGGCCCGTCAACGGCGTCGCCTTGATGATTCCACTGGCCTTCAATTTCGGCCTCGCGCCTACGGCGGCGTTGATCCTGCTGGTCAGCGTCTACTATGGCTGCATGTATGGTGGGCGCATCAGCTCGATTGTGCTCAATATTCCCGGTGATGAACCGGCGATGATGACCACTCTGGATGGTTACCCCATGGCGCTCAAGGGGCGCGGAGGCGAGGCGCTGGGGTTGTCGGCAGTGGCCTCCTTCGTCGGAGCGACTCTGGCCACCATCGGATTGACGCTGTTTGCGCCGCTGCTGGTTGCGGTAGCGATCAAGTTCGGGCCCGCGGAATACTTCGCGCTGTTCATGTTGGCCTTCGTGACCATTGGCGGAGTGACCAGCGGCAGTTTTGCCAAGAGCTTTATCGCCGCCTGTCTGGGCCTGTTACTGGGCACCGTCGGCGTTGAACCGGTGGCGGGAGTGGCGCGTTTCACTTTCGGCACCTACGAACTGTATGACGGTATCGACTTCATCGTTGCGTTGGTCGGGTTGTTTGCGATCTCCGAGTGTTTGCTGTTTCTCGAAACGCGGCATGATGCTGATAAGCCGCACATGCGGCTGGGGTCCGCCTGGCCGGGAATGAAGGCGTCGCTGCCGTGTGCCGGTACCATCGGCCGTGGTTCGGTAATCGGTTTCGTGGCAGGCGTGTTGCCGGGTGCCGGGGCGTCGCTGGGCAGTTTCCTTGCCTACATGCTCGAGAAGCGTTGGTTGGGCCGCAAGGGTAATTTCGGTAACGGCGATCCACGCGGTGTCGCAGCACCGGAAGCGGGCAACAATGCCGCAGCCGGGGGCGCATTGATCCCGATGCTGTCGCTGGGGATTCCCGGGAGCGGCACTACCGCCATTCTGTTGGCATTGTTGCTGTCGATGAATATCACTCCCGGCCCGTTGCTGTTTGCCCAGCAACCGGACATGGTCTGGGGGCTGGTGGCGGCGCTGTTCATCGGCAATGTCATGTTGCTGATTCTCAATGTGCCGCTGGTCGGGCTGTTTGCGCGAGTGCTGCAGGCTCCGAGGTGGTTTCTGATGCCGATGGTGGTATTGATTGCCTTCGTTGGCGTTTATTCGCTGAACAATAGCCCCTTCGATCTGTACATGATGCTGGCGTTTGGTGTGCTCGGCTATGTACTGCGCAAACTGGAGATACCCACTGTACCGGTGGTGTTGGGGCTACTGCTCGGGGGGCAGATGGAGTTCAACCTACGCCGCGCAATGTCGATCAGTGGTGGAGACTGGAGCATTCTGATCAACAGCGGAATCTCCATCGGCATCTATGCCTTTGCCGCGACACTATTGGTGGCTGGGCTGGTGTACTCGCTGTTGCTCAGGCGGCGCCTCGGTTGAACTATCCGCTGCGGTGACCAGCGACAGTCGCGCCTCAGCAACCGGATTCATCGCCAGCGATCACTCAGGAGTAGAGGCTTTTACCAGGTGCCAGCTGCTGTAGAGGCCAGGTATTGGCGTCTTGGCACGTGGCAGGTAGTGACCGATTGTGGTCAAGCGTATAACCGGGTGCCAGAATGGTGTTCTTTGATGGGCTGGTTGCACAAGGAGCGCTGCCGATGAAGTCAATGACCTGGGAGCGACTGCTGGATCCGGTTCGCCTGCATGATACACGTGGCACGGCACGTGATGAGGTGGGGCGTAGTCCCTTCCACAAGGATCATGATCGTATCGTCTTCTCCGGCTCCTTCCGTCGCCTTGGCCGCAAGACCCAGGTTCATCCTCTGGCGGACAACGATCATATCCATACCCGTCTGACTCATTCGCTGGAAGTCGGCTGTGTGGGGCGTTCACTGGGTATGAGTGTTGGAGAGTTACTTGGTGATCGGCTACCGGTCGGGATCACGTCGGCGGATCTCGGTGTGATCGTTCAAGCGGCCTGTCTTGGGCACGATATCGGTAATCCGCCCTTCGGCCATGCCGGCGAATATGCTATTCGCGACTGGTTCAAATCGGCTGAAGTACGGGGTACCGGATTGCTTGATGGATTGTCTGAGCTCGAGCGCAGGGATCTGTTGACCTATGAGGGTAACGCGCAGGGCTTCCGTATCGTTACCCAGATTGAATACAACCAGTTTCGCGGCGGCATGCGCCTTACCGCTGCAACGCTCGGTACACTGCTCAAGTACCCCTGGACGGCTAGCCATGGTGGCCAGAGCGGCAAGTTCAGCTGCTATCAGAGTGAACTTGCCCTGCTGGAACAGGTTGCTGATCACCTGGGGTTGCTTCCCCAGGGGCCACATCGCTGGTGTCGTCACCCGTTGGCGTGGCTGGTCGAGGCGGCGGACGACATCTGCTATGCGCTGCTCGACCTCGAGGATGGTGTGGAGATGGATATCCTCGCCTTCGATGAAGTCGCCCAGATCCTCACCCAGATTGCCGGCGGCGAGCCAGCCGATTACCGCGAGATGCAGGAGGCTGGTGTGTCTCAGCGGCGCCGCATCGCGGCGCTGCGTGGTGCGGCCATGGAGCGAGCGGTAAATGATGTCGGTCGAGTATTTGTCGAGCATGAGCACGAGCTGTTGCATGGCACCTTGCGCGACGACCTGCTCGAGCTGTGTCACCCGGACCTGGACTGGGGGGTCAAGCTGGCCAAGGAACTGGCGCGCAAGCGGATCTTCTGCAACACGCGCAAGGCCAAGCTGGAGATCGGTGCCTACACCACCTTGGGTATCCTGCTTGAGGCCTTCATCGGTGCCGCCCATGAGCTGCACTACACTGGCCACTCGAGCTTCAAGCATCAGCGTGTGCTGGCGCTGATCGGCGAAAATACGCCGTTGCCTTCCTGGTCACTGTATGACAGTTATCGCCGCATGCTCGACTTCATTGGCGGCATGACCGACCACTATGCAGTGGACCTTGCCCAGGAAATGGGCGGTAAGCTCAAGACGTCGTAATGCATGGCTACGGTCATGAAAATGCCATGAGCGGTTGGCACGCTGGCTACCATCCACGGAGGGAGGACTCATGTTCAGGCTGAACAGGAGCGTCTTGAAAGCAGTGCTATGTGGCTGCATGGTGCTGATGGTTGGCCTGTTGCTGGGCTCACCTCTGGTCAGTGCGCAGCAGCTGTTGTCAGATCGCGAACAGCAGCAGGCGCTGGACGATCTTGAGCGCAAGCACTTCGACAGCTATACCCTGGCGCTGACCTGGCACCCCGGGTTCTGTGCCACGCGCCGCCAACCGCCTCGCGAGTGTCGCGATCCGGTGTTGATGGCTGCGGCGGATGACGGCTTCGTTATTCATGGCCTCTGGCCGTCACGACCAGACCGCCTGATCGACGAGGGGCTGGATATCGATACCTGGCATCGTGAAGGCTGTTTCGTCGAGCATCGGCGCCCCCGAGGTGGTTTCTGTGAGATGGGACCGCCCATCGAGTTCGATACTGAGCTGGAGAATGCCTTGAATGCTTCGATGCCGGGTCGCGCCAGTTGCCTGGATCGTTACGAGTACGCCAAGCATGGTGCCTGTACGGGGGTGAACGAAGAGGACTTCTTCGAGGGGGCGATAGCACTGGCGGAAATCGTCAATGCCAGTGCGCTGGGCGATTTCATGCTCGCGCACCGTGGCGAGGAGGTCAGCCGCAATGCATTGATCACAGCCTTCGAGGATGCCTTTGGAGATGGCACCGGCTCAGCGCTCTCGTTGCAGTGCGGAGGGCCCAGTGATCGTTTTCTTACCGAGATTCGTATCGGCATCGATGCCGAGCGAGTCGATGACTTTCCATCAGCATCCAGCCTTGTCGATCAACCGCACGGACGTTGCCCGCGCTATATCGAGATACGCTCCTTCCGCTGAGGCAGATGGAGGCTTAGATGTCGTTCGCCAGCGGCGAGCCGCCATGCTGAGCACGCTTGCGCAGTGCCACGATCAGTCGGTCGTGAATTTCGCTGGGCAGCGATGCACCGCTACGGAGTTGGTTGATACTGTCGGCCAGACCGACGCCATCGACCACATCGAGGTCAGCACTCTGCACTTCCCTGACCACTTTCCAGCCAGGCAGGGCCAGAATGCCGTGGACCGGCACCTGTTGGCCCAGCTCGCGACTCAGCCAGGCACGTACCCAACTGGTAGCCTGGCGTGCCTTGCGTTGTGGCTTGCGTTCTTTCCAGCCCGGGAAACGCAGCCGTTCGTGCTCGACCGTCACGCTATCGAGAATCTCGCCGCTGGGTGCCATGACAGGAGTGCGTGCACGGACTTCAATCACGAACACGGCATATGGAGTGATGGCGACATGATCGATGATGAAGGTGTCAGCGGGTACATCATGGAAAACGTAGTAGGGATGGGCCTCGGGACGTATCAGGCGTTCCAGTTCCTGACCGATGGCCAGTTCGCAGGCGAGCCCCAGCTTGAGGCGTTGGATGCGTTGGTAATCTCGAATCAAGCGCAGGCTCACCAGCAGGGCAAGCAAGGTGCATAGGGCGCCGTAGAGAGCCCACTCCAACCAGTTCTGCTGCTCGGAGAACACCATGCGGCCCATGCCATAGACCAACGGGGCCAGCGTCAGGATAGGGCCCAGCGAGGCATTGAGGAACAGAGTGGCAAAGGCACGGTCGAGGCGGTCGCGTAGGCCCTGCCCTGGTTCGCACATCGGCTGAGCGTCGAGGGGAGAGCGTACACGGGCATCATGCAGGCTACGCAAAGCCACTACTACCACGGCAGCCGCGGCGAGCGGAAAGAGGAAGAACAGTGGCAGCACGTAGTCGAGCCAGGCCATTGGCACTCCTTGCCGATATCGGGGTTAGGGTCGCGACTATTGTAGACAACCACAGGGCCATGGGGCCACGCTTTGCGGGAAAAGAGCAATACTGGAGAGGTGCATGGCAGAACAAATGGATCAGCAGCACTCGATAGTCGCGGACCTGCGTGAGTTTGTCGAGCGTCATGCTCCGCTGGCGGTGTTGACGGGTGCTGGCATCAGTACGGCCAGCGGTATCCCTGACTATCGCGATGAACAGGGTGATTGGAAGCGTTCGCCACCGATTCAGCATCGTGCCTTCATGACTAGCCATATGGCTCGACAGCGCTATTGGGCGCGTGCCCTGATTGGCTTTCGTACCCTGGCGGATGCCCGTCCCAATGCTGCTCATTGGGCATTGGCGGAGCTGGAACGTCAGCAGCTGGTCAGTGGCATCATTACCCAGAACGTGGATGGGCTGCACCAACGAGCTGGTGCTGGACGCGTGGTGGACCTGCATGGACGTGCCGATCAAGTGATCTGCATGAGCTGCGGTGCCCGTCAGATGCGCCACGCTCTGCATGAGGAACTGTCACTCCGCAATCCCGGTTGGTGTAGTAAGGCTAGCCCAGCTCGGGCCGCGCCGGATGGTGACGCCGACCTGGAGACGGACTTCTCGTCCTTCGAGGTACCGGGTTGTGGTCGCTGTGGTGATGGTATCTGGAAGCCGGACGTAGTGTTCTTCGGCGACAATGTGCCGGCAGCGGTGAGCGCCAGCGCTCATCGGTTACTGCAGGAGAGCTCGGCGTTGCTGGTGGTTGGCTCGTCGTTGATGGTCTATTCGGGATTTCGTTTCGTGCGAGCCAGTGTGAAGGCAGGGCAACCCGTGGCCTGTATCAATCGCGGTCGTACTCGTGCCGATGACCTGCTTGCCCTGAAGATCGATGCCGCCGCTGAGGACGTGTTGCCCACACTGCTTGGAGATTGAGCCAGCCGGCGATGATCAGCCACCCGCCAGTTTGACCTTGAAGCCCTGACGTTCGAGTTCCGCCTTGAGCGTATCGCGGTGATCGCCCTGAATCTCGATCACGCCGTCCTTCAGTGCACCACCGGTACCACAGCGCTTCTTCAGCGTCTTGGCAAGTTCCTTCAACTCAGCCTCGGCCAGCGGTATACCGCTGATGG